>JACZSC010000009.1 GCA_022574415.1 Nitrososphaerota archaeon | reverse complement strand
CAAGCAGAAAAAGACTTGATGCGAGCAGAAAAATCATTCGAAGATGAAGATTATGGATTTGCTGCATTTTGTGCCCAGCAAGGATTAGAAAAATATTTGAAAGCTTATTTTTTAAAATTCAGAATTTTTACTGATCCACAAAGACTTGGCCATCTTCAATTACCTGTAATTTTAGATGAGCTTGCAGATATATTTGAAAGGGGAATTCCATGTGGAAATCTCGACAAGCCACTAAAAAAACTGATGCCACCATTAGTTAAGTGGTTGAAAGGAATGAGTGAATTTCTTGATGGGATTAATAAATCAGAACAAAAGAAAATTTTAGTGTGGAAACAATCGTTAGGTATCATGCTTACAGGAAAAGAACAAAAACTTTATGAAAATCTTTCTAAGAAAATCGATCTCGATTTAAATAAATTACAAATTCCTTTAAAACAATATTGGAAAAAGAATCCAATTGAAATCGATGTAGAGAATAAAGATATTGATCCAAAATACAAATTGGCAATCGAAAAGTTAGCTTTGTTAAGACAAAAAATGATGAGATTAGTGGAAACTACTAATTATTCTAACAATCGTGATTTGGAACAGATAAGAGATGAATTATCTATACTCTTAGGTATGTTTTACTATGGAAAAGGAAATGAATTATTTACAATTGAAGAAACAGATTTTTTTATTAAAATTATTAAATTGTGGAGATGTGCTGATTGGTTTGACACCATTTTATCATCATATTCACATGAACAGATTTCAAGGTATCCTACTTTGATAGATGATCAGGATTCCATTACGTGGTATAAATTACAAAAAGAAAATCTTCTGAAATTAATAAATGAAATTAGAGAAACTTGCGATTCTATAAAATCAGAAATTGGAATTTAATATGAATAGGAATAAAAAAGGTTGACCCAAAATTTTCATGAGTATATTCACTATTGTATTATTTCGTAATCTTCCCTAGGACCACGTAGGAACTCTTTCTAGCTTAAACCTAAGCTTCTCTGGATTTAGCTTTTAGCTCTTCAAACTGGAACAAAAATCTGTAGCTTTTTAGCTACAGATCTACGAAGTTAGCTATTGTAAGCTAGATATTCGTGAGTAAAAACCAGCTTAGAAACAGCTTAATTCATGCGTAAGCTAGGCATTAAGCTGTTTTCAAGCTTAAGCTAGGCACAAAGCTGTAGATTGCAGCTTATAGCTTAAACTTGCGAGAAGAGCTTAAGGAGCTTAATTCATAAACTTTCACTCGTGAATTTAGCTTGCTTTCTTGCGTAGTCCTAGGGAAGATTACGCAGGATTGTGTAGCTGTAAATACTCATGAAATTTTTGGGTCAACCTTTTTTCGTAGTCGTATGGTAGATTACGCAAACATGAATAGTTTCAAATCAGAATGAAAATTTTTAGTCAGCCTTTTTCTGTCTACAAGAATTATTTTGCTAAAGCCCCTTCTCTTTTTTTCTCTAACACATAACCAATATCAAATTCATTGATGAGTTCTTTGGAGTAACTTTCTTCATAATATACACCAAACACTTGCTTACCACTATTTTTTACAGCCTTGACAATAGGTGTATGATCTCTATCCCCAGCTACCAGTATGGCTACATCATATTGGTTTGAAAGTGCTTTTTCGAGCATATCAAGTGCTAAGATAGTATCAACACCTTTTTGCCTGAACACTCCATCCACTTTGTCTATCGTGATGGATTTTACTTCATAATTTACAAAATTACGATTTAATTCATCATGAAATTTTTTTGTTTTCTGATATTCAGGATACTTAGGATCTGGTAAGCCATCATAATAGTATGTACGAATAAGCAAAGGGTTACGAAGTGCTGAAAATGCATTTTTTGATATTACCTCTGAAAAATTTGAAAAGTGATATTGATTCTTAGGAATTTTACAAATGTTTTCTATCCAATGTTCAAAATAACCGCCATCAATAAACATCATAGTTCGTAACAAAGGGAACTTAGGACCGCTGCCCATACCTTGTGGTGGAGATCCCATAACATATCGTAAAATAATGATAATAAATTCACTTCGTAATCCTAAGGGAGATTACGAAGAATGTTTCTAGATCTATCTTAGCTAAAAATTCGGGTCGACCTTTTTCCCAAACGAGTTTATTGATAAAGAGTAAAAAGGCAAAGCCCTCCGTTCACGAAGAAAAAAATGCATAATGACTGGCGTTATGATGTAGGTATGATTTGTTGAAGAGAGTGTTTATTTTAGTGACATTAAGATCGTTATAACGTGAATATTGGTTTGTTTTTGGGCGCTGGAACGTCGGTACCTTTTGGAATGCCTACAACTGCTTCTCTACTTTCAAAACTTGAGAAGTTTTCATATGGGGATATTGACGATGAAGTACTTCAATCCTTTTTGCATTATCGTGAGTATCCTGATATTGAATACGTCTTACAGGCATTAAGAGATATCAAAAATTTTGAAAGGAGTAGAGGCGGAAATTATTTTTTCAAGAATTTGCAACATGGAATATTTAGTTATAGTAAAAAAACTCTTTCGGTTGATGGATTTATCAACATAATTGTTCATGCTGAATCTACATTAGAACAGCTTATTTACGAAAATTATAGATGGAAATATGCATATAAAGATCAATTAGTACAAATCTATGATGAACTTGTAGGTTTTTTGAGAAAGCAGTCTGAACACATTCAAATTTTTACAACTAATTATGATAGAGCAGTAGAAGAATATTGTACATACCGTGATAAGTATGCGTGCATAGACGGCTTTGAAAGGAAACCGTCTCATAGTGAAATAAGTAAGTGGACAGGCAATTTTGAAATACCTAATGAATCAAGAAACCTAGATTACGTACAATTATACAAATTACATGGATCGTTAACTTGGAAAGAACACGTAGAATATGGTATTGTTAAAACAAATGAAGAAGCAATTTCTCCTGATTCAAATTTCAAACAAAATATAGTCGTCATGCCAACCCTCTCGCCAAAGGAAGAAGAAGAAATCGAACCATTCAGAACAATAATTGCCCAATTTGTGAATTTTATGGAAAATGTTGACGGATGTATAGTAATTGGATTCTCTTTTCGAGATCAACGAATTAATGATATCTTCAAATCGTTTGTTAAAAAAGGAAAAACGTTGGTGGCAATTTCTCCAAATTCGATGGGAAGTGTTTGTTCAAATTTGTTTGGAATTGAAGTTCCTGAAGATTATGATAAGGGAAAAGTAAGTTCGTTGATTCCTGTAGACGGCAATGCATGGAGCATTCCTCACAAATTAGATGCACAAAACATCAGAAATGATCTTAATGTAGCATTAGCACATGTAGAAGCTGGTCTAAAAAAGAGTTGAACATGACTCTTAAAGGTCAGAAAAATCACTACAACGTAAAATTACTTCGTAATCTGTACTAGGATTACGCATTTTAGTTTGTATTTTTTGGTTTGCCTTTACCCTTGAATATCTTCCCAAGAAATTTTATTCCGAACTTATCTATTTTCCTTTTTGCTTCTAATATCCAAGTAATTTCAATAAAATCATTAGCATCTAATTTGTCGTTAAATATTCTTCTGTATACCAAATCACCATTTTCTTCTTCTAATCTCATAAAAAATGGAGAATTGCTAATTTCACTTCCTTGGAATTTTTCTTTTGCACCTATTCCAAAATGATCTAATTTTGATATTTTTGCTTGTTTTTTTACTCCCGTTGATTCGGATATTATGAATAATTTTTTATTGTTGTTTCTAACTGATTCAATAACTCTAGTTTCGTTATTTGCTAGTCTTGAATATTCTTTTGTGTATTCAAGTCCATCAAAACAGTTACAATCTTTCGCCATTAGTTTTCCGCAAAGGTGACATGTAACCATGTTTTATTTTGAATGTTTTTATTAAAATAATTTCTGATTCGTAATCCTATCTAAGATGGCGAAAAAAATGTAAATGTTATTGGTATTGATCTATGACATGCCCAAAGAATTGAATACTGATGAGATGATAAAAAAATTAAACATACTTACAGCTCTTGCAAAGGAGAAAGAAACATCAAAAAATATAATCGATAGATTGGGTGTTGTTGTGATTTATTCAAGCATGGTAGAATTTGATTTAGTACAAGCAGCAAGACTAATCGAACAAATTATTTTGAAAAAACAGTTTTTGGATGGAACTGTGGGATTTCAGCCTCATGAAGATTCATGGTTCTTTGATCAACAAGTCAGATCACGAAAAATCATATCTGAAATCAAAAAAATATTTCCCTTCAAAGCAGTAAAACCTCAAGATGAGAATGTTGCAAAAAAAGTTACCGAATTGACAAAAGATTTCCTTTCTGTCGCTGGTAAATACCTCACCTCGAGAAACTTAATATTTCACCACCTAACAAATCCTAAAAAAAACTTGAAAGATATTGAAATGGAAATTGAGAAAACAGTAACAAATTTTCATAAAGTTACCGAGGCACGTATAAAATTCTTTGAATTAGCTCAGCCCTATAGATTTAGCGAAAAGGAAATTCAGTATTTTTATGGTAACTTAAAGTAAATTATCATCAACAAATTATATTTTGCATAATCTGTACTAGGATTACGAAATCAGTAAATTAAATCCCGTTTTAGATTATAGAAATAGGTTTATAGAGTTCAATTATTTTCATTTCTAAATTCCATCTCCTTTTTAACTTCTTCTTTAGTTAATCTTAGATATTCATCTTCATCACCAAGCGCAATGGCTAATGAAATTTTTAAATGAAGTACATCTGATTTTAGAATTTTCTCCTTATTTTGAAGTAGTAATTCTATAATTTCTGGCCGTCTTTCTAATTCGTCTAAACAACGAATTTGCCACCAAATATCCCCTTCTTTAGAAAATTTTTGTAACTCTGAATTGAAAATTCCATTAATAGTTCCACCTTGAACCAGTTCTTTTGTGTAAAATGCAGCCGTAAACCAATTTTTTTGTTTAATTGACTTAGAAAGACCCTTAACAAAACTCTCAACAGCTTTTTTATGATTACCAAGAGCTGAGTAAGTTCTTCCTAAGTTGAACCAATCTTTATTCTTCGTGAGGAATTTAATTTCTCGTTTAATAACTTCTTTCGGTATCAGTTCTGGATTGTTCTGCATTTTTCTGTAGAAAATAACATCTTCATCAGCAGGATTGTTTTTTAGTAACTCCTCAATATACTTGTCACGCAATTCTATATTTTTGATAATATCATAGTGAGTGGATAATAGACCATAGTCTCCAACCTCTCGGTATAAATCAGCTAAACTAGTTGCAGTCTTAAGATCCATTGCTTCTCTTTCTGCGGAAAATTCTTTTTCATCGAACTCTATCGCCCTTTGCTTGGCAATTGTAGCAAGCCAATCTTTACGATATAATTTTACTTGATTTTGATCAAGTTTCCTATGAAAACCACCTACAACTTGAGTATCAGTATGACATTCCAGGCAGAGAACAGCTAAATTGTTAATATCGTTATTAGAAGGATCCTCATCTATATGATGAATTTGAACATACTTTCCTTTTTGCCTACATACACAACAAGTCCGATCTGAAAGAAAAAGAATTTGAGTTGCCTTGTCGGGAGGAATAATTTGCTTTTCTTTTTTCATAAATAATTCAAGTTTTAAACGTGGAAAAAAACCTTGTCTAAGCTTCCCTTGTCATAACCTTGCTAATAATTGAAAATATGTTTGTCACTTCGTAGTCCTATCTAAGATTATGTTAAAGAAGAAATTTTCAAAAGTTTATTTCAGATGGATTATTTTTTTCGGTAAAATCAATTGAAATGTTATTAAAGTCTTCAAAGCCTTTTATTTTTAAGGTACACGTAAAGGTTGAATCAGATTTTAAGAAATTTACGATATCCAAGATTTTACTATAACTAGAATAATTGATTCTCTTGTGATTTCTTATAGAATCAACATCAGTTATTTCTCCAAAATTAAAGGCATCTTGGATGTCATAGATAAACTTCCGAATATAACGTAGTAATAGTCGTTTATAATCTACTTTGGTTCCACTTGTAGCTGTATCTAATATATCAATAATCCCATCATATCGTTTCTTAATTTCTTTTTCATCAGGATCATTTTGTAAAAGGTAATCTCTTTCAGTATTGAATAATTGTGTTTTGACCTTATCTGAGATTCTAAAGGGGTTTTGTACTGATTGTGAATAATAATTCTCCAGTTGTCCTTTTTCTAAAACATGTACCCCTGCTTTTTTGAAGCCATTGATTATTTTTTCTATCCTGCCAGAAATGAACGTGATTTCGGGCGCTTTGAGTTTTATTATGTCCAGAAATTCCTGTTTTAATCTCTTTAAAGCGACTAAGAAAATGTATCGTTGTTTTTCAATTTCACTTTCAGATTTGAGTGTTTCATGTAAAACTAATAATTCTCCACTAAGATTGTTAGAAGGACTTTTTAGGAATTCCTTAACACAGTCATCCGTTTTTTGTGCAATTTCTCCCCAAGATTTTAGGAATTCTACTCCCACACCAGCTGTTTGTAAAAAAGCTTTACACTTTTCATCATGAGAGACAGATTCTCTCAATCGGCCTTTAACAAGTGCATCAAGATCAGTAATTATCTGTGCATCGATTGATAATTTTTTACATAGTCTAAAGAATAAATCCAATTCATCTTTTCCTTGAACATCAATGAAAGTTGGTCCATTATAATCAAGTAATTTTTTACGTTTTTCCTGGATAAAAGAAAATATTTGTTGGTCAGTATAACCTTCGACAAAAATTGGCCTAGGTGAAAAAAAGAATTGTTTATGGTGTGTGTTTAGTCTCGGTAATAGTTGTTTTAGTTTATACTCATCATTAGCATCTAAACTATCAACATATGTAGGAGGATGTTCTGGACTGAATATTATAACGTTTTTTAGATCTTCAATTGTTCTGATATCTAAAAAATTAGGAGAATGTGTTGCAAAGAAAAAACATTTTTTGGTTTCATCCTCTAAAGGATTTCCAGCAAAATCTCGTACTATCTTTAGGAAAAAAGTTTGAAATTGAGGATGTAAATGTAAATCAGGTTCATCAATAATGAAACAATTGTAAGATTCATCATAAAGGAGGGTTATCAGTGTAATTATTTCTTTTAAGCCATGACTCTCTTCTTCTTTGAAACTATACGAATCTCCTTTTCCTTTGGATACTGTTGGGACTAAGATCCCTCCTCTCTCTTCTAATATTATAGACCTGTTGAGTAATTGAGAAAGAATGGACTCAACTTTAATCCTAACATTAAGATTTTCTTTCAACAGAACAAAGGCATCGTTTACCTCACCTCTACTCCTAGAACCGCTTTTTAAATCTGGAAACCAATCAAAATTAAGACCGCCTTGTAACAAACTAGAACTCAGATATTGCAAATGCTGTTGTTGTGTCCAACTTACCAATCTGTCACTATGAAGATATCTTACTTGAAGGCCATGATTTGGCAATAATACCTTGAGCTGTTCAGCGAATAGAGATTTTCCAGTTCCATTTGGCCCAACTAAATAGTTTATCTCACCCCATTCTGATTTCTTAAAAATATAATCTCCCCATAGAGCTGGGATTCGAATTTCTAATGGTATGTTCATTCAACATTTTACAAAATAATTTAGTATTAAATCCTTAATCTTGTAGTTTTGCATTTTTTACACTTACCCCACACCAAGTCTTCAAACATCAAACGAAAAATGCACTACGATAATATGATAGAATTCTTCAGGTTCAGTTCATAATCTCCATTAGGACTACGCAGCTAATTAGCTAATTGTCGTGCGTAAAAGTTTACGAATGAAGCTCCTGAAGCTCTTCTTGTAAGTTGTAGCTTGTAGCTGTATTTTACAGTGTAGTGCCTAGCTACAGCTACAAAACAGCTACAGTGATTTTTTAGGCGTAGTTGTAGCTGTTTTGTAGCTGGTTTTTACTCATTACAACCCTAGCTAGAACAGCTAATGTAGTAGATCTGTAGCTACACAGCTACAGATTTTTTGTTCCAGCTTGAAGAGCTAAAAGCTAAATCCAGAGAAGCTTAGATTTAAGCTAGAAAGAATTGCTACGTGGTCCTACCTAAGATTATGAAAAATGTATGACCAAAATCAAAGGCGTTCAACATTTTTTGAAAAAATTATTCTTGATATTTCGAATTGTTTTGAATAATTCTATTGCTGCTTTTTCAGATTCAATAACATTTATCTCTTCATCAAGCCATTTAAAATAAGTTCCATCATCGTTCCATGTTCCAACCTGAAGAGCTCTCCTTGAAATCTTGAGATATCCTTTGTCCATAGAATAAGAATCAAAATGTTCTCCAACATTGCGTAGCTTCCTTAAAAATGGTACAGATTTTTGAAATTTATCCTGTGCTTTTTTTACTTCACTTGAAATTCTCTTAACATTTCTTGCTATTCCTACAGCTTTATCAAGTCTGTCTAGAGATAAAATTAGAAATCTCAGATCAGCCCATTTTCTATGTAAGAATTTTGAATCTTCAGGTTCAGTAGTTTGAAGACGTCTAACTTGAAGAGATATTGTATGCATTGCCTCATTACAAAAACTAAATGATCTTTCTAAAATTGCTTCATCACTAATTAGATCAGAAAAATTATTTTCTTTCATTATTTCTTTAAATGAAATTACATAGGATAAATTTTCTGTGAAATATTATCAAATTTAAGATACTGAACGCGTTCAAAGGAAAGTGGTTAAAAAATATCTGCTATAAAAATCTAGAATTTAACGTCCAAAAAATGTGTAATCTCCATTAGGATTATGAAAGATATGATCATGATTCGAGACGAAATTCTTTACAGTTACAGTCTGAACCCATACATCTAATCTCATTATGAAGTGATTTTAGATGATTACAGTCTGAATTTGTGCATCTTTCCACCTGAACAATGATCTTATGTAAATCATGTACAGTTTTTATCACATTCTTTATCTCACCATCTTCAGATAGTTGATTGACTTTGGTGTTAATTTTTGTTATAGTTGAAAGAGCTTCATCATCATACAACTCTTCAAAATGAGTAAGTTCTTCTGGTTTTAATCCGATAGTTATATCCGCATCTCGATTCTTTTCTAATTCTTTTATTGCTTCTTCGATTTGAAAAATTTGTTCGTCTAGATCTGCTGTAAGATGTTTTGTATGGTTTAAGATTTGACTGCGTTGTACCATAGTCAGTTTTACTTTGATAAAATAGAGTAGTTCTAAGAGATAATTTGCTTGATCTATTGAATCCATTTTATACGATCTTAATTTAAAGAATTGATAATTTGTGTTTTAATGTAAAGATGAATCCCTTTTGTTCATCGCGTCTAAATCTATCATGAATTACATAATGCAAATCTTGTATTAGAAAATATAACAAGAATTCATTCGTTTTTATTTAATTAATAGAAACTCACTGATTAAATTCAGTTAATCTTGTTTTGTTTCATCATAATTTAAAGAAGAAACCAGATTATCCATACTCAAACCCTTTGAATTTCCAAACTCTGAGATGCTCAAAGTTTTGCCTAATTTTTTTGCTTGTTGCAGTTTTTTCCAAATATCTCTCTTTTCTTCCTCAGTCGCTCTCATCTCAAACCAAAACTGGAAGATTGAAAGTAAGATTCTTGCTGTAGAATCATCATGAAATTTGAACATGTCTTTGAAATATTCGTTCCATCTAGTCTCTGGACCAATTTCTAATTCTTCTATTCTTTGTGTAAGATCTTGTAGTTCAATGTTTTTCTTTTCAATCTCTTCAATCTCTTCTTGTTTTTGTTGGTTTTCAAATCGTAGTCGTTCCTCATCTGAAATGGTAAGAAATGGGATTGCTTTTTGGTATTCAGGAAATCTTTCAAAATCTTCTTCTTGGTAGCGTTCGTAGTGTCGTTCCAGTCCGACCTTGTGTCCCATCATGTCTTCTTTGTCTAGATAGTTTACCTTGGCACGTCGCATCATGGTATTGAAATATTTTCGAAATCCATGATCCAGTTGTACCTCGTGTCTTTTCTTTCCTGGTGGAAGAGGGGGTCTCAATCCTATCTTTGTTACAATCTTGTCTACTCTCTTTCTTACTCCTCTTGCATTAAGTATACGAATCACAGGATACTTTACAGCCTTGAGCAGGGGATCATCAGGTCTTGGATATGCTCCAATCTCTGAATTCCATTTTTCACGGTATATCTCCAGTATCTTGCATGCCTCAGGAGTGATAAAGGTCCAGTAGCTTTTCCGGGTCTCCACGGTATACAAGCAATCCACCGCCCTTGTAGGAGCCGTCTTTGTTCTTGAAAGGGACGAAATCTCTCCAAGTAAAATAGTTCCACGACTCTAGTCTGAATCCACCAGATGAGAACAACAGTATGATGAGCTTGTCAGTAATGTCTGGTGCAACCTCAATCATTTTTTGAATCTCTGCTCTTGTGTAGGCTCTGTCATTAGATTTTGATTCGCGTCTTGGTAAGAGTCTGTTTAGTGACTTCCAGTGTATTGGTATGCGGTTTGCATCAAGTAAAGCCCTGATTGGCTTGATGTGGTTTGGTAAGGTATTTGAGCTCATCTCTCCAGACTCTACAAACTTTCTTTCATTTTTTATGAAAGTGGCAATTACATTGGATGCAAGATCCGGATCTTTTCCTGACAGTTTGACAAAAAAGCTGGCAAGTGTTGAAGGCTCTTGGTCTTTTGGTGTTTTGCATAGGGTATCTTGGTATAGTTTTACCGGAACAATCTTGAGAAACGAGTGTAGAGCATTCTTGTACTTTCTGGCAGTCTCTGGACTTTTGATAGAATCTAAGAATAACTGGTAGGGATCACTGCGCTTGTTTATGTCATCAATTGAGATTTCCAACGAGAGTGTTACACAGTGGAACTATTTTAGTCCCATCAAAGGATATGGGCCCGAAGGGCTTCGATCCCTTGGCTCACCGGTTATGAGCCGGTTACTCTACCAAGCTGAGTTACGGGCCCCACCCAAAAAAAGGTTCTACGCTGAGTATAAAATGTTATAGAGTTTTAACAGTAAGCTTCGTAACAACTATCAAGTAACAAGTTTTGTGCAGAAATTGAAATGTCTGCAGTTTGGATTAATTCGTCTGGATTTTGTGAAGATTTTTCTAAAATTTTTCTCCAAGATGCTGCATGTCTAGTGTCAGCTTCAGTATGAAGTTTGAAGTATTGTAGAGCTTCTTCACTTGAAATTCCATAAAATTCTGCCAGACCGTCTAGTTTTATCTGACTTATTTTTGGAATTTCTTTTTCAAATGCGTACATTGCACACGCTCCACCTTCATAGGTGCCCATTAAGGAAGATAACATGGATACTGCTCGTCTTGTTTTGTCTAATCCTTGATATTTTTCAATCTCATCTTCAGAGATTCCCACAGCTCCAGCAAATTTCGTCCAAAATTTAATGTGTGATGATTCTTCTTGTTGGTTTTCAACAAGTTCATTGACAAAATAATCTGGGGCCTGTTGAATGATTGGAGTCATAAATGATGGAACAGCTTTGACAAGCTGAAAATATTCTTTGGAATAACCAGCTAGTGAAGATAATGATAGTTTTCCATCAGACCACATTTCATAGAATGGGTGCTTTAACAAACTTCTTTCTTCAATCATTTCATCAATTTTTTTAATCAGAGAATTCATGTGACTAGTCCTGATCAACTAATAAAAAAATCTTTGTGGGTTCCAAAAGATTTTATGGATAAATTACCCGATGCAAACGGGCTCCAGTGGTGTAGACCGGTCAAGCATATCGCCCTTTCAAGGCGATGATCTCGGGTTCAAATTCTCAAAAGATGAAATTCCCGACTGGAGCACTAAGACTTAATTACTAATTAAAAAGAATTTTAGTGGGACCGTATCATTGGATAGAAAAAACATTGAAGTTAACCCGTTACTTGGGACATACGGAAAATATATCAAAAAGATTAATGATGCTCTAGAAGCTGAACTTGGTCTCTATTCAGAGTCAGAATTCATTAAACCATTAAAGTATTCTCTCGAAGGTGGAAAAAGAATTCGTCCTATCATTCTTGTACTTGCAGCTGAAAGTGTAGGCAAGGTAGATGACAATACATATTCTGCAGCTTGTGCAGTTGAGTTTTTACATACTGAATCTGTAATTCATGATGACATTATTGATGATGAAACTTTACGGAGACAAAAAGATCCTTTCCACATAAAATATGGTTATAATGCTGCTATCCTTACTGGAGATTTTGTTTTAGGGTTAATCCTTAACATTTCATCAAGACTCGACAATCCAAGAATAACCAAGGATCTCTCTACTACAGCCATGCTAATGAGTGAGGGAGAGATGATTGAAGGAATGCTTGAGAGTAGTGAGGACGTTACCTTTGATGATTATCTCAAAGTTATTGGGTACAAAACATCAACTGCATTTGAGGTAGCCGCGAGACTGGGTGCAATCCTAGGCGGAGGAACAGAAGAACAAATTGAGGTGCTTACAGAATATGGAAAAAATATTGGAATTGCTTACCAAATTAAAGATGATCTTTTGGATTGGAAAAATGAAGATAAGTTATTCAATCTCTTAATCAAAAAGAGTAATGATCCACGTGTTGTTTTTGATAAAATGGAAGAAATGTTAAAAGAGTATTCAGAAAAAGCAAAAGTTAGTCTCAGGAAAATTCAAGATAATGATGCAAAATTGAATTTAGAACAATTAATTAAATTTACAATGTTAAGGGGAAGCGCTTAAGCTCATTGTTGGTGCTGCAGTTCCTGCAAACTGTATTATTGGATCTGGGAAAACGCCTATTCCCACTATAAATATTATTGAGAAGATCATGACAGCAATCACAGATTTTGGTTCTGAAACTCTTTTTTCAGTTTCTCCTTCAAAGTACATTTTTCGAATAATCCAAGCATAGTAAGCTAATGACAAGGCGCTGTTTAGAACACCAGCTATTGCCAACCATGGTGCCCATGGAACTACAGATCCTGCATCAAGTGCAGCTCCAAACAACATCAGCTTACTCCAAAATCCATTAAGTGGTGGAACCCCTGCTAATGCAAGAAGTGATATTACCAAACCCAATGCTGTTATTGGCATTCGTCTTCCGAGTCCCTTTATCTTATCAAGGGAAGACGTTCCTAAAGCAATGATTATTCCAGCAACAGCAATGAATGCTGCACCCTTCATTACTGCATGATTAAAAATGTGAAATAATGAGGCCTGAATTCCAATGTCGGAAAATGGTGCAATCGAAATACCAATCAGTATGTAACCAGCATGACCTATACTAGAGTAAGCAAAAATTCGTGCTAGGTTCTTTTGCATAATTGCAGCGATATTTCCTATTGTCATTGTCATTACTGCAATGACACCAAGAGCAAACGTCCAGTCCATGTTAAGAGCAACAGTACCAAGTACGATTACGCGGATTGTGGCGGCAAATCCAGCCTTCTTAGTGCCTGCAGCTAAGAGTGCAGCAATTGTTGGTGGCGCACCCTCATAGGCATCTGGCAACCACATGTGAAAGGGAACTAATCCCATCTTGAATCCAAAACCTGCAATAAATAATCCAATCGATAATAATGCCAACGGCACCATGTCTGCATCAAGCACGGCAAATCCGTGAATTACATCACTGATGTTTGTAGAACCAGTAAGACCATATGCAATTGATATGCCATAAATTATAATTGCTGATGCAAATGCACCAAACAAAAAGTACTTGAGTGCAGCTTCGTTTGAGCTAGGATCCTTTTTGTTATAGCCAACAAGGATGTATGTTGGAATGCTCATCAATTCCCACGCAACAAACAGCATTACAAGATCAGTAGAATATGCAATAAGCACCATTCCTATTGTTGATAAGAGAATGAGAGAGTAGTAAACGGCTGGTTGACTTTTGTTTTTCATATAGTTGTAAGAGCCAACTGTGGTGAATATTGCAACAATTAGCAGTGCAATAGCGAAGAACCCACCAAAGGTATCATCTACAAGAACATCCTCGGAAAATAGTGCTGATGGTAAAACGCTATCAGTTAAAATTTTGAATGCAACAACACCAATAGAAGCTATTAATGCGCCAAAGGCAATTGTTGCATAAAACGCGTTTGAGCCTCCTTCGTTTTTGGCAATGTTGATCAGTGGGAGAATAACTCCAATAGTACCAAGTATTGCAACTAAAATCATTGGAGTAGATGTTAATTCGATCATTTTCTTTTCACCTTACACCAACAACAACAAAACCACAAAGAGAAGTCCTGCGCCAAAGACGAATAGGTATGATTGTGCTACACCAGTTTGAGTTCCCTGAACAACTTTTGCGCTCCATGCTACAGCCCTTTCAAATCCCACGTTCATTCCTAGATCAATTACTGGTTTCTCAAAGTAACGTGATACGCTTCTTGCTATCCAAAGAGGTGTGGTTACAAAGCCCCAGTATATCATTGCGTTGAGATACCATCTGTTTAGAAGTAATTTATGAAAAGAGTAGAAGAAGATATTTGAATTTATGAATTTGGCAGGATCAACCCATCTTGCAATATAGAATATGTATCCTAATCCAAATCCAATTGCAAATGCAATAAGTGATGCTCCAAGTGCTATTGGATTAAGACCTGCCAAAATACCTGGCAATCCAGAAGATTCTACTGCATGTTGAACTGTACGAATTCCAAATGACTGATCAAGATAATCTGTAAATAATTCATGAATTCCTCCTTCCGCAGAAAATCCAATTAGACCAATTCCAATTGTAAGGGTTGCCAAGATTCCATAAGGTATCCACATAGAACGAGGAGCTTCATGGATGTGATGTCCTTCTGCTTCCATCTTTTCAATATGTTTGCTCTTTGGTCCAAAGAAGATCATTCCAATCATTCTAGTTGTGTAAAATGCAGTGATTACTGCAGTTAGAACTGCAATGATGAAGATTGGCATTGCCCAAGGACTACTGGATTCAAAAACCGCTGCAAAAATTGCATCCTTGCTCCAGAAACCGGTTGTAATGAATGGAGCGCCCATCAGTGCAAGGCCAGCTGCCCACATGAATACATAGGTTTTCCGCATATGCTTCCGCAATCCACCCATGTCTGTCATAAATCTAGAACCTACAACATGCAGCAACGACCCAGCTGCCATGAACAAAGAAGCTTTGAACATTGCATGTGATATTAGATGGAAGAACCCAGCAGTATAACCATCAACAAATTGTTCTGAAAGTCCTGCAACGCCTAATGCCATCATCATGTATCCAATTTGAGAGCCTGTAGAATATGCAAGGACCTTTTTGATTTCAGTGCTTACCACAGCCTGAGTTGCAAGTAACAATGCAGTAATTGCGCCAACCCAAGCTATGATTTCAAAAAATTGGTCTACCATAATTCCAGCAGCTGCTAATGCAAAGAATAGTGGTCCAATCCTTGCTACTAAAAATACGCCGGCTTTCACCATGGTTGCTGCATGAATCAAGGCAGAAACTGCACTTGGGCCGGTCATTGCTTCAAGTAGCCATTCATTTAGTGGAAATTGTGCTGACTTTCCTACTGCACCGCCAAATAGTAAAACCCCAGCAGGAACTAGAAGACCAGCAGCTGACATGTTAACGGCCCATGTGGTATCACCGACTAGCTCTTTGAAACCAAATGTTCCAGCAAATGCAAAAATCAAAAACATTCCTGCAAGCATCATAACATCACCAACTTTGGTCATGATGAATGCCTTCATACCAGCATGAGTTGGTGAATAGTATTCTGAAATTCCTAGAGCTGAATAACCTTCTTTTCCAACATGATGTTGTGCTTTATCACGATACCAAAAGGCAATCAATGCATAGGATGCAAGACCAACACCTTCCCAACCAAAGAAGAGTTGAAGTAAATTATCTGAAAGAACAATTAATTGCATTGAACCAATAAAGAACATCATCCAAAACCAGAAACGAACAATGTCTTTGTCACCTTTCATGTAACCAGTACTATAAACAATAATCAAGAAGGATACCCAACTAACAACGTTTGCCATTATAACTGCAAGTGGATCAGCTAGAACGCCTGCTTTCAAACCAATTGTATCAATCCAAGAAACTTGATCATGAATCTCATGTCCGGCAAGAGCGCCTGGAAGCATCGCTGCTGCAAAAAGCGCACTGAATAATGCCATCCCAACTGCAAAGTAACCAGATGCTTTTTTTGATCCCTTACCAATACCAGGAACAACTAGAGCTGCAACGAAAGGAATAATCCAAACAGCCCATGCAGCTATAGTTCCAACATCAAATCCCACAACATCAGTTGCCATTAACTATACACCCATCACTCCATTCATGTATGGAATTATTTTCTCAAAGAAGATGTCTGGATAAATTCCAAGAACAATTGTAAATCCAGCTAGTACCATCATTGGAGCAGTCATGTACCAGCTGGCTTCTTTGACTTTGGTGAGATTTTCTGGTAATTTTCCAAAGAAAACTCGTTTTAGCATCCAAAGAAGATAAGACATTGTAAGAACAGTTGCCAAAAGACCCAAACCAAAGGCTACCATCCTAAGTGTAGATCCTTCTTCTAATGCGGTCTCAAGAGCACCATAGAAAAGAATCCATTCTCCCATGAAACCGCTTGTTGGGGGCACACCCATTATGGTCAAAGCACCAATTACTGCACACGTAGCAGTAATCGGCATCTTGCCTGCAAGACCGCCAAGTTTTGAGATACTTCTGGTACCTACAGTTACAATAAGAACTCCTGCGCTCATGAAGAGGAGTCCTTTACCTAATGCATGAGTTATGTACATCATTTCAGCTCCTGAAAGGCCCAAAACAGAAAACGACCCAAGGCCAAACAGTAGATAACCCATTTGACTTATACTAGAATATGCAAACATTCGTTTGATGTCATCTTGCATCAATGCCATTGCACCACCGTAAATCATTGTAGCTACTCCCCAGATGTGTAACCAAATTGCAAGATCTGCATATTGCATTGGCAGAAATTCTATAATTAATCTAATAATGCCATAAGCACCAATTCCGATCATTGCTGGAGATAATAAAGCACTAATTGGTGTTGGGGCAGCTGCGTGTGCATAAGGCAGCCAAATATGGAACATGAATGCAGCTAATTTGACTCCTAGTCCAATGATAATTGCAACTGCTGCAAGCAGAGCTAAATCTTTAGGAATTTCAGATTCTTTTATGTCAACAAAATCAAAACTACCAACACTTAGACCAATTGTCAAAAATCCTAAAAGAAGAATTGCTGCCCCAGTGTGAGTCCAGAAAAAGAACATTAAAGCTATTCTTCGTCTTGGTCCAACGCCCCAAATGGCAATCAAAAAGAATGCAGGAATAAGCATGACTTCGAAGAAAACATAAAATTCGATCAGGTTTGTTGCAAGGACTGTTCCTAACATTCCCATTGCAAAAACAAGGAATAGTGCAAAGTAAAGACCAGATTGTTTATTTACATGTTCTTTGAGAGCAGTTGATTCAATAATCGCAGTTGTTTGGACACCACTAGATGCTACTTCCGAATGATGTTGTTCTTCAAATTGTTTGGTGAAATGACGGATCATGTATGGTTTCGAGTAAAGTACAAGAATTGTTGATAGAACGTAGATGATTATTGCAAATGGAGATGACAGCCCATCCAGTAAAAATCCAAACTCGCCAAACATTTCTGTCCAAGGATAATGTTCTTCGTAAGTTCCTTGCATGGCTGCTAGGACTATCAAAATAGTACAATAGAGTAAGACCCCAAAGGAAAACCAAGTTGTGGCGTTTGGGCCATATTTCCTACCAAGAATGTAGGCTACTGGTGAGAGTAGTAAGGGCAGGAAAACTGCCTGCAATAAGACATATTCCATTATCCTTTCAAACTCCGAAAGTCAGCAATATCGATATTCTGGTACATTCGGTATGCAACAATTATCAAACTAAGTCCAACTGCTACCTCTGCAGCTGCAATTGAAATAGAAAATAATGCCAGAGTTTGACCACCACTGTGTGGAATAAATCGTCCAAATGCAACCAAGTTTAGGTTTGCAGCGTTGATGATGATCTCTATGGCAAATAACATTCTGATTGCGTTTCGCTTTACAGATAAGCCATAGATTCCAATGCCAAGTAAGGCTACTGAAACAATAACAAAATTAATCAGTTCGAGGCCCACTTATTTCATCCTCCCTTCTTGCAAGAACAAGTGCGCCAGTAACAGAACCAGCTAAGATGAGTGCCATTAGAATCAGTGCTGGCCAATAATATGTTAGAAAGTCATCACCAATTTCTCTAAAGTCAACTGGTGGTTCATCAGTGGTGACAGATTTTAATCCAGAATCAAGAATTACTGCACCAATTGCAACCATGAAAATAAGCATTAGTCCAATGCCAGCCCACTTACGTTTTGGGTCTTCAATTTTTTTGAAGATTAGTTCCCTTTTTACAAGCATTACTGTAAATAAAATCAATACTGCGATAGAACCGACATAAACTGCAATTTGGAATAATGCAACAAATGGTGAATCTAATAAGAGAAAGAATCCCGCAACACCACCAAGGGTTCCCATCAAACCGATGGCACCATAAACTAGTGAACGTAATTCTAGAGCAGCAATTGCAGAACCAATTGTTATGACAGATAATGCAAGAAACGCTGCATCAGCCATGTGATGCGCCCCGGTCATCAATCTTTATCTCTGCATCCTGTTGGACGTCAGGCTTTACTTGAAGTTGAGCCGGGGTATAAATCAGACCCTCTTTTGTAAAAGAAGAAAGCTCATAATCATTTGTCATGTATAAGGCATAGAATGGGCATGCGTCTACGCATAGACCACAAAATACGCATTTGCCGTAATCAATTTGTGGCATGATTGCCTTTTTGTTATGTTTCCATTCTTCTGGAACCTTTACCATTGCAATTGCTTCAGCAATTCCTTCACAGGCAATAGCACATAATTGACACCCAGTACATTTATCATGAAAGAGCATGTGTCGTCCTTTGTAACCAGCAATTCCTACACCAGTTGTAGGATCATACTGATATCCATCTCCAACAAACTTTAGTTTTTGTTCGGGATAACGGAGAGTAAATCGTTTTATTGCAAGATGTTTGACTCCAGAATTTAATGCCTTGATAATTCCACTCGCTGTTCCCAATTACAACATACCTCCTGGTCCAAATACTCCAGCATAAAGCAAAGCGAGAGCTATAAAGATGTTAAGAAATGTAAGTCCAATAAGTTTGAACCATCCTAGATCCAATAAAAGGTCAATTCGAACTCTTGGAAACACACCTCTTGGCAATAGGATAAAGAAAATCACTGCAGCCGTTTTGAGAATAAACCAAAAAACTCCACTAAAGAATTCCATAGAAAATATTGGAAGGCCTGGAGTTTGAATAGTAATAGGTCCAATGGTCTTTCCTTCAAGGATTAGTTCTTCTTCGAGTGGAGGGAAAATCATTGGTCCATTCCATCCACCAAGGAATATTACTACAAACAAAGCTGCAAACGCGTAAAGTTTTATGTAAGAACCAAGTTGAACAAGACCGTACATCATTCCAGAAAATTCTGTTAACCAACCTGCAACAATTTCACTTTCTGCTTCTGGCAAGTCGAATGGAATTCTTTCAAGCTCTGCCAACATTGCAATGAAAAATACAATCGCCCCAACTGGCAAAAAGATAATCCATGGGAAGGATGCTTGACTTGCAACAATTTCGGAGAGGTTTAGTGTTCCAGTAAGAATTACAACGCCAAGAAGTGACAGAATTAATGGAATTTCAAACGAAACCATTTGAAATAACGCTCGAATTCCACCGATGAATGGATATTTGCTATTTGCAGACCATGACGCTAGAACTGTAATGATTGGAAAGAATCCAATTACAGCAAAGACTGCAATCAGGCCTAGATCAATATCTGCTACAACCCAACCAGGGGCAACTGGAATTAATGCGACAAAGGCAGCAGCAGCTCCTACAAACATAAGTGGAGATAGAATAAAGATGGGTTTGTCAGCCTTTGCTGGAATGATTATTTCTTTTGTAACTAGTTTTATACCATCAGCCATCAGTTGAAGAATTCCTTCAATTTTTCCACAGTAGAATGGTCCTACTCTAAGCTGAAGTTTTGCAAGCATTTTTCTTTCAATAAAAATTACTGAAGTTGCAAGTAATACTGCAAATCCAAATCCTGGAAATACTGCAATTCTAAAAAAATCAGTTATCATAAAAGATTTGATTAAAGGAAGAGAAAGTTCAGGATGAAACATCCAGCTGAAAGCAAGAAACGGATTGATCAGTTCTCCTTGGTAAACTGGCAAATCGACAAAAAGCAGAACAATCATTATGACAGGAAGGCCAATTAGTGTTACTAAGATAATTATCCAAAAGAGATTATCTGTAATTGACTTTAGAAATTCACTGAACCTGAATTTTGGTGCAATTACCGACATCTATCTATCTGCCTCCACTGGCCAATAGTTAAGACTCCAGTAAACTGCTGGCATGTTACCAAGTTTTTCACCCTTGAGGAGATATGGCAATGCAATCAAGTTTCTAAATGAAGGAACGCTAAGTTTTAGTCGATATGGTTCTGGCTTATTCTTAGATACAATATAACAACCAAGTGAACCTCGTCCTGATTCAACTCTTTTGTAAACTGACATATCCCCACCTCTAGGATTTGGTTTCAGTTTTTTTCTAATTGAACCTGACTTTGGCATTTTTTCTAATGCTTGTCTAATGATGTTACAACTTTCTAACATGTCAAGCCAGGGAATCTTAGAACGTGCCAAAGAGTCACCTTCTTTTAGAACATTTGAGTGAACGTCTAGCTCTTCGTATACGTCGTATGGTTCTTTCTTTCGGACGTCAAAATCAACACCACTTGCACGAAGTACAGAGCCAGTAGTACCTAGTCGTATTGCGTCTTCCCTGGACAATATGCCTGTTTTTTCAGTTCTATGTATTAGAATTGGATTATCATAAAAGATGTCAGCGTATTCTTTGATTCGTTTTTCAAAATAGTTGACTTGTCTTAGACAAACATCTTCAAAGTTAGCTGGAAGATCATTGCGTACTCCACCTGGAATAAAGTAAGAGTGTGTAACTCTTGCACCTGTCATCTTTTCTAAAAGATCAATTAAAAGTTCTCTGTCACCCATTGGCCACATGAACATGGTAGAATGGCCCAGAAAGATTCCATAGATTCCAAGCCAATACTGAATGTAAACACATCTGTTCAGCTCTGATGCTATTACTCTCATGTACTTTGCGCGCTCTGGAACTTCAAGTCCTAGTATTTCTTCTACAGCTAAACAATATGGATAAAGTATGTTACAAGAATCGTGAATTATTGGTCTCTCAAGATGTGGAATGTTTAGAATATAATTCCTATATTCTGCCATCTTTTCTTCACCACGATGTACGTATCCTGGATCAGGATCACAAGCAACAATGTAGTCACCGTCAACTTGAATGATAAGCCGCATATGACCAGAGCCTGGATGTTGTGGCCCTACGTTGAGAGTCATAATTTTCTCATCAACTTTTTCGAGTGAAAGTCCTGGCGGTAATTGTGTGGTCATGTTCTATCTTCCTTTAATGGAAAAATCCTTCCGTAATGGTGGTAAGTCTGCCCAATCTTCTGGTAACAAAAGTCTTCTATTATCTGGATGACCGTCAAAGTAAACACCTAACATCTCAAAACATTCTCGTTCATGAAATTCTACACTGTAGAAAATTTCTCTTAAACTTGGCAAATGAGTAGAATCGTTTCCTGGTTTTGGATCGTCTTCTCGTGGAGCTCTTGTTGCTAAAGTTAGAATTTGTTTGGATAGTTGAGGATCGGTATAAGAGCCCAAGTGGTAAACAACTTCAATTTCTTTATCTTCTGGGTAATCTACACCCGAAACAGACTCGGCATGATCAAAACCTAAATCATCTCGAATAAACTCTGCGACCTCTTTGATGTTGTCTTTTTTTACATTAATTCTAATTCTATCTGGTTTTACGAACGCAACTTCAGTTTTTTCCCCAAATTTTGCGACAACTTTGTCTGCCAAATCTTTTTCAAATTTAGGTAGTTGTTCATCTAGTTTAGCTGGAACTTGTTTCTTTTCTGCTGCAGGAGCTTCTTGCTGTTCAGAATCTTTTTCAGTACTCATTAAACAATCTTCCTAGCCTTCATCCTCTTAATTTTCTCCTGTAGGAGTATACATCCTTGTATAAGAGTTTCAGGTCTAGGTGGACAGCCTGGAACATACACATCAACAGGAAGAATTCCATCAATACCTGGAAGAACGTTGTACGAATCAAAGTACAATCCTCCAGTTATTGCACAAGCACCCATTGCTATGACATACTTTGGTTCTGGCATCTGATCATATACGAGACGAAGTCGTGGAGCCATTTTTCTTGTAATGGTTCCTTGCACAACAACTAGATCACATTGTCTAAGTGATCCAAATGCTTCAATGATGCCAAATCGTTCAACATCATATCGTGGACCAGATGCTGCTCCAAACTCTACACTGCAACATGCTGTTTCGATATGTACTGGCCAAAGTGACCAAAGTCTACCCCAATTAATGGCGTATCCTAGTGGTTTACCGATTGCTTGTTCTAAAATATCTCCAAGTTTGCCAAGAAATACGTTAGCGGTCTGTGGAGTAATCAAGTCTTTTAGCAATCTAAACCCTTACCTCACTATACTTTAGATTTGTATTTATCATTACCATATGTTACGTCGCCTAGATTGGTCTAACGCATAGGCCATTGCTGCAAACATTATTGCTAAAAATGCAATAATTGGAAGGGTTGCAGTTCTTGGAAGACTCAGTATTGAGCTACCCCATGCATAAAGGAAAATTGCCATAACATCAAAAACAACAAACATCAGAATGTAAGCATAATATTGCATCATAAAGTGAGTTCGACCGGCTCCTGAGGGAACTTGGCCACATTCCATGGGTAGGAATTTTACTGGATTACTTCTTTTCCGAGGGGCGATCATTCTAGAAATTAACAAAGCTGGAGCGGTAGCGACCACTGCAAAACCAAACATCATTAAAATTGTACTGTAGTTACTCGCAAGTTCCCCTACCAAAGTAGCTTTGACACCTTACGAATAATATAAAAATCTATGCTCATTTTTTTGGATCTCAGTTTTTTAGGAAGGAAGTTTTTGGCAAAGTCCTTAATATGGCAAGGATTAATTTTTTGCATGACATTGAATATTGGTGACAAAGCTCCTGACTTTGAACTTGTCGATACAGACATGAAGATGAGAACTTTGAGTGAGTTCAATGACAAGAAAATAGTTCTGTCATTTTTTGTAGCTGCAAGTTCTCCTGTATGTGAGAAAGAGTTGTGTACATTTCGAGATTCATGGGATGAAATTTCACAACTTGGTGCTAATGTTGTTGCAATAAGTAATGATGGACCTTTTGCAAACAAAGCATTCAAAGAAAAACACAACTTTAATTTTCCAATTCTTGGAGATTATCAAAGTAAAACCATTAGGGATTATGATGTATTGATGCCACATCTTTTACATATAAAAGATTACAACGCAGCAAAACGTTCTGTTTTCATTATTAATAAAGACGGAACAATTGGTTACAAATGGGTATCTGATGATCCACTAGTTGAACCAAATTATGATGAGATCAAAGACTTTCTAAAGAAAGGAAATTAGTTTTTTTATTCTATTTCTGCTATTACGTCGTTCTTGGCAACGGTGCTGCCTTGTTTAACTTTGATAGACTTGACTGTTCCATCTTTATGGGATTTAATACCAACTTGCATCTTCATTGATTCTAAAATGCAAACATTGTCTCCTTTTTTTATACTAGCCCCTTCTTCCACAGCAATTGATATCACCTTTCCTGGGATTTGGCTTCTTAGTGTAAGTTGTGAATCACTGGTTTCTGCCCCTCCAGAGTGTTTGTATACAATTTCATCGAGATTTGCGTGTAGATTCAATGTCATTGGAATTCCATCTACAACAAGATTCATCTTAGATGTAGTACCTTCAAGATACTTGACCTTGTGATATTTTTGATCTAAAATAAATTCTATTCCACGAGTATCCATGTTTAAAATTTTCAAATTTTGTTCTATGTCGTTTATTTTAATTACATATTCTAAATTACCTGAGTTTTCTATAATTTCTCCATTGAATGTTCCCTCGATGTCTTCTATTTTGTATTCCATCGCTTCAATCCAGTTGGCTCTTCCAACGTGTACTATTTTCGGTTGTGGACCTTACTCTGCTTTTAAAGTATTCCGAATGAATAATGGCTGCAGCCAAAGCAGCGTCTTTGTTTGTTTCCTTGTCTGCTTTAATATCAGCTGTTAATCTATCTAAAATTCCATATCGTTTCAAAAAGTCTGTTGACAAGTTTCCTTTTTTGTATTCTTCAGTCTTGAGAATTGTTTTATAGAGTGGAATCGATGTTTCGACACCTTGGATGTAAAAGTCTCCTAATGCATTTAGCATTCGTAGTCTTGCTTCATCAAAAGTTTGACCCCATGTACAGAGTTTTGCCATCAAAGAGTCATAAAAAGATGAAACTGTACAGCCAGAATACAGGTAAGAATCACATCTAACGCCAGGTCCAGATGGAATTGTCACATCAGGAACTGGTCCTGTTGATGGTGCAAAATCCAAAAAGGTATCTTCTGCATTAATTCTACATTCAATGGCATAACCATTCATT
>JACZSC010000008.1 GCA_022574415.1 Nitrososphaerota archaeon | reverse complement strand
GGCTCAGAGGGAAGCTGATAGATTAGCTAAACAAGAAGCAAAGCAACTACAGCGAGAAGCTGACAAGGCTCAGAGGGAAGCTGATAGATTAGCTAAACAAGAAGCCAAGCAACTACAGCGAGAGGCTGACAAGGCTCAGAGGGAAGCTGATAGATTAGCTAAACAAGAAGCAAAGCAATTACAATTAGAATTAGAGAAACAACAACGTGACGCAGAGAAAGTTCAGAGAGAAACTGATAGACTAGCTAAACTCGAAGCTGACAAGGCTCAGAGGGAAGCTGATAGATTAGCTAAACAAGAAGCCAAGCAACTACAACTAGACGCTGAGAAAGCTCAGCGTCAGGCTGATCAAATAGCTAAACTCGAAGCAGAGAAACAACAACGAGAAGCTGAGAAAGCAGAGCGAGAATCTATACTAGAAGCAAAGAAAGTCAAGAATAACTCTGAGAAATCTGATAAAGAATCTAAATTACGCCTCTAGGACCTAAATAAAATTCTAAACTCTTTTTTAATTCTGAAAATTCTTAATTCTTAATAAAAAAAGGGTTTAGGAGTCCAGGATGAAACAAAAAGAGTTTAGAATCTACTTAGAACATCTATAATGTTAATTTGGTCTTGATGATCTGCCAAATAGAACAAAATTCTATCAGAACCTATTTCTATCCATTCTGATTTTCCTTCGTAATTTACAATATCCTCAAAATAAGAACCATTAATTCCGCTTAGACGTAATAATGCTTTTTCATCTTTAAATTTTATTGGCAATTTGATTGAATTTTTTGTAAATACACTCTGACCTTGAATGTTAATCTTGTAGTCTTCTCCATTTATCTCAGCAATTCCAAAAAAGTAATTTGGGAACATATCTAAGCGTTTTATCTTTATTGACAGAGTTTTTTTCAGTTCAAAATTCATGAATTTTCTAGATCAACATAAGAATTAAGAATTTTCAGGATTAACAATTCGTATCAATGTAGACGGAAGCCAACAAGACATGAGGTACATTAGTCAAGCAAATGAATAAACGTGTTGCGTTATTCAAAGCACGCTATCAGCTTCCGTGTTTCAAATAGCCATTTCAAAGAAAAAAAGACTCTGTAACAGTTCGTATTGAATGTTTATTCTAATTTTTCAAAGGCATGGTTAAAACTATTTGGGTTTGCTTTGAGTTGAGATTCTATAGTTGTTTTTGAAAATTTGTGTACTGTCATCAAATGTTCTATAATATCATCACATTTTTTTTTACAGGTTCTACACATGTACTTCATATCTTATTCCTAGTGCTTTGTCTTTTTACTCTCAATAAAAGGCAATACCCACTGAAATCTAACAAAATGACCTAATTCGACATTTATTTCAGAAATGAATTAAGAATTTTCAGGATTACAAAAAGATAATTTAGAACTTAGAGGAATTGTGATAATTTATCAAGGAAATTACGAGATTTAGAAAAACAAATTAAGTTGCCTAACTAATCTTTGCTTGCTTTTGTAGTATTGGTATTGCTTTTTCTAACATTTTTGGTAATTCTTCCATGATACTTCCCTTTGTCATGACATTCACAAAAACAGTTATCATGCCTAAAGTCATGAGTGATTCTATACTCACATTCTTTAGTATGTTCTGGCAATGTATTACAACAGAATTGGTATCTTTTAAAATACTATTGAATAGACATTTTACTCTATTTTTTTAGTTTAATCGTTGTTTTTCTTTTTTCAAATCTCCAACAAAACAAACTCACGTCATAACGATAGTTATAATAGGAATTTGTGCGTCGGAGAGGGAAGTTCTATTTTCACTCTTTATCGATAAATTCGTTTAGACCTGAATTACATTTGATACGAACTGTCAACAGATTTGTTCTAGTCTGAATAATCAAATTTCAAAGATAATTATTTAGAAGATTACTCTCCGTATGATTCAGACTTTATGTCAAAGGATCCGTCTTTTCTTTTATTTCGATTGGAAACAAAACCTAGTGGGGTCAAAAATGAAATGACTCTATTTATTGTATTATTGTATCCGCAAATGTAAAAGAATGAATTTTTTGGAGTGACATTTTTTCCTAATTTTTTTTCTAGTTCTGACCTGTGATTGTCGATATCTATTAGTAAGTCACCCACTCGTCCAACATTTCCTGTCCACCCCGTAGATGAGGGATGATCCAGCTGGCTAACCGTAGGTATGTAGGTGAAATCCCAATTGTCTCTAGTTTCAGATGCTAGTCTTTCAAGCATATTTTTGTAACCTAACTCTGCAACATATTTGGCACCATGAAGCAAAACGATCTTTCTTTTCGAACCTACTTTTCTCAAGTGTAGTATGTAGCTGATAAATGGGGCAATACCTGTTCCTGAAGAAACGAGAATCATCTGCCTACTCTCAGTGGTTCCATTCGGTTTTTTATCTTCGATGGTAAAAACTCCTGCAGGTTTTCGCCAGAAGATAAGCTTATTTTTTTTCAAAGTAAAAAGAGCGCTGGTTATTTTACCTAAAACCGGCTTTGTTGCCCATCTGATGTAAAATTCATAATATCTTCTTTCTTCAGGAGGTGATGAAATCGAGTAAGCTCTGTACGCCACCTTGTCTTTTATTTTCACTCCTAGCGGTACAAATTGACCTGGCTTGAAATCTAATATTTTGCTCTTATCTGATAGTTCAAGTCTAAATATTGCAAGATCATCGGTCAGGTTTTTCTGATAAATAATTTTGCCCTCATATGGTTGGTATGTCAATGCTTTTCAATAGTATAGTGTTTCATCTATTTTTTATCACTTTTACATTTGATACGAACTATTAATCCTGAAAATTCTTAATTCTTAGATTATTATCCTTGCGTTAATATCACATATAAATTCAAATATCATAGATTAGTTTTGAAAAAAAGAAAGAAGCAAAATATTACGTTAGCCGTAATTGCAACAGTTATTTTAGTTGCTTTCATTTCCTACAATTACTCTGCAGATCAGGTAAAGATTAAAGGGTTCAATTTTGGGAATGAACTACAACAGATTCAAGATGAAGTGAAAAGATTACAAAATGATTTTGAATCAAAGACAGTTCAGTGGCAAGAAGGAGATTTGACCAAAGAACAGCTATTAGGATTTTCTCAAAAAAATATTCTAGATTTAGAAACACTTTTGCCAAAATATGATGAATTAACATCCCCAGAGTCCTTTATTGCATCGGTTGATCTTTTCAAATTATCAACTGAAACGCAAATTGAAAGTAATATGCAGTACATAAAATGGATCGAGATTGGTGATGAGTCATTCAAGATTCATTCCGACTCACTTTTTCAGGAATCTTTTGAATATGAAATCGCAGCATTAGGAAAATACAAAGCGGCACAGCAAGGAATCAGCCCATAACTTCTTTAAATAAAATAAACAGAAAGTTAATTATTGAAAAAATATCTTTTTTTGGTTATCTCAATATTGTTTGGTTTTTCTAATGCATGGGCAGATGTTTCAATCCAAAATGATCAGCAATATCTTGGCAGTGATGGGGCATTACATGTTGTTGGAGAAATTCTAAATTATTTTGATATGCCACTAAACCAGATTGTTATTCATGTGACGTTGTTTTCTGAAAATGAGGTAATTGATACGATGACTACAAGTTCCATGATTAACACAATAATGCCTGGCATGAAGGCCCCTTTTGACCTAGTAATTTTGGGTCAAAAAGCAAAATTGGTGGATAGTTATTCCATTGAAATCGATTACAAAGTGACAACGCCTAAAAGTCAAGTGATGGACATTACTTCATCCAAGATTTCACAAGATAGTTTTAACAACTTGGTGATTACTGGAACCGTTGTAAATAGAGGCGATATTACAGCAAATACAATTGCAATTATTGCTACACTATATGATAAAGATGGAAATGTTGCTGCGGTGTCAAAATCATTGGTCAAGCCTGATTATCTCAAATCAAATGATGAGGTTTTCTTTTTAATTCCAGTGACAGAAAAAACACAAACTAACATGATAGTTGATTATGCACTAGTGACTGAATCGGAAGAATTTGCGCCAGTTCCAGAATTTCCTTTTGGTTCTTTGTTATTATTAGCTGGTTCTGTTTCTACATACGTAATCTTGACAAGATATGCAAGCAGATCTATACCAAATCTCGTTTGTGCATTAAATTTAAGATAGGTTCGATTTCATTTAGAATTTCATTTTTATCTAAAGGAGTAGGTTTTGAAAATTTGAAAGGTATTGTAATACTTAGCATATCTTGATCAGTGTGAGAGATTCTAATTGAATGGGCATGGTTATTTGTTTCAGAAAGGAATTCTTTCCACTTAAAAAGTCGCTCATTCACCAAATCTATTTGCTTTTGTAAACCTGCAATATCAGATTCATAGTCTGAATCAAATATTCCAAACTTTAACATTGGAACCATTAGCAAGCCGCCGTTTATTTTTTCTCGATTTTTGTGCATCTGTTCAATTAATTCGGTTTCTTTTTCTGGAGGATTGATTTCACCATAATCAGGATCAAAATAACCTGCAATTTGTTTTTTAGAATCAAAAATTCGAAAATAATTTTCATCCAATTCAAGCTTCCACATCGTCAAACAAAATTTGGAATGTAATTAAATAAACCAGTCGCATTTAGGTAGAACGATGGCAATTTCAAAGGAAACTAAAGAGTTCATTGAAAATTTAATTCAGTACTATACTGATGAGGTGTCCTCGTACAAGCAAATTGCAGAAGATTTTGTTCCGGAAATTGAATCCGTATCGGATACTACCTTTGGAATTATTGTAGGTAATGTTTATTCTGAATTTATGAAAACATATCAAAATCAGAAAAAAACTCCTGATCTTGAGGATATTCAAGAATTTAACAAAATCATGAAAGATAGTTCTTCCTTAATCAAAAAAGCCATTTCCGAAGAAGGAAAATCGATTACTACGAAATAGGAATCGACTGCCTCGTTATCATAACTATGCCAAACTATGCCATTTTTTGAAAATTATAATTGAAATAATAAAACGCATCGTATACTAAATTCTAAAACAGTTATTTTGTTTGCGTTACTCACCTCGCAAAATAGTTCTGATCGGATCGCTGTCTTTTTAAATTAAAATAAGTATGAGTTTCATATATTCATAATTTATTTTTTGGCGAATTAGTTCTTTAATAGAGAAGAGTACTAACCTTATCTTCTGTAATGTCGAGTCCTTGAAACTTTAATAGTTTTTCTGATACGCTTCCAAGCTTTTCAAATTCACCCTTTAGCATGTACTCAACTGTCTTGATTCGCCAGATTTCCTCTTTCTTTACCATTAGTAACTTTGCTATAAATTCAGAATACCATCTAAAAATATCAGTGTCTTTTTTCAACGTAGTTCTAAATTTTTTTGGATGCGAAATACTGTTTTCAATCTTTGTTATGAACCACATTGTTACTTCATCTGCACGACCAGATTGTTTACGCATACCATAATACATATGAAATGGCCTAACGTTGTACAACGGATCAGTAATCAAATTTTCTAATGAATCCTTGTTCAATCTAGACATGGACGCAAGATAATCAACTAGACTTCCAAAATTATTTTTCCAAAAATTCCATTTTCCAAAAATTAATGGTAACGTCTCTACATAATTTTTAGCCAGTACATCCAGAATAGATTTAATCTCTGATTCACTAGAAGAACCACTATTGTCTTTTATCTCTATAGTTTCTTCATGTTTTACCTGTGGAGCAATTCTTGTATTGATGTTTGAAAATACACGAATTGAATAAAGAATGCCAAAAAGAGAAAGCTTGTACTTTGTTGTAGGTTTGCTTTTCATGATAGTTCCATCTTCAACTACTAGGAAGCGAGAAATTAGGCCAGGAATTTTCTGTGATAACTTACCATTTATCATCCTAGAATACATATCTTGACGAGCTTTTACACGATTTGAGGATCTTGAAAATCCATCATTATCAACGATATCCTTGATGGTACACGAGCCTTTTTCTGATAGTACTTTAAGGATAGCAAGGAAATGCTTTGTTTTAGCGTCTCTCCATCGTATTTTATTGAGTTCTCTTTCTATGATGCGCGGATCAGGAGGGATTGAATAAACTGCTTTTAGTTCATCAACGATTCTTAGATACGTCGTCACAAAATACAATATGCAGTTATAGTGTAGATTAGTATTAATACTTTACATACATAAAATGAGCATGAATCTTCATGAACTTGTCAGTGAATACAATAGAACATTTGAAACATTGCAATCATTTGTAGGACATTTTAATCATGGTAATGGTTATGATTTAAAATCTTTGCAGAATTTTGACAAACTAATTGAAAAATATGATAATTTAGGATCGCAAATAATGATACAATACAAAAAAGAAGAATTTTTTGTTGCACTTTATGAACTGAAAAGAATGACGCAACCAGAACTTGGTGAAAAAAGTATAGTATCGGTGGTGTGCGAGGAGTTTGGAAATCATGAGTAAATTACCTCAAGTAACTTCTGATTTTTTAGACGAAAATGAAAAACTATCTCAAACTGTACCAAATCTCAAAAAAGGTGGTCCATATTCTAAAAATGAAAGAGATTCTAGAAGAAAAGAAGTCTACCGACTTCATTTTGACTATGGATATTCAGCAAGAAAGATTGCCGAACTTATGAAAATTAATCGCAATACTGTTAACGGCGATATTGATTACTGGTATTCAAAAATTATAGTAAATGGAAATACTTTTGATTCTACAACTGAAGTTCTAATCCATCTTCAAAGATTAGACATTCAACGCTCTAGACTAAGGGAACAGTTAGATAAAGTAGAAGCTTTCCAAGAAAAATTAGCACTAGAGCGTTTGATACTTGAAATTGATTCTAAGATTTTACATACACATAACAAATTAATAACTTCTACTAGAAGTCTTGCTACGCATACTACTGAACGATTAAATGAATGGATGAAAGACCATAAAAGGGATGAACGATATCTTACTCTGCTTGACATGTATTCATTTTCTACAAAAGCTTTTGAAAAAATCTTAAAGATAATGGAACAAGACAGATTGGACCGTAGAACTATATACTAAGAACAAAAGAAATGTTTGATAATTTTCTAGACCCGGAATAAAATTTGCTTAGATAGGTTCCAAATTAAAACCAAAAATGGGGTGGGTCTTAAAAGAGTAGACAGTTCGGTAATTCTGTTGACATTTGATACGAACTGTAAATGAGACATTTGATGAACGGTTTATGCCTCATGACTAGCGTTATAATGAAATTATGAAATGAATCACATTAGATCATCATTAATTAGTCTCAGGATCAAGTGATCGGTTGGGCATGGCAAAAACAATTCTAATAGCATCCATAATTGCTGGAATAGCCATCATGCTTCTCTTTTCGGCACAACAAGCTTACGCTCCCTCTCCGACTCCAAAAGGCGCTGTAGCCTTTAGTTTCTCGGATGGGGACACGCCAAGAATCGATATGTCGGGTCAAGGAGCTTGGAAAAAGGGTGGCCAAATAGGAGCAGGAGGTTCATTTGCTGCTACAAGTACTTCAGGTAATTGGCACGCAACCAAATTGATCACCGTCATGTGTTGTCCACCAGGCGGTCCTACCAGTACTGGTATGGGCATTGTGGTTTTTGAAGCAGCATTTAGTGATGGTTCCACACACAAAGTCGTTGTAGCAATAAACACCAAGGACATTGACGGTAATGCATTTAATGGAGTACAAAACTTCTGGGTTTCAGGTGGCGGATTTGGAAACGCAGATGTTTCGATGAGACCAGCTCCGTAATCAGAACCTAAAATCCTTTCTCTTTTTTATTCTAATTAACATTTGATACGAGCTGTTAACCTTTCCAACAAACCAACTCACGTCATAACGCAAGTCATAAGCGTAATTCGTGCGTGGGAGGGGGACTTTCCCTTTTTATCGATAATCGATAAAAAGGCAATCCCCCCCTCTCACGAAGAAAAATGTGACGGGTAATCACGTTATAATGCACGTTATGATTTGTTGGAAATTCGTTAAGTAATAATTTTGATCAAATGTGCGTTATGACGCAGAAAGGTCAACACAGTCATTACAACGTAAAATTTCTCAAGGGTTACGGCTTTTCTGTTTCTGTAAAAGATAACAAACTTGTTCTAAAGAACAATTACGACCCATTCAAAGAATCCGAATCAGAAGAATGGTTCATCAATAATCTTCCTTATGAAAAAATCGTTCTATCTGGTAAAGGCTACGTTTCAACCGAAGCCATGAGCCTACTAAATCAACATAATCGAAATCTTATTCTACTAGATACCTACGGAAAGCCAGTTTCTATGATTAATGGTGTAATGGAATCAAACACTGCGACAAAATATCGAATGGCTCAGTATGACACCTTTAGGGATACAGAAAAGAGAAGATACCTTTCAAAGCAGATTGTTAAAGCAAAATTACAATCGCAGATCAGATTCTTAAAGTCTGTAGAAAGGACTGACTTGAATTTAGGAATTGAAACTCTTGAGGGTAATCTAAGACAAGTTTCAATACGTTCTGAATTGGGTTTAGAGGCTGGTTCTGGTCGAGCGTACTTTATTGAATATTCAAAACTAATTCCTGAAAGGCATGGATTTGTTTCAAGAAATCAGTCTAGTCAGAAGATTTCAAAAAGAACTGCTAGTGATGTCATTAATGGGCTTTTGAATTACGGCTATTCGGTTTTAGCTGGAGAGATTTCCAAATATATCAACGGAATGGGTCTAGATGCATACTTTGGATTCTATCACAAAGAACACATTAGTTTTCAGCCGTTAGTTTATGACTTGATAGAGCCGTTCAGATGGCTTGTTGATTATTCTGCATACATGTTAGCTAATGAAACCAATAAAGAGCATAGAATCTACAAGAAAGATTACGCCTTTACAAAAGAGGGTTTAGTTGTTTTAGACTATAATTTGATTAGACGGTTCTTAGAATTACTTGAAAGAACATTCCAGAAAGAAAGACGCTATGCGTCTAAACATGGAGCAAAGACCAAAGACGGTCTAAAGTCTTGTCATGAAATAACAATAGCCAAGATTGCTGTACAGAATTTAGTTGAGTTTTGTACTGGAAAACAAAAAGAGTTTAGAATCTAAGAATTATTAATCTCGTTTACTGTTTTTTACAGATACATTTAGGGCGTTTTAGATGACACTTGTTACAATAATGTCTTTGTGTTCGACCTACTCCCATAGTCAAACATTTCGAGTAAGTGGATAAAGGTTTACTGTTTGACTTTGATCCGAGAATACGCACTGGTACGAACACTTGAGCACGTTTTTCATTAATTTTTGTGAAAAAAAGAGTTTAGAATCTAATCTCTATTCTTTTCATTATCTTTTAGTATCTTATCTAGAGGTACAGTAATTGTTCTATCTGAGCCTTTGCAGTAATTTTTTCCTTTGAAATGCTTGTGAATTTTGACTTTGGCCATCATAACACTATCTATCCCATAGTGTCCATGATGATCTGTAATTTCTTGACTAACGATGTGACAGGTTTTAGAAACATTACACCATTTGCACATGATTTTCATTTTTTTATCATCGGTCATGAATTTTCTAGTTGAAACTAAGAATTAAGAATTTTCAGATTTTGGATTATGATTTTTGCAAAAATAATGTATTCTAGTTACGCCCTTCGCTTCATCTCATGTAATACATTGAGAAGCTGGCTGACCGCATTTTTCACAGACAGGCATAAAGTTTCTATCTCAAACTATGAATTAAGAATTTTCAGGATTACAATAGCCAAAATTGCTGTTCACAATATCGTAGACTATTACGTGAAAAAGAAGAATTATTTTGAGATATAGAGTGAGTATTTTCTTCACTTTTTTCTTGTTCCCTAACTAGAACTGCTTCAAATGTTCTCTGAACTTGCCGTAAAATAATTTGAAAAACTTGCTGAAATCTATCTTTCTCTATAAATCTAGTAGGGTCCTTTACTGTTTTAACACCATTAACTAAATCCAAAATCTGTTTTTCATGAATTTCAATTTCATGTGCATATATGTTTCTAATTTCATAGAAATTCAGCAGGTCATGTTCAAGGTTGTTATCAATTAAATTGAGTTCTTTTAATTTTTCGAGTGTACTATCATATCTCATCTTGTAAATTTTCTTAGGCGAATCAACTTTGTTAATAATCAAAATTCTATCAATGTAGTACTCAAGCATTACTTGAACTAGAATTGATGTAATTCTATCTTTATTCGATTTTGTATGCATGTTTTCTATCAGGTTATCCCAAACTTGACTGACTTTTTCAAGTTCTTGTAAAACTAATGGATTAGGTGTAAAGTCATTCATTTAATTTCCTCTAAAAAATTATTCATAATAACCATTGGTTCTGATGCTTTAAGATGCAGTAACCTACGCAAAAATGATCTTGTATCTATACCATCACGTTTTTCATATTTTAAAATATTATAAGCTTGATTTAGAAGAGAGTCAAACTTTTTCTTTTCATTTTTAATTCTAGTGTCATGATTTATAATTTCAATAATTGGTTGCCAACTATGTAATATGTCTAAAAGATTGGCCATTGCATAATCTTTTTCAACTTGGTTTAGTTTTTCAAATTTTTTCTCTATGGTTTGAATGTATTCTTGCAAACTTGCAATGATGTTTTGTGTTTCTTTTTTTGCATGTTTCTCAATTTCAGATTCTGGTGATTTTATCATCCATGTTTTTATAGAATTAGAACTATTTCCTTCCTGCTCTGATTCAATTAGTCGATCATCTTCTAGTTCTTTGAGTATTTTTACTGTAGTTTTTTTTGCAATTTTTCCTAATGCTGTTGTAAGATGTAGTAAATGATTATGACTAATGTGATTTCTTGCAATAATATTAATAATTAATTCTCGGCGTTGTTCATGTTTGAATCTTTTTCCTTTGCGAATTCCGTCAATATCGTAAACAAATTCAGAGTTTTTAGCCTTAAATTTGCAATACTTGGTTTTGTTTGGTCCAATACCGTAGGTCAGTTCCATAAGTGGGCTACATTAGTATCCCATTTTAAGGTATTTACTAACAGCATAATATGTCTAAAGTAAAATCCATAGTCAAAAATCTAGACTTGGGCACAAGAAAAGTCAGTACCATGAATTTTTCTAAAGTGGTAACTTTGCCCAAGACATTCACTGAGAACTATCTCAGTAAAAACATGGAAGTAAATGTTTCCATGTCACAAGATGGGAGATTGATTCTAACTCCCATCAAAACAAAAAGGAGAATTCCAAAATGAGTGATTCTCTTTATCCTCCTTTTTTAAAGTGGGGGCAATACAAAAGCAAAGACAAAGACAAACCAGACACAATAAAGATTCGTGTAAAAGAGCTTGAAACATTTGAAACAGAATATTCTATCAATGTTGAAGCTGAAATCTTTGAGAATAACAAATGGAATACAATTGTTGTTCCTCTAAAAAGCCATGAATCAAAAAACAGTTCACTCCTAAATCAGTGGACTAGAGGTGGTAAAGACAACATTATCAAAATTGGTGATAAACTTACAATCGAGACCTATCTTGACAAAAGTAGAAACAATAGACCAATACGAAGATTTAGTCTAGGAAAAACCTAGACTAACCTTCATATTTTTTTGGTGATACTATGAGTTTAGAAGAACAAAGAAATAAACTTTTAAAAAGACTTGATGCATTAAAGTTATTTCCAAATAATAATGAAGTACGAATACTTCGTTCCAGAACACAAAAAGCATTAGAAAGATTAGAAAAACAAACAAAAGTAACTGTTGCACCTGAACCAAAAGTTAGTAAACGTTCATCATCTTTAGAAAAATACCATCGTTACATTAGATTAATCCGAGATAATTTTCCTGACTTAAAATATTTAGATATTAGAAGACAATTTGGAAAACGAAAGCGAGGACAAGAAGTTTCAATTCCTGATGCTATATGGCAGAATCCATCCCCATAACAGATTACAAAGATCTTAGAAGACTGCGAACCAAAGTTCATCAAGATAGGCGGTTTGCTTGTTCTAGTCTTAGAACAGTTTATGGTCTTGATACTGAGACCTACGAGGGAACTCCTTTCCTCATAGCTGATTCTGATGGCCGATTCCTTGATAAAATCACGCCTGGATCATGCCTAAAATTCCTATTTTCTAAGAAATTTCAAGGAGCATGGAACTTTTTCTATAATATCACCTATGATGCTGAAGTCATTCTCAAACTGCTAGGTGAAGAGCTCAATTCCTACAAGAAGACAGGATTATTGAGATTTCATTATGGTGACTATACTCTAGATTATATTCCTAGTAGGAAATTAGCCATCAGAAAAGGACATCATAGTTCTATCTTTTTTGATATTGCACAGTTCTATCATACTTCATTGATTAATGCATATCAACAGAACATTGAGGATCTACCTAATGATTATCTTTTAATGAAAAAAGAACGTACACAATTTTCACCAAGATATTATAACAGAAATAAAACTAAAGTTAGAAATTATTGTATTGCAGATTGTAAATATACTAAAGAATTATCACAGCACTGGATAAATTTATTTCATAATGCGTTTTCATTTTATCCTGCACGATGGATTAGTTCTGGTTACCTTGCAGAAAAAGTTCTAATCAATAATCATATTGAAATTCCAAAGTTTGATTGCATACCATATGAAATACAAGATTTAGCTTACAGGAGTTACTTTGGTGGAAGATTTGAAATTCTAAAACGTGGCTACATAGGAACCGCTTATCTTTATGATATTAATTCAGCATATCCACATGCATTAACAAAAATTCCTGATATAACAAAAGGTCAATGGATATCATCAAATAAAATTCAAAGTGATGCAACGCTTGGTTTTTTTAAAATTAAAGTAAATATTTCTGATTGTAAATATATTCCACCATTACCTTTCCGTGCAAATAATATTATTATATTCCCATCAGGAAAGTTTCAAACTTATTGCACACTGGCTGAGTTACGAGCATGTAAAAACATTAATTATAAAATTTTGAAATCATTTCAATTTATTCCCGATAAAGAATTTTTTCCATTCAAAGATTTTATTGAAAAAATGTACACAAAAAGATTACAACTAAAACAAAACAAGAATCCACTACAATTACCAATTAAAATAATTCTAAACTCCATCTATGGAAAAACTGGTGAGCGAATTCGATTTAAAATAGGAAATTTATTTAATCCTGTTATTTTTGCCACAATTACAGGCATAACTCGTGCTCAATTATACAAATTTGTGCAAAAATATGGCTTGGAACGATATGTTGTAAGTTTTGCAACTGACAGTCTTTGCGTCACAAAATTTCTAGATATTGATTCAAATAGATTAGGTGAGTTTTCTTTTGAGAATACTGCTGATGATGTTTTCTATTTACAAAATGGATTTTATCGTTATAATGGAAAATGGAAACAACGTGGTCTCGGTAGACTTGGAACTCGAGACATTGAAAATCTTCAGACATATGAAAAAGATGGAAAACTAATTATGAAAATTAGATTGCTTCGTAGTGCTAGACTTCGTTCTTCTATTTTACAGGATAACATTTCAGAGATTGGTAAGATCAAAGAATATGAAAGAGAAGTTAATCTTAATGCCGATCGTAAAAGATTATGGTTAGGGCAAATCAAGTCTATTGATGAGAAAATTATGAATGAATCATTTCCTTTATCATTAAATTATTTTGATAAACACTCTGTTTGATATTTTTGAATTATATCAATTCAAAATACATTAAGGTACTTTATACATTAAGACTATATCGATTAATTATAGGCGTTTGATTAATGTATTTTGTAATCTCCTTAGTTTTGCAAAAGATTGTTGGGATAAAGCAGTTTGCAATTGTTGTTCAGTTTCAAATTCTCGTCTATTAATTCCTGAATTATTTATATCGTCAAGAGACAGTGGTGGTATGGAATCTCTTTCATCTCTAACTTGTTCAAATACGGTACAAAAAGGTATTTTATCAATCATTCTACTTGATGTTGCAATATGTGTTAATTCTCTTGACACTCCATACCGTTTTCCTTCTCTAGTAAAAACTAAAAAATTAACATCAGAAAATTCTAAACATCTTATACTTTTTTCTAAAGAAGTTATATCAGGTTCAGGATCAGGATAATCATCTACAATATTCGTATTTTCATATCCTTTGTCTCTCAAAAAATCTCTCTGACTTATTAGAAAGTCTTTTTCTGATTGAGGATAATACGATCCGTAGATAGTCATTGTCATGACTCTTTTAAGAGGTTCAAACTCCTTCTCTAATCTCCGATTGTATTTTTCCCAACGGCCACTCACACGATTAATATCATAACAAATTATAAATATACAAAATACAAGAAATTGTACTGAGATTCAGAAAATTGTACTCTAGTACCCTATTAAATTATTCCAACGAAATGCCTGAGGAAATAAGGCTTTTACTAAAAGGGATTTCGGATGAAAAAAATCTTGGATTATTGATTGCATTGCTAAAACATGGAAAGATGTCATTTAATGAAATAAAAGAAAAATTTCAATTTAGTCCCAGTAGTTTAACTATTCGACTAAACGAATTACAAGACGGTAATTTAGTAAAGAATTTTTACGAAAAAAGTGGGAATAAAGGTTTTTCGTATTATGATGTCACAGACATTCCAGAATTAGTTTTTGATTCCTTATTTGATATAATGTATCCTAGTGAAAGAAAAACAGAAAGTGTGTCGGGATCTGATAAAACAGAAATCAAACTAGCAAGAGATTGGGAAGAAATCACAAAACAAGATCATCAAGAAAAGGAACGCACCAAAGAAAAATTTGAATCTATTCTAGTAGGAACACTAAGGCAAAAAATTAGACCACATATGTCTTATGAGAATATGGATCAACAACCTATAAGTACAACTTGATAAACAATGGCAAAAAAAATTCCTGTGTTTGAAAGAGAAAGGGTCATTGATAAAAGATTAGGCATCAGATTGAAAAGTGTTTACTGGCCTCTTGATAGAATAGTAATTACAGATATCTTAACCCAACTAAATTACAAAAACATGGCTGCTTCAAGCATAGGATCTATTAATGCTACAAAACAAAATACAGAATTCTATACAGATTATTCAAAATTAGTTTTTGGTTTTCATAATCCGCGGGTGACTAATTTAATTGAAGCACAGAAAGAATTCTTTTCAGTTTCAAATCGTGATTTTAAAACAAATCTTGAAAAATTTGTTAGATTTTACGAAGTAGATTGTATGAGTAATTATATCAGTGATAAAAATGCTATTTTGTCAATATCTGCAGCATCTGAAGACTCCAGAATACAAAAAGATTTTGAAGAAATCATAGGCAGACCATTACAAACAAGCAGATTACATTTTACTGCTAAAGGCGATAATGATAGGTTAGATGATTGGCTTTCTATAGATATTCAGCCTCGCTACGAAAGTGTTGGAAATACCTACTCTTGTAGAATGCTAAGTAGGGGTCAAAACATAGATGCACTTTACAAATTATTGAGAGGATCATCTGAAATATTTGAAAAATTAATTACTAAAATAGAGAGTTAACTAAATTTTCATTTTATTAATCGTCAAGTTTTGACAAATTTTCAGTGTTCTTAAATCTCATCTATCTCTTCAAAACCTAAAATCCTTAGATAATACAATGCAAATTTCTATCGTATGGTTTTAGAATCTTTTGAAATTATTGCTGTGATTGGAATTGCATGTGAGATATTTGGGTTTATACTAATGATAAAGTATTATGGTAAAAAACCAACCGAGAATAATTGGAAAAAGTGGAAAACTAAGCATCTAATTAACAAAGGTTTTGAAAGATGGGAAGAAAAAGATGTTGCATATATTGAGATGGCTCATACACCAAAGGGAGCAACGGACCCAGTTCATCGAGGTTTTGAAGTTTATTGGAATTATAAAACAAAGTATATTCCACTAGGAATGGTTATTTTCGGTTTATCTCTTCAAGGGATTCAACTAATCGTAGATTAAATCTCATTAATTTCTTCAAATCCTGAAAATTCTTAAATCTCATCTTGCTCTTTCAAACCTAAAATTCTTCTAATTTTATTGTAGGCACCTAAAACAATTCTATCTTCCTCTTCACCTGAAACATTATCAGGAACTGTGATCTCATAGTGATAATCCATAGAATCATGATAACCATTCATGAAGGTAGCCTCAGTCAACATTACCTTTCTTACAAGATTAGATACTGTTTCTCCACAAGCATTTGCATATTCAACAATTGCATCATGTTCTTTCTTTGACAGTTTTGCTGATATTGTTGGCATTTTGTTTACCTCGGTCTACCATGGTTTACGCACATTTCAGCTAAAAAGGTTACGAAGATTACCCGTCACATTTTTCTTCGTGAGAGGGGGGGATTGCCTTTTTATCGATAATCGATAAATTCGTTTAGACCTGAATTACATTTGATACGAACCGTTAACGGGTCTAAAATAATCCCATAAATGGTGCAGGTCTCAATGGATTCAACCATTTAGTTCAATTCCTATACAGGGAATATGACTGTTAGGGAGTAGAACTAAATCCTGGCGGATTCTTACCCCTACATTTTCAGTAAAAATGAAAATTATATAAATATGTAGGGGTAACCAATATTATGGTTACCATAAAAAAGAAGATACTCAAGAAAAAGATCTACTACTATTTAGAACATAGCACGAGGGACGGCAAAAAGGTACAGAAAAAGGAGCTCTACCTTGGCACGAAAATCCCAAAAAACATCATCAAGATCAAGAAAAAATTTCTTGATGATATCTACAAAGAAAAATGGTACGATGATATTGATACAATCAAAAAGCACTTTTACAAAGAGCAAAGGGCAGCACCAAAATCTATCAAAGAAAAAGAGCTGCAAAATTTTGCCACCAGATTTACATACGATACCCAAAGGATAGAAGGATCAACACTCACCAGAAGAGAAACAGCAGATCTTCTGGAAAGGGGCATTGCACCAAAAGGCAAACCAATGAGAGATGTACAAGAAGCCGAGGCCCACAGGGATCTGTTCTATAAAATTCTAAAACAGAAAAAAGACTTGTCATTGCAGGAAATACTGGACTGGCACTGGGAGCTTTTCCATCTGACAAAACCCGACATCTCTGGAAAGATAAGAAAATACCAAGTAGCAATTAGCGGTAGCAAGTTCATGCCTCCTTCACCCGTAAAGGTATACCCTATGATGACAGATTTTTTCAAATGGTACCACAAAAGCAAGAATAAGATTCATCCAGTTGAGCTTGCTGCACTGGCACATCTGAAATTTGTTACAATACATCCATTCGGTGATGGAAATGGCAGGATTACCAGGCTTGTCATGAACTTTATCCTTAACAGGAAAAACTATCCAATGCTTGATATTCCATATGAGGGAAGAAATAGCTACTATAATGCCTTGGAAAGATCACAGGTGAAAAACGAGGAAAGAATATTCCTTCAATGGCTCATAAAAAGATACATCAAGGAATACAGAAGATATCTTTGATTTTTGAGTCTAAAATAATACCAAAACTGGTCGGAGTCTCAATAGAACCGCTCACATTCGATACGAACTGCCAACGAGCCTTTTTTGTCTAAAAATGGCTGGAATGAGTATGAACAAATTAGATTAGATGAAAATTCGTTCCCGTAATCTAAAAATCATCGAGTAACAGAAGACTAATCATACTTCTAGTTAGAGATAAATGGAATTCGTTTGGATTCCTCATGTGGCAGAAGTTACTGAATATAGAATTGCACAAATTGTTGACAATGGACAAGTAGTACAAATATCACTTGTGGAAAATGTTCAAACCGAGCCCATTTCACAAAAGCAGCTGATCATGGAATCAGTATCAAAAAAACTAGATGATGAGACAAAAAAGCAGGTATTTCCTCTACTTGACGCAATCCTGCAGGCACAGCCAACAATCAAAATCAAGAGCTACCAACAGACTACCATCACCATCACTATGCCAAAAAACAGGTATGAAAGGATGGGTCGACCTCAAGTCGGTGAAAAACTTGATGTGAATTTGAGGAAATTGAGTTAATAACTAAAAATGATTGTATCTGTTAATTAGCTTCATTACTTCTAACAAATTATTATCTTGAATTTTTTAAATTCCACGAACAGGATGCGTTAGTTATTGAAAAATACGAATTTAATTCAAAAATGTGAGATTTGTAAAAAAGAATTAGAATTTCATGATAGAACTATCAGGCATGAGAAAAAGTGGTATCATGTGGAATGCTACAGATCAACTATCCGAGAAAAAACTGTAATCGAAAATACATATTCAAAAAAGGAATCTGTAGTAAGAGCAACTACAGTAAAACCAGTAGAAAAAATTACTAAAGCCATAATAGTAAAAACAATTTCAAAACAGTCTTCTAAAGTTGTAGAACCAGAGGAAAAATCTGAAACAATTCCGAGGTGCGGCCATTGTAAAAAAGAATTAGAATTTCATGATCGAACTATCAGACATGAGAAAAAATGGTATCATGCAGAATGTTACAGATCAACTGTTCAAGAAAAGCCAATTCTAAAACAGTCAGATATAGTAGTAGAGTTAGAACCAAAACCGGAAGTAACTAAAAAGAAAAAGGTTCAAAAAGTTGGAACAAAACAAGTTTCAGATTTAGAAGAAGAGGTTCTTCCAAAAGTTAAACTTGATCCTGTTTTGATTCTTATTTCTTGCGTGATATTCGCTTTTCTTATCTTGGCACCATACGCTTTGGTCGCAGGTTTTAGTACAGGCGCAATGATAATTGGCGGATTTTTGGTAATTTATCAGCTGTTGGATGCAAGACGGTGGTCAAAATCAAAATTTAGACGTAAGAAACACTTACCAGGTATTTTCCCTATACTTCTACTAGTTCTACCTTTTGTTTTTGGTGGAGTACTTGCTTATGAAGGATATACGCTATGGAATTCTGGATATAGAGCAGTAATTTTATGGGGATTTACAATTACCTTTTGGAGCGTTATGTTAATGGTTCCCTTGTCATTGTATAGTAAATACAAAGAAGAGCAAATACGATATCCGCCTCATTACCCAACCATTACTGTAATTATTCCAGCATACAACGAAGAAAAAGTAATCGCAAATACTATAGAAAGTGTACTGGAAGCTGATTATACAAAAAAAGAAATAATCGTTGTGGACGATGGAAGTAAAGACAAGACATTACAGATTGCTAATAGATATGAGCGAGATGGTGTGAAAGTTTTGCATAAAGAAAACGGTGGTAAGGCAACTGCACTCAATTATGGCATAAGCTTTGCAAATGGAGAAATCATAGCTGTACTAGATGCAGACACCATAATTGGCAAGACCGCATTAAAAGAAACTGCTAAAGTGTTTGAAGATGATGAAAATGTTTCTGCGGTAGCAGGCAACATTAAGGTAAGAAATAGAGTAAATTGGCTTACTTGGTGTCAGGCTCTTGAATATGTTGCTGGATTACAGATTGCCAGACGAGCTTTTGATATGTTTGGTGCCATTACAATTGTTCCAGGAGCCTTAGGATCATTTAAAAAATCTGTGATTCAGGAAGCTGGTGGGTATGATAAGGAAACAGTTGTAGAGGATTTTGATACAACAGTTAAAATTCTAAAGTCTGGGATGGTGGTAAGAGGAACCACCAAAGCAATAGCATATACAGAAGCGCCAAAAGCCCTTATTGATTTCTACAAGCAAAGGAAACGTTGGTACAGAGGCAATCTTCAAGTTGTAGTAAAACATCGTAATGCACTTACAAATCCACGTTTTGGATTTTTACAGAGACTTGCATTTCCGTATATGGTGCTTTCAATGATAATTTTACCAATAGTTGGTTTTTTTATTCTCGGTTCCGCGATTTTAGCAGTAATTCAGGGCGACTATATGTTTGTCATAGGCTCCTTCGGGTTCTTTATTATCCTTCAATACCTACTGACCAGTTTAGCTGTGAGAATAGACGGAGATGACCCCAAGTTGATACTATTCTCGGTCTTTTTCGTTTTCGGATTTAAGCAAATACTTGATTTTATTCTATTGAGGCAGGCACTAGAACAACTTTTTGGCAAAAAGGCTCGTTGGACAAGTGCAAAAAGGATTGGTTTGAATGAAAGTTAGAAAAAATAATTTCAAACTGATGAGGTCCAAATTTTTGCTAGCACCGCTGTTAGTTTTTTTCTTTGCCATTACGGGTTCAACCCTATCCTTTGCAGAAGAAATGGGTTCGATTAAGGTAGAAATTGAGTACACAAATGGAGACAGGCTTAACACCTGGCAAACGACCATTAGAGTATTACAGGATGATGAAGATATTCCCTATGTCACAATCAAGAACCCCAAAACAAATCCTTTCTCGATTGAATCACTTCCATTGGGTCACAAATACTCGGTAAAGGTTTATGTGAACAACATGTTTGCCGAGTCAAGTTTTCTTAATTTAGAAGAAAGTGAAGCTAAACTAAAAGTAATCATTCCACTTTCTGGAGGATATCGGTTTATAGCATTATACAATGATAATGAAACACCGATAGAAGGTGCAATAATATCTATAAAATCAGATGACGGTCATCAATGGGGCCAAGCGACCACTGATAGTGATGGCGAAACCACGAGATTTTGGTTACAGTCAAACAGTTTAGTCGAAGACGACTTTTACATAGTCGAAGTTTCAGTGGACGAAGACTTGATTTATGTATACTCTCCAGTTATTTTTCATCCAGCAACTCAAGGAGATATTAAGATAAAAACACCGTGGCCGAAGATAATAGATGATCTCATAACTATCTCAGTTTACAAGGATGTTTCGCAAAAAGTAGGTAAATCTGATGGAAGTTTCATGGTAGAATTGTACGACGCAGAAAACAACAAAGTTGCTCAATCCCCAGTTAACACCCATGGCAACGCATTCTTTTCAAACTTCAAGGTTGGAAAGTATTCAATTCAGGTGATTAAGAGTACTGATGATCCTAACCAAGAATCTCAAATCTGGACTAGCATGGATACAGCTATTACAGGGGAAGAGAGATTCATTTCAATTTTTAAAAAGGGTGTTTTAGCTCAAAGTGCTCAAAGCACCTGTAACTGTGTGGCATTTAGATTAGACGATATTCAAGATTGGTATCTTAGAGTTGCAGCAGTAGATCTCATGGAATTATTCCAGCAAAAAAAAGCGGATCTTACAATTGGAATAATTGGTGGCTTCTTTGGAGAGGATCCACATCTAGTTAGTTTTCTCCAAAGAGTAATTGTAAATAAGAATCCAACGCTTGAAATTGCAAGTCACAGTTATAACAATAAACCCTTAACTAATTTTGATAAGAATGATCAGAAAACCCTTCTTTTAAAAACAAATGAAAAATTACTTGAAGTTCTAGGAGTAACCCCCAAAACATTCGTTGCACCACTAAACGCGATTAATGATGACATATTAGCTCTTTTGCCTGAGTTGGGTTTCACACATGTTACTGCTCACATAGAGGAAACTCACTCTCCACCATATCCTCTTGAAAATTTGGAGCTTTACTATTTTCCTGCAAATACTCAAACGGCTAAACTGATGCCCGATGGAGTTACTTGGGAAGTTCAGGATCGTGTGGTAATATTTGAGGAAATTCGTGATTTTCTAAAGAAATACGGCTTTGCAGTAGTTATGATGCATCCCTACGAGTTTGCAACTACTGAATTGGGAGTCTACACTGGTGAGACAGACAGACAAATGATTGGTAAGGTTGGGAAGCTAATTGACGAATTAAGAGATGAAGGAATAAAATTAGTTACCATAAGCGAAATTAATGAAGAGGCCAGAGTGGTCAGCGAACAAGATGTGGTTAAGAAACCAGGAGTCTCTCAGGTTACACCTCAAAGTTGTGATTGTGTGGCATTTAGATTTGCTCCCGTCCAAGATTATTTTTTAAATAATGTTCAGATTGAGATAATTGATATGTTCGTACGAAAAGACTCCCCCATCACAACCGGCATCGTAGGGAATTTGTTTGGCAATGATATAAAACTCGTCGATTACATAAAAAACACGTTAGAAAAAAATGGGCAGTTGATTGAAATCGCAAACAACGGATTTGAGTATGAAGATTTTACTGATTTGACATCGGAAGAACAAAGCTCCCTCATAAAACAAAGCAATGATCAAATATCGAGTGTTTTAGGAACGGCGCCAGTAGTATTTATTCCACCTTACGAAAATTTTAACGACGCAACCATTTTAGCTCTGCATGAAAATAATATTAGTCACATTAGCTCGACCATTCAAAAAGATCCTCCTCCATATCAACTCAGCAATTTGGAATTATATCATTTCCCAAGTGGAGCTGTAACCAGTAAATTTAATCCGGAATCTGGAGTTATTGAGCTAATTCCTTATGAGGAAACGTTTTCAGAGGTACAAAAAATTCTAGACCAGTATGGCTTCACAGTGATCACTCTAGAACCCCCAGCATTTTCAGTAATAGAGAATGGTAATTACGTGAATCGGGTGGATGAACAAAAAATCCGTGAGCTTGAATTTCTTATAGATAGAATTCAAACCCAAGGTTTGAAAATAGTTCCAGTAGGAGAAATTGACCTTCACTCCGGAGGCATATCAATACCAAGTTGGATTAAGAATAATGCCGGTTGGTGGTCAAAAGATCAAATCGGAGATTCTGATTTTGTCTTAGGAATTCAGTTTTTGATAAACGAAGGAATAATGAGAGTCCCTCCATCAACGCTAGATTCTACCTCTGAGATGACTAATGGGATTCCCTCTTGGATAAAAAACAATGCTGGATGGTGGTCCCAAGGAGTGATCACTGATACTGACTTTGTTTCAGGGATACAGTGGTTAATTACTAATGGAATAATTACGATGGCAGATGCGTGATCAAATTAAATTTTAATCTTGGAGGTTCATCTTTAATTGATTAAACTTTCAAATTTCTTGATTTTATTTTTAGTATTCATGCTAGGTATGACCCTTTTTAGTTCCCAAGGCACAAATGCACATTTTCATTGTGAACAACCTTTTGCACCATTTGTTAACTTGAGTACTTGTGATCTCACTGGTCAAGAACTCTTTCAAGTGAACCTCACGAGAGCGGATCTTTCGGGCGCTAACTTCTCTGGAGATATTCTCACACGTATAGATTTCTCAAACGCTATTCTTTCAGGGGCCAACCTCTCAAGGGTTGACTTCTTCCAAGGTATACTTTCAGGTGCTAACCTCAGGGGTGCAGACCTCTCAAATGCTAAGATCGAAGAGGTCGCCACCTTGGGAACTGACTTTTCAGATGCTATTCTCAAAGGCATAAATATCTCAAATTTGAATGCTGAAGGATCAAACTTCTCAGGTGCCGACCTCTCAGGAGCCATCATAAAAGGTGCTGGTTTCCTAAATGTTGACTTCTCTGGAGCCAACCTCTCAGGAGCTGACTTTTCAGGAATTAATCTTCAAAATAACAAACTTAAAGATGCAAATCTCTCAGGAGCTAACTTCACGGGAGCTGCCCTCTCAGGATCAGACCTCTCAGGAGCCAACCTCAATGGTGCTGACCTCTCAAAAGCTATTGTCAGAGAAAGCAACCTCTCAAAGGCTAATCTATCAGGGGTCATTCTTAATGCTACAGACTTTACAGGTACTGACTTCACTGAGGCAAACCTCTCAGGGGTTGATTTCTCCGGAGCTGTTTTCAAAAATACAATCCTCATAAATGCTGATTTATCAGGAGCCAGCCTCAAAGGAACCGACCTTTCTGGAGCTATTCTAAATGGTACTGATCTTACAAACGCTGATCTTTCAGGAGTCATTCTCAGGGGAGTAGATCTTTCAGGTGTTGACCTCAAAGGAGTAAATCTCTCAGGAGTTAATCTCCCCGAAGCTGTTCTCAAAGGGGTAGACCTTTCAAATGCAAATCTCAAAGAGTCCAATCTCTCTGGAGCTACGTTTGAAGCTGCCAATCTATCAGAAGCTAACCTCTCTGGTGCTATTCTCTCCGGAACTAACTTTTCGGATGCAAATCTAAAAGGTACAGACTTTTCAAATGCAAATCTCAATGGAGCTGACTTTTCAGGAGCTCACGTCTCTGGAATTATCCTTTCAAATGCAGTTCTTTCAGAGGCTAATCTCTCAGGAGTTAATCTGTCAGAAGTAAATCTCAGAAATGTAGACCTCTCAAATGCTGATTTATCAAATGCTGACCTCTCTGGAGCTGATCTATCAGGAACAATCTTCAGTGGTGCGGATATATCAAATTCTAATCTATCAGGAGCAGATCTCTCTGGAGCTGACCTCTATGGGGCAATCCTCAATGGGGTTGATTTCTCTAATGCCAATATGAAAAGGATTGGCCTGTCTGGAGTGGATTTGTCTGGAATCAATCTTTCCAATGCTGACCTCAAGGGTGCGGATCTCTCATATGCCGAACTAGAAGGTGCTGACTTGAAAGGCGTTATCCTTGAAAGTGCAGACCTATCATATGCTAATCTTAAAGGAGCTGACTTGAAAGGCGCTAACCTTCAAAGTGCAGACCTATCATATGCTAATCTTAAAGGAGCTGACTTTTCAGGAGCTAACCTTGAAAGTGTAGACCTCTTTAAAGCTGAACTTAAAGGAGCTGACTTTTCAGGGGCTGACCTATCCAATGCGGATGTTAACCTAATTGATATTGAGGGAGCAAAAACTGATGGTAAGACAAAGTTACCTGAAAAAGGATTCTTCTTCTTTAGAGAACTTTATGAATTATTCAGGACTCTATTTGGTTTTTAATTTTTAGTTGTTTTGAAATCTGAATTTTTGAAAATTGTATAAGCAATTTATTGTTGATTTCAAGATTCAGTACAGACCTCGTGATCTGTTCCTGTAATTCTAAA
>JACZSC010000074.1 GCA_022574415.1 Nitrososphaerota archaeon | reverse complement strand
TGATGAATTTCTAAACCAACTTTTAAACCAATTTGTTTTATTGGTATTTCTGACACTGTTTTTTTATCGCTCATCTCTTTTTAAAACTTAATCAGAAAACTCTGAAGCAATATTTTCAAGCATTAAGTTTTTCATTTCATCACTATTTTCAGAATTTCCTAAAGCCCACATTGCTTTTACTAATGCAGTTTCAGGAATCAAATTAGATAATGGAGTTATTCCAAACTCTAAAAGATCTCTTCCACTTTCATAGACATTCATGTTAACTCTACCATCAATACATTGAGAGGTCATTCCCATGAATAGTTTCTTTTCTCTGGCTTTTTTGACAGAATCATACATGGACTTTCCAATATGTCCAAGACCTGTACCTTCAAAAATTAATGCTTTGTATCCAGAACTCAGCAGATTATCAATAATACCTGCATCAAATCCAGGATAGTATTTCACTAAAGCTACATGTGTGTCAAGTTTGATTCTTGGTTTATAATCATTAATTTTGAAAAAATTATCTTTGAGATTATTTTCAATTTTTTTGTTTATTATAAGAAATGCTGGATCTCCACCAATTGTTTCAAAAGCGCCTCGTGTGGAGGTGTGATTCTTTCGGACTCGGGTACCCAAATGGCAGGCAATTAAATCATCACTCTCATTGTGGTGCATTACTACGAATACGCCTTTAGTATTGCAATTTACAATAAAACGTGCTGCTTGGATCAAATTTAGTGCAGCATCGGATGATGGTCTATCAGATGATCGCTGTGAACCTACCAAAGCAATAGGTATTGGATATCCAGCTAATGCAAAAGAAAGAAAAGCAGCAGTGTATTGCATTGTATCGGTTCCATGAGCAATAATTATTCCGTGATAATCAGAATTTACAAGTCCATCCAATCTTTCTGCAATTTTTTTCCAATGTTCCGGCATCAAATTTTCAGAGTACTCGGAAAACAATACTTCAGTATCAACATTAACAATCTCATTTAATTCAGGAACAGATGCATTTAGATCTTCAGCAGTTAGCGCTGGAGTAACTCCACCAGTTCGATAATCTATTTTGCTGGCAATAGTTCCACCGGTCGATAAAAGAAGAATTTTTGGTAATGAAGAATCTTTCTTAATCTTAGATTCAGTTTCTATTTTTGTGTGATTTTTTGAAATTATTTCCACTTTTTTTATTTTGTTTAATTCTAATCCAATATTATAACCATTTTTTAATTTTAGAACGATGTGCTCATCATCACTGGATTCATATCTTGGCATCAAAATTCCTGAATAAGTTAGATCCGATGTTATTTTGACAGAGTCTCCCACCTTCAGCTTGTTATCTTTGAGAAATGCAAGAGAATTTTTTTCATAGCCCCTGTATTCTGACATTGAGGTGCTATTGTTTGCTTATTTTATTAAAACTACCTGTAGTAGGAAGCAACTACCTTTTCACCAATCTTTAGATCCTTTTGATCCCTAACCTTCTTGACAGCCTCTTCAAAATGTTTCATAGTTACTTTTGCTTCCTTTGAGCTAATTTCTAATTGTTTTTCATCTGGATGACTGTCTAGGAATTCGTGGATAACTTGAGACACCGCAGTATTTGCAATTGCTGCAACATCTGCTCCAGTCATACCATCAGTCATTTCAGCAATTTTGTTCAAATCTACAAAATCAGGATCGTTTGCATCAGTAACGGTTGGGATCTCCTTAACATTTATTTTTAAAATACTCAATCGACTATCTCTTTCAGGCATAGGAATTTGGATTAATTTATCAAATCGTCCGGGTCTTAACAACGCAGGATCAATCATATCTGCTCTATTTGTTGCAGCGAGAACCACAACCCCATGCATATTTTCCATTCCATCCAATTCAGTTAGTAGCTGACTTACCACTCTTTCAGTGACAGCAGTTTCTCCCCCTATTCCCCTAATTGGAGCAATAGAATCAATTTCATCAAAGAAGATCACACATGGAGAAGCTTGTCTAGCTCTTCTGAAAATTTCTCTAATTCCTCTTTCAGATTCTCCTACCCATTTTGACAATAATTCAGGACCACGTACAGATACAAAATTTGCCTCGCTTTCTGTCGCAACAGCTTTTGCTAGGAGTGTCTTACCTGTTCCACTTACTCCATGTAACAAAATTCCACGCGGCATTTTATGTCCTAATTTTTCGTATAGCTTTGGATACTTCATAGGCCATTCTACTGCTTCCTTAAGCTCACGTTTTACCTCTTCAAGACCTCCTATGTCATCCCACTTTACCTCTGGATTTTCAATGTATACCTCTCTCATTCCAGATGGTGTAATTTCATACTGCGCCTTTTGGAAATCTTCACCATTTACTATTAGCTTCTCCAGAGTCTCAGGTGGAAGTTTTTCTTCCTCCAAGCTTATCTCTGGTAACAATCTTCGTAAACATTTCATTGCGGCTTCTTTACACAAATATTCCAAGTCTGCTCCAACGTATCCATGGCTAACCCCAGATATTTTGTCTATATGTACATCATCAGCTAATGGCATGTTTCTAGTATGAATTGTCAGAATGTCCTTCCTTCCTTTTTTATCAGGCACTCTGATTTCGATTTCCCTGTCAAATCTTCCGGGTCTTCTGAGTGCAGGGTCGATTGCGTTTGGTCTATTGGTGGCAGAAATTACTATGACTTTGCCTCTGGATTCTAATCCATCCATTAAGGATAACATCTGAGAAACAACTCTTCGTTCTACTTCACCAGTAACTTCTTCTCTTTTTGGAGCGATAGAATCTATTTCATCTATGAAAATTATTGATGGTGATTTTTCTCTTGCTTCCTTAAAGATTTCTCGTAATCTAGCTTCGCTTTCACCATAAAATTTACTCATAATTTCCGGCCCAGATATGCTAATAAAATGAGCACTACTTTCATTTGCCACAGCTTTTGCTAACAAAGTCTTACCTGTACCTGGTGGACCATAAAGAAGTACACCTTTTGGAGCTTCAATACCAAGCTTTTCAAAAATTTCTGGGTGTCTGAGGGGTAATTCAATCATTTCTCTGACTTTTTTTATCTCATCTGTTAATCCACCAATGTCTTCATATGTTACTTGTGGTACCCCTCGTAGTGTTTCTCCTTTTTCCGCAATGTGGAAAACCGTTTTCTGAGTAACAAGAACTGCATCAGCTGCAGGTGTTACACCAATAATTTGGAAAGTTAAACGTCCACCAAAGTATGGAACCATTACATTATCACCTTTGATCAATGGCACGCTTTCTAATGCATCAGCTAGATAACGTTCATCTATTGGTGGAATTGCTTCAAGGGGAGCAACCACCACTTTTTCAGCAGCAACTGCTTTAATTTTTCTAACAGAAATAGTATCACCAATAGCAATACCAGAGTTATTTCTTCCAAGCCCATCAATCCTTATGATTCCCTTTCCCTCATCAGATGGATACAATGGAAGACACTTTGCCACAGTTCTTCTTTTACCTTTAATTTCAATTACATCCCCCGTTGAGGCATTTAGTGTGTCCATAGAATCATAATCAATTCTAGCTACACCTCTTCCTACATCCCTTGTATACGCCTCTAGGACTTTAAGTGACAGGGCATTTTGACTCATAGCGAAAGTCTCTCTGCCTATTTTTTATACCTTTGGCGTTTAATTTCTGGCATACAACATTTTCAATCATAAGCTTAAAATCAGTAATGAAAAAATTCGATCCAAATGGGTAAGAGACCACTAGTTAGAAGACGTGGCCGTGGAGGCATGCAGTTTAGAGCTGTAACTACGGGAAAATTAAATCGAGCAAAATATCCAAGTTTTCTGCTATCTGAACAACATGAAGGCAAAGTTATTGATTTAATTCATGAGAGAGGACGGGATGCCCCATTAGCTAAAATTCGATTTGAAGATAATTCCACTTCAATTGTCCCAGCAGTTCTTGGGACTAAAGTTGGTTCAACAATTCAATTTGGGCTAAAATCAGAAATTGAAAGCGGTAATGTAATTAGTATTCAAAATATTCCAGATGGTACTATAGTATGTAATGTGGAAAAACATTTTGGTGATGGTGGAACAATAGTTAAATCGGCAGGTAGTAACGCAACTATTTTTTCGCACGGCGAAGATGGAGTAACTCTTAAACTTCCATCAGGAAAATTCGCTACTCTTAATCCAAAAAATAGAGCCATGATAGGAACACTTGCTGGTGGAGGTGTAACGGAACGACCTCTTATGAGTGCTGGAGGAAAATGGCGTAGATTTAGATCTAAAGGACGTAAGTATCCTATTGTTAGGGGTGTTGCACAAGCCGCATATGTTCATCCCCATGGTGGAGGTAGACATCAACATGTCGGGCAAAGCTCAACGGTTTCTAGAAACGCACCTCCTGGGGCTAAGGTTGGTAGTATAGCGGCCAGAAAGACGGGAAGAGCTAGAATTAAAGAAAGAAAATAATTCTTCTTTTAACGCATCCCAAAAAATTGATTAATGGTTACTAGAATTAAATTTTTACATGGATAGACAGAGGGTCCGTATTTTTGTCACTGGGAAAGTTCAAGGTGTTTTCTTTAGACAAGCACTCAAAGTTATGGCGAAAAAAAATAATGTTTTTGGTTGGGTAAAAAACCTCAACGATGGAAAAGTTGAAACTATTCTGGAAGGCAAAGATGTTGATGTTAATGCAATTGTGGAATGGTGTCATGCGGGTCCAGCCAATGCTAGAGTAGAAGACATTGAAATCAGAAATGAAAAATTCAAAGGAGAATTTTCAAAATTTGATGTTTTGTATTAATGAATCATATTATACGCCTTTTGTAGTTCACTTTTTAATTCATCCAGACTTTTTCCAGACAAAATTTGACAAGTTTTCTGAGGCAATTTTCTACCCATTTGAATTTTAATTAAAATAGAATCTTTTTGGGGTTCTAGATCTGCAAACCACCTAAAAGTCATGGATTTACAAAAAACAATTCTATGCATACGTACATCTTCTATAACATTTTCTCCTAAAGTAAAACAAAAGTTTCTTAAGGAATCAAATAACGGAAGAATTTCAGGAGCAATTTGTTTTTTAAAATTGTTATAGGTTCTTTTATTTCCGAAAGAAATAATGCCTTCCATAAGAACAAATGTTAAACAATTGTATAAAGGTAATAGGTCTACTGGCTCCGGTCTAGACTGATAACCCCTTTCCAAGGCATACAAGATCCGCCACGTTGACGAGGAAGCGTGGATGCTCCAACTTAGGATTGCTCCCTCCCGGACCTCATCCCTTTCGATGGTTCGATCTTAGAAGTTATCCCTTCGGATAATTCTAGTTCTGCAACCACCCGCCTCGGCGTGATTTCATTTCCGCACACCAAGTGGGAATTGCCTTTCTAGAGATTTACCCAGTAGTTACTGATCTCTGCATATAGCCGGTTTCAGAACAGGGTACGGCTAGCACCCTAATCCTCCCTACTACCAACTTTTGTTACAAAAGAATGTTATATTTGCGTTAGGTTTGATTTTGTTTTAATTTTAAAACCATTTTACAAACAGAACAGATTTTTCCAGTACACTCACTTCCACAATTCTTACAAAGATTCATTTCTTTGTAGCTTGAATCTCTAAGAGTTTGTGAAATCTTAAGAATCGAATTATACAAATTATTTTTAATTCCACTATGTTGATTCTCTAAAGAATTAAAAAACTCACGTATTTCGGTTCTAATCCCCTCATTCATGTGTGGACATGGCTCCGTCTGGAATGGAATATCATTTGAAAAAGCATAAAAGACAATTTCAGCCTCGTAAATTTCACAAAAGGGCTTTATTTTTTTAAAAGGTTTATCAGAATTAGGGTTCATCCATCCAATTTTTTTTATATCTCCAGAAAGCACATTGATAAGAAATGTTTGGAGAACGTCATCTAAATTATGAGCAGTAGCTATAACGTCAGCACCTAAATCTTTGGCCGCATAATCAATAGCACGACGCCTAAATGTTCCACAGATAGAACAAGAAGATGTCTTTTCACTCTCTCTTTTTTGTAATGCCTCATCTATAGTTAGATCAAAAAACTCTTTGTAGGAATAAATTTTGTATTCAACATTTAATGTTGAACAAAAATTTCTAACTATTCCCAAGGATTCGTTTCTATATCCTGGAATTCCTTCATCTATTGTTGCTACTTTGATTTCAAAGTTGTGTGTTTTTGACATTTTATGAAGAACATGCAATAAAGCAAGAGAATCTTTGCCTCCTGAAACTGCAACACAAACTAGATCACCATTTTTGATCATCCGAT
>JACZSC010000073.1 GCA_022574415.1 Nitrososphaerota archaeon | reverse complement strand
GAAGTGGCTCAAATTGAAATTGAAAATGCAGAGTATCCTTATAAAATTCAGCTTGGTAAAGTAAAACTCCAACAACCTAGAATGATGGAACTTGATGGATCCATTACACACATCACTCCTGCAGAAGCAAGATTGCGAAATGTATCGTATTCTTCACCTGTAATGATGGAAGCTAGCGTGGTTGAAGATGGCAAAATTCTAGAAACTAGATTTGTTCATATTGGCGACATTCCAGTTATGGTGCGTTCAAATGCATGTATTTTACATAATTTCCCTTCTCAAAAGCTTGTTGAACACGGAGAAGATCCAAATGATCCAGGTGGATATTTCATAATCAATGGTTCAGAAAGAGTAATTGTTGGATTGGAGGATCTTTCTTACAATAAGATCATTGTTGAAAAAGACACAGTTGGAGGCAACATAATTTTCAAAGCTAAAGTTTATTCTTCAATTGTTGGATATCGTGCAAAATTAGAATTAGTAATGAAAAATGATGGCCTTATTGTTGCAAGAATACCCGGATCTCCTGTAGATATACCCGTTGTAACTTTAATGCGAGCACTTGGTTTAGAATCTGACAGAGAAATTGCATCTGTAGTTTCACTTGTGGATGAAATTCAAGATGAGTTAGAATCTTCTTTTGAAAAAGCAGGTGATGTTCCAACAGCAAAGGACGCAATAGTCTACATGAGTAAACGAATTGCACCGGGCATGCTAGAAGAATTCCAAATTAAAAGAGCTGAAACATTATTGGACTGGGGTTTGTTACCTCACTTAGGAAAACATCCAGAGAATAGAAAAGAAAAGGCACAATTTCTTGGTGAAGCTGCTTGCAAATTACTTGAACTAAAACTTGGTTGGGTTTATCCTGATGATAAAGATCATTATGGAAATAAAGTAATCAAATTTGCAGGTCAAATGTTAGCTGATTTGTTTAGAACAGCTTTTAGAAACTTGGTTAGAGATATGAAATATCAACTTGAACGATCTGGACAAAAACGTGGAATTAACGCAGTAGCTGCAGCAATAAGACCAGGAATTGTTTCAGATAAGCTAAACAATGCAATAGCCACAGGAAACTGGGGTAGAGGTAGAGTTGGTGTTACTCAACTCCTTGATAGAACCAATTACCTTTCAACAATCAGTCACTTGAGAAGAGTTCAATCCCCCCTTAGTAGGACACAACCTAATTTCGAAGCAAGAGACTTGCATGCGACACACTTTGGACGAATTTGTCCTAGCGAAACTCCCGAAGGCTCAAATTGTGGATTAGTAAAAAACTTGGCGCTTTCAGCGATAATTTCTGTAAATGCCTCTTCTGAAGAAATTGTTGAAAAACTATATGATTTGGGCACAGTTCATTTTACAGATGCAAAAAATGAGATGAAAAAGGACGCAACAAGAGTTTTTGTAGATGGAAGATTAATTGGCTACAATAAAGAAGGCGAAAAACTAGCCGAGTCGCTCCGTGAACTTAGAAGGAACTCAAAAATTCATCCACATGTGGGAATCTCATTTTACAAATCAAAAATTATAGGTGCCACAAAAAGACTTTATGTAAATTGTAATGCTGGAAGAGTATTACGACCTTTAATCATAATTAAAGAAAACAAATCAATGCTTTCTCAAGAATTATTAAATAAAATCACTAAAAAATTACTTTCTTGGAATGATCTACTTAGGATGGGAATCATCGAACTAGTTGATGCAAACGAAGAAGAAAATTGTTACATTACTCTAGATGAAAAAGAAACAAAAAAACATACTCATTTGGAGATATTTCCTTCTGCAATTCTGGGCGCTGGCGCATCAATTATTCCATACCCAGAACATAACCAATCTCCAAGAAATACCTATCAATCTGCTATGGCAAAACAAAGTTTAGGATTTTCTACTCCTATGATGAATACTAGCACTTATGTGAGACAGCATTTTATGCTTTATCCTCAAACGCCCATTGTTACTACTAAAGCAATGAAATTATTGGGTTTAGAAGATAGACCAGCTGGACAAAATTGTGTTGTTGCAGTTTTACCATTTGATGGATATAACATTGAGGATGCTATTGTTTTGAGTAAAGCATCTGTCGATAGAGGTCTTGGAAGAACCTTCTTTTACAGAATTTATGATACAGAAGCTAAACAATATCCTGGTGGAATGCGTGACACTTTCGAAATCCCCAATGCTGAAGATAACATTCGAGGCTACAAAGGAGAAAAAGCATACCGTTTGTTGGAAGAAGATGGTGTAGTTGCAACAGAATCTGTAGTTCTGGGCGGTGATATCTTGATAGGAAAAACTAGTCCACCAAGATTTATGGAAGAATATAGAGAGTTTGAAGTCACAGGTCCATACAGACGGGATACCTCAATTGGAGTTAGACCATCAGAAACTGGAGTTATTGATACTGTCGTAATGACTCAATCCAATGAAGGCGGCAAAATGTATAAGATTAGAGTTAGAGATATGAGAATTCCAGAAATTGGTGACAAGTTTGCTTCTAGACATGGTCAGAAGGGAGTTCTTGGAATCTTAGCAAATAATGAAGACTTGCCATATACTGCTGATGGAGTTGTCCCAGACATTTTGATCAATCCACATGCATTTCCATCAAGAATGACTGTGGGAATGTTTATGGAATCAATTACTGGTAAAGCCGCTGCATTGCGGGGACGAAAATTTGATGGCTCCGCATTTGTAGGAGAAAAAATTGATGCAGCCAAAAGTATAATGGAAGATGCTGGTTTCAAGTATTCAGGAAAAGAAGTTATGTACGATGGAAGAACTGGAAAATCTTTCCCAGTTGAAGTTTTCATTGGAGTTGTATATTATCAGAAATTACACCATATGGTAGCTGACAAAATTCATGCTAGGGCAAGAGGTCAAGTTCAAATGTTAACAAAACAACCTACTGAAGGAAGGGCTCGTGGTGGCGGTTTAAGATTTGGGGAGATGGAAAGAGACTGTTTGATAGCTTATGGGGCTTCTATGATTCTAAAAGATCGACTACTAGACGAATCTGATAAATCTGAAATTTTTGTCTGTGAAAGATGTGGCTTAGTTGCCTATCATGATGTCAAGCAAAGAAAATATGTTTGTAGGGTTTGTGGCGACAAAGCTAAGGTATCATCAGTTTCTGTAGCATATGCGTTTAAACTGCTTTTACAAGAGATGCAGAGTCTTAACATTGCCCCAAGACTTAGGATAACGGAGAAGGTATAATGTCAGTTCAAACTGTTAAAACAATCGATTCGATAAGATTTTCAGTTTGGTCTCCAACTGAAATTAGAAAATACTCTGTAGCTGAAATAACTGCCCCAGAGACATATGATGAGGATGGAATGGCTGTTCAAGGGGGACTCATGGATGGGCGACTAGGAACATTGGAACCTGGACAAAAATGCCTTACATGTGGAAACACCGCAGCAAGATGTCCAGGACATTTTGGCCATATAGAACTGGCAGAACCAGTATTACATATTGCATTTATTGACAATATTTACAAATTATTACTATCCACATGTCGTTCTTGTTCTAGAATTAAGATGTCACAAGAAGAACTAGATGAATATTCTAAAATAAGAAAAAAAGAGGCTGCTTATTCTGTTATTTCACAAAAACGAATTCCAGAACAAATTTTAGAAAAAGCAAAGAAAGCTAACGAGTGTCCACATTGTGGAAAAACTCAATATGAACTGATTTTCACCAAACCCACCATCTTTACTGAGAAAACAGAAATTGGTGAACATAGGTTACTTCCAATTACAATACGTGAACGATTCTCACAAATTCTTGATGAGGATTTAATTTTACTTAATTATGATTGTGATACTGCTAGACCTGAATGGTTTATTTTACAAGCATTACCTGTTCCACCGGTTACCGTAAGACCTTCAATTATTTTGGAAACTGGAATCAGATCTGAAGATGACCTAACTCACAAAATGGTAGATATAATCAGAGTTAATCAACGCCTCAAAGAAAGTAAGGAGGCTGGAACTCCACCATTAATTGTTCAAGACTTAGTTGACTTGTTACAATATCATGCTACAACATACTTTGATAATGAAGTTTCAGGAATACCACAAGCTCATCATCGTTCAGGAAGACCACTCAAAACATTAACACAAAGACTAAAAGGAAAAGAAGGAAGGTTTCGCGGTTCACTTTCTGGTAAAAGAGTTGATTTTTCAAGTAGAACAGTAATTTCTCCTGATCCAAATCTTGATCTCTCAGAAGTTGGAGTTCCAAAATCTATTGCAATGAAACTTACAATACCTGAAATTGTTACTGAATGGAATATTGAACGACTGAAAAAACTTGTTATTAATGGACCAAGCAAATTTCCAGGAGTTAATTATATCGTAAGGCCAGACGGCGTGAAAATTAGATTAGATTTTGTTGAGGATCGTTCCACCATTGCTGATAGCCTTGAAATTGGGTATCTTGTAGAAAGACATCTCACTGATGGTGATGTTGTAATGTTCAACCGACAACCATCACTTCACCAAATGTCAATCATGGCCCACTACGTTAAGGTATTGCCAGGAAAAACATTCAGACTACACCCAGCCGTATGTCCACCATATAATGCGGACTTTGATGGTGATGAGATGAATCTACACGTTCCTCAAAGCGAAGAAGCTAGAGCAGAAGCTATCTTACTTATGAGGGTACAAGATCAGATCATTTCTCCAAGATATGGAGGACCAATCATTGGTGCACTAAGAGACTTCATCACAGGAGCTTTTCTCCTTACAAAGGATGATACGACACTTACCATTCAAGAATTTTCAAACTATGCCATGTTAGGTGGTTATGATGGACCATTACCCAAACCCTCCTTGAAAGGCAAAGAAGGACCCCTGTTTAGTGGAAAGCAGCTGTTTTCCCTTTTCCTACCTAAAGATTTCAACTATGTGATGACTTCCAAATGGTCCAAGGGAACTAAAGGTGTTACCAAAGACGTTGTGATAAAAAATGGCGAACTGATTAGTGGTATTATAGACAAATCATCAATTGGAGCGGAAGAACCAGAAAGCGTACTGCATAGGATTGTAAAGGATTATGGAAATGCACAAGCAAAACAATTCTTGAATTCTATTTTGATAATCATAAAACAATTCATTACCCATTATGGATTTAGCTATGGTTATAGTGACCTTGAATTATCAGACAAAGTCAGGCAAACCATTCTAGATAATATTCAACAAAGCTATGGAAGAGTTTACGATTTCATCTCTCAAGCAAAAAAAGGCACATTAAAGTTAACACGGGGACTTTCATCTGAAGAAGCTTTAGAGGCCTACATAGTGAACGAATTATCAAAAGCAAGAGATTCAGCTGGCAGTACTGCAGATCAATCCTTTGATGAAACAAATGCAGGAAGAATTATGGCAACAACAGGAGCAAGGGGTTCATCATTAAACATTGGTCAGATGGCTGGAGCCTTGGGACAACAATCTAGAAGAGGAAAACGACTGATTAGTGGTTATAACAATCGTGCATTACCACATTTTAAAGAACACGATAACAATCCAGATTCTCATGGATTTGTCAAATCAAACTACAGGGATGGTCTTTCTGCATTAGAATTTTTCTTTCACGCCATGGGAGGTAGAGAAGGTCTTGTTGATACTGCTGTTCGAACCCAGCAAAGTGGTTACATGCAACGAAGGCTCATCAATGCATTAGAACACATTAGATTAGAATATGACGGAACAGTAAGAGACACTCATGGCCATATTGTACAATTCCTTTATGGTGAAGATGGAATTGATGTTGCAAAAAGTGATCATGGAGAAGCTTTTAACGTCAATAGGCTGATTGAATCTAAAATAATTATTGACTCTGGAAAAAAAGCAACAAAGGAAGAAATAGCAGATCTAGCAAAAAAATACACACGCACTTTTAATCCAAGACTTAGAGACATTGTAACCAATGCATTACTTGAAGCAAAATTAAGTAAGGATGGAATAGAATCAGTCTGCAAAAAAGGGTTAGATCTTTATAATAAAGCTAAAGTTGAACCCGGCCAAGCTGTGGGAATTGTTACTGCACAATCCATTGGTGAACCTGGTACTCAAATGACTCTTAGAACATTCCACTTTGCAGGAATTAGAGAAAGAAACGTTACTCTTGGCCTTCCAAGACTGATAGAATTAGTCGATGCTCGTAAAAACCCTGTCACGCCAACAATGGATATTTTCTTAAATGCAGAGTCAAAAACATCTCGTGAAAAAGCAATTGAGGTTGCACGTAATACTTTACAAACTAAAGT
>JACZSC010000072.1 GCA_022574415.1 Nitrososphaerota archaeon | reverse complement strand
TTCTTTGATGATATGTTTTAATTCTTTTACGTCCACATTTTCTAAAATTTTTAACGCATCTGGATGAATTTGGAAACCTTTGTTTAAAGCATAATTAACTGCAAAAGTTACATCTTCATTCATTAAAACCAAATATTGAGAGTTTTAATTAAATCTGCGTACTAAACTTACCAACACTCTCATATACAATATGGAAAAAAAAGGCGTGTGTCAAAAATAAAACGCACTATTACATTTTTTGTCTTCGTTGGGTTGTTTTCTCTATCATATCAAATTGGTTCTATGAGCAAAGTAAGTATAGCAGACGCCATGGAATTCATGGAAGAATTTGAAAAAGTAATTGAGGGAATTGATGCGATTGGAATTTTTCTACATAACTTATCGATTTCTATTGCAATGTTCATTCCCGGGTTTGGAATAGGGTGGGGATTCTATACAGCCTGGTCTACCGGATATGCATTTGCCGCAATTGCTTCAGTAAATCCGGCTTTATCAAATATACCTGCTCTTGCATTGCTTTATGCATCACCATTTGGATTAATGGAGTTAACAGCATATTCCATTGCGACTTCCAGAAGCTTCATTCTAATTCATATGGTGATTAAAAAAACAAGTCTCTATTCGGCAATAAAACCCACAGTAATAGAAATTGGAATTATGATGGGCCTTTTGGTGGCGGGTGGATTTTTAGAAGATTATATGATCAAACTTTCACAAGAAACCGGATTTAAAATTCTAGGATCCTAGCCTCAAAACAATATGAATTTTGAAGCGTTGACACATATTATTTCAATTATCTAAAATAATTTAGTAGTAAATTATAAACCAAATCAGGCAAAAATTAGAACATGAAGATGGCCTTTACTATCACATTTCTCATTCTTGGTGTATTAGTCATAGGGCTATCATTTGATGAAGCTGTTGCAGAAATTGGTCCAAACGAGGCTTTCATTTTAGAAGGAAGTGGTTTTGCAGTTACTAGCTACTCAATTAAAACCACTGAAATTAATTTGGCAATGACAACTAGTGATAAAATTGGAAGTAGAACTAACATTCTTGTCGAAGATGGATTTGTAACACTCAACGAAGACGATTTTATTGTTACAGATCTAACTGGAACAGCTCTAAGAAATGATCGTTTTATTAGAATTTCTGGAACTATTGAAGATTCTTTTGGTGATGAGGCCTCTTTCAGAGTTTTTGGCAGATTAATTCAGAATAGTGATGAAGGCGCCGTCTATGGTTTTACTGGCAGACTAACATATGGGGGAGAGGAACACAAAATTATCTACACCACTAAACTTTCTGAACTAACCAGTACATCATTGATACAAAAAACTTCAACAGAAGAAACCAGTGACGGCGTTTTAATTCATATTTTACCCGGCTCTTCTAACCAAGGAATCGCATTAAATTACATTGAAATTGGGGATATCCAACGTCAAATTCAAGCTATTACTGGGGACTCTTCAGCACGCGCAAGATATTTCTTCCCTGACAGAATTTCAATTGAGCCAGGAACCACTGTTACGTTTGTAAATAATGATAGCACTTCACATCAAATAGTTAGTGGAACAGGATTGGGGCAACATAGTAGGCTATTATCTGGCCAACCTGTAATTTGTGAAACACCAGAAGGAGAACTTCCGGAAGGATTTAGTTTTGTACCTGAAGGAGGCGAATCAAAAAAATGTGACTTTAATTTTGATGGAAGAATAAACAGCGGTTCTATAGAGCCAGGGGGTTCATGGACTGTAACATTGGACGACATGGGATTCTACAGAATTATAGATCCAGGTTATCCGTGGATGAATATTATAATCTATTCATTTCCTGATACAAGTTCAGAAGTCATAAGAAAAGTCGGCCCAAACGAATCTGGGAACTAAATTTTTAAATCAATATATGACTCTAATTCAGTCTGCTTAAACACCATTACTGTCAAGTCAGAAAAATCCTTACCTTCTAAATCCTCTACACAACCTTCAAAACAGGATTCATTTTCGGTGCTGAGATGCTCAAAAACACTAATCCTCAATTTAGAAGTATCAAAACCATTTTTTTTCAAATACTTCGCAATCTCTGAAGGCATAAAGTGTTTTTCGGGTACGCTTGGCCAAGGGCGAGGAACTAAGACAACACTAAAACCATCAATCAAAGCCTTTTGTAGTTCTAATTTTTTTTCTTCGATAGAAGTAGAGATGTGCATAGTAATCACTTTAGCTTTATCAAACGAGATCTTTGCTTTTGACGCAGCTAGCTGAACCGAACTAACTCCTGGAATAATTTGTACATCTCCAAAGATTTCAATCAATCGATCTACAACTTCAGATTCTGAGAAATTTACATCTCCAGTAAATGGTATAACTAAAACTTTTCCCTCCAAATTGTTTTTTATTTTTTGATAAACTTCTTCTTGACTCTGCATTGTAATTTCATGTACTTCTTTTTCTGAAAGTAGATGCTCAATTATTTTTAGAGTGTATTTATAACCGATCACAATATCACAACTTTGAATTATTTCCTTTACTTGCTCCGTTACATATTTTGGAGATCCAGGACCCACTCCAACAGCAAAAACCGTCTTCAATTTACGGAATTAATTTTTGATTGTCTTTAATATATTGAACAAATGGTTCCCAATCTACTTTCAGGAATTTCATAGGTTCTTTTGCAGGATATTTTACCCAATCCTGCGCAATCGCATATTGATGTTTTTCTTTTTTTCCATTCTTAACATATTCTACGTTCAAAACACTACCCCATACCTTTTCTTCATGATTTATTGATAAAATGTCATCAAAAGACAACTCTACATTTTTCTTATTTTCTAAATCTAACACCAAGTTTTTTTCACCATAACCATCATGGTGGAACATTATGTTTTTTGATTTTAGTAAAGACAACGTCTGCCGTTCTCTGTTTGCTGCCCACCACTTCATTTTTGCCTCAGTTTTGTGTACAAACATTAAATGTCGGTCGGTAAGAAATAACATTCCTTCTTTTCCACCAATGGACAGAAACTTCTTTGATTCTCGCCATACAGATAGAATATGCGCTAAAATATGTTCATCTGAATCCATAACCAAAAATTATGTTGACATTTTAAAAACCAATATACACAATGGGCTTTTATTAAAGGCAAATTTTCAGGATTTATGCAGAAAAAATTTCTCTTTTTTGGAATTATAGTTTTTATACTTGTTAATATCACAAATTTATCCTATGCCCAAACTGATGAGAAATTAGTAATTTTACATACCGCATCCGGGGAAATTGTTATTGAATTTTTTCCAGATGATGCACCAAATCATGTAGAAAACTTTCTAAAACTGACCGAAAGTGGATTTTATGACAGAACAATTTTTCATCGCGTCATTAAAGATTTTATGATTCAGGGAGGTGACCCAAAAACTAAACCTGGGGGTTATACTGCCACCAGTGAATGGGGAACAGGCAATCCTGGTTATACTATAGATGCAGAATTTAATCACATTAAACATTCTAGAGGAATTGTTTCAATGGCACGAGGCCCTGATCCTAATAGTGCTGGCTCACAATTCTTTATTGTACACAAAGATTCTAACTTTTTGGATGGAGAGTATACGGTCTTCGGTAGATTAGCTACACAAGAAAGTTTTGAAACACTTGATAAAATTGCTTCACTAGAAACCGCACCAAACGACGTTGCAATGAATTGGGGCGACACTGAAATCTTGAAAACTGAAATTGTAGATAGATCTGAAGTACCAAATTTACTGAATCGGGGAGCATATATCGATGAAGAACTTGGAATTTCTTTTACTACTCCAGCTGGCTGGCTAATTCAACAACCAGAGAAAACAAGCCCTCAAACTCCAGACATTACATTCGTTGGGCCAGCGGTTTCTGGGGTCAACTCAGTTATTTCCATAAACATTGCTGATGCCGAAGGGCAATCAATGGATGAACGCATAGCTGAAACAAAAGAATCTCTTCAACCATCCATTGACAGAGGTATGTTGGTAATTCTTTCTGAAGAAAAAACCAAAATAAATGGTAGGGAGGCGTTTGTTATAGAGATACTTACCCTGCTTCAAACAGGAGAAGCAACCGCCGACGTGAAATTTAAAGAAGTTTTGATTAAAACATCTGAAAAATTCTATGCCATTACATACAACGCAGCTGAAGATGGATTTGAAAGAAACATTGATCAATACAACACTCTAGTTGATTCATTTACTATTCTTGGCGCAGACACTGAAATGAATTCAGAAGGAGGCGGTTGTCTTATCGCCACTGCAACATTTGGCTCCGAGCTATCTACACAGGTTCAACAATTGCGAGAAATTCGTGATGATGGTTTACTAAAAACAGAAGCTGGCTCCGCATTTATGGAATCATTCAACCAATTCTACTATTCATTTTCACCAACAATAGCTGATTTGGAAAGAGAGAATCCCATATTCAAGGAAGCTGTAAAGCTTGGAATAACTCCACTAATAACATCACTAACTATTCTAAACTATGTAGAATTTGATTCCGAGGAAACTATTCTTGGATACGGAATTAGCTTGATTCTGTTGAACGTTGGAATGTATTTTGTCGCACCAACCATTATTCTGATTAGAATTTTCAAAAGACAATAATATATAGACACGTTTGCGTCGATCTCCAACATTGGATTTCATGTTAGAGGAGGAACTGATCGATTTGATCACACCCTGTCTTCAAAACCCCGGTTCTAGCGAGGTAGAAGAAAAAAAGAAGAGAATTATTGAAATCGGTAAAGAACTATACGCTGACGGTGGCGTGGATGCGTTGGAAAACTTCTTTTTTGCAATAGAAAATAGAATAAAGGAGGAAATAGGCAAAGATCCAAAACCATTCCGTTCATTATGGAATGGCATTGACGATAACTGGAAGTATTGATTTTATTTTTTGTTTCGTAATTTTTCTTGTTCTTTTAGGGCGTCGTTAAGCTCTTTGTTTAGTCTATACAATTGGATTCTTGTTTCTCTAATCTGACTCGAAATCCAATTAATTTTCTTCTGGATCTGTCTGTCATCAGAATCTAGTTTGGCCATTGAGATCAGTACTGCACCTATGTTCAGACTTTTTTCGCCTTTCGAAAACCTCTCCACATTTCTGGCAAGCATAAAATCTTCCCACAGAATGATTTAGTTCTTATTTTATTTACGTTTGATACAAAACGAGCTTTTATACTGATTTGGTAAGAATAAAAAATGAATACCACCGAAATCATAAGTCATCTGGAACTTGCTAAAGAGGAATTGGATACCGCTACTCGAGTTCAAAACGAGAAACACCCACTAGATAAATTAAGACTAGATGATGCAGTCAGACATTACAATACAATTCTAAAAAGATATCACATCAAAAAAACAGAAAAAATAGGTAACATTCTAAGGAACCATTATCTTAATCTTTGATTAATTTCAATCTCGTACCGAAGCGGTGCTGGTAATTCATAGTACTGCTTGTTTGCTAGTATTTTGATTTGATCTTCTGGTACCTGCATTTGTTTTAGTAGATTTCCTCTCTCATGTGCGTATGCGTTCTTCCAAAATTTTGCACCATCAAACGTGGAGATCTTTTTTGATTTTACCAAACATCATCAACCTCATCAAGAACTTTGTATTCTAGTTCAGTAGGCTTTTTGAAGAACTTCAACCTTGCAACATCTCTTGCAAAGAACAAATCCAAAGTCCAATCTATTAGAACACGTAACCGTTTGTCCCAGTTTGGGATCTTGGATAGGTATACATTTCTCCAGATCAACCAGGCCCAAAAACCTGCAATATTTCTTCCAAGAATGTTGGCTATGCCAGTTCGTTTTCCAATGATTGCCATCTGTCCTTTTGATTTGTATACAAATTTTCTTTTTTCTCTGTTTTTTATTAACGCGTATAGGTTGTGTGCAGCAGTTTTGGCTTGTTCTACTGCTAACTGAGCAGTTGGTGCGTATGGTTGCTTTGTTTCTGGGTTTAGGAAATTTGTGCAATCTCCTATCGCAAACAGGCCTGGAAAATCAGCGACCTCGAGAAAATCATTCACTATTATCTTTCCGTGATCCATCTTGAACGTTGATCGTTTAATGATATTAACAGGCGTGACACCAGCAGTCCAGATTAGCGTCTTGGTCCGAATTGCTTCTGAGGAATTATCCCCATTTAGTTTCTTTATTTTAACTTCGGTTCCATCAAAACTTGTGACAGCTGATTTTAGCTTTATCTCTAGACCCCGTTGTTCTAGCTTTCTTTCAGCAAATTTAGCTAAGGTTTCACTGAAACCGGGTAGAATGTTTGGTAGAGCCTCTAGTA
>JACZSC010000071.1 GCA_022574415.1 Nitrososphaerota archaeon | reverse complement strand
CAAGCTGATGTTCTACAAGATTTAGCCGTGAAGTAACTTTTTTGGCTTTATCCTTTGGAACAGTTTGCCCGCAGTTAGTACATTGAACTGTGCCAGAAGATCCTTTGCCCCCCTTTCTACGTCCTCGACTCGCACGCTTTAATGTCATGAAACACCTGATAATCGGTTCCTTATATTCGTGTACTTGAACAAATTTAGAAAAATGCCATAGGTAAATCTAGAATCTTTAATTATATTTCATAATATACTATACAAGCATGAAGGGACTATGTCACAAATGTATGACTTCAAATATAGAAGTAATTGTGTCAAAAGGAGAAATCATCTGTCACGATTGTTTTAAAAAACTTAATGCAAAAAACTAAATTTCCACATTAAATTCTTGTTTACAGATGAAATTAGCTGTTTTTTCTCACTGTGTAATTGATTCAATTAAAATTGGTGATGCTTCGTATGAACAAGTTGGCGGGCCAGCATGTTATTGCAGCTGGACAGCAAGAAACCTAAAACTAGACGTTGATCTTTTCACCAAATTTGGTTCTGACTTTGATTCTGAAAATTATCTAACAAAAAATAAAATCAATTTTTCTAACAGCTTATCTGAAAAACCAACAACGCAATTTAAAATCAACATAGCTGATTCTGATAGAACACTTTACCTAGAAAAAAAATGTGAACCAATTGAATATTCTGACAATGATGCTGACGGAACTGTGGTTAGTCCAGTATTTGATGAAATATCTACTGAAACATATGATTCAATCAAGCAAAATTCTAACTTTATCTTCTTGGATCCACAAGGTTTTTTGAGAAGAGTTGATTCGAACAATAAAATTTTCCTTGAAAAAACAGAAATTGACCTTTCTAATGTATCAGCCATAAAGACAAATCCGAGTGAAATCAGAAATTTAGTTGGGAATGATGATCAAGACGCAATGAAAAATCTACAGAAAAAAGGCGTGAAGTATGTCTTGTTTACGAATAAACGAGAAATCTCCATGCTTGATAAAGATAGAATTTATTCGTTAACTCTTCCAAATCGAGAAATTTATGATACTACAGGAATTGGTGACATATTTTCTTCTACGTTTTGTTCTACGTTCTTGAAAGAAATGGACTCGATTTGGGCTTTTTGTTTTGCGAGTGGGGCAGCTCAAGCTGCAATTGAATCAAAAAAAGTTGGGTTAGAAAAAGTACCAAAAAAAGGAGCAACGGAAACAAACGCATCGTACTTCTACAATGCAATGAAATTCAGACAGGTTTAGGCTTTTATTCTACGTTATGGTTTACATGGATTGTGCAAATTGGTATTTACAATTCAGATGTATCCAACACGTCAGCTAAAACTATAAAAAAAAATCTAGATGACAGAGGAATTCAATCAATTATATTTTCTCAAAAATTAAAACTTAAAGCGGCTGATTGCGTTATAGTACTCGGTGGCGATAGAGGAGTCAGAAATTATTTTCATGCATACTCTGATTCAACTATTCCTGTATTAGGAATTATTGAGGCTGAAGATAGTGGGTTTTTGGCACAAATTGAACTAAAAGAATTCCCGACATATCTTAAACGACTTAAAAAACAGGATTATACAATTGAGGACGTTCCAAGACTTGGAATTAAAATTGATGGCAGAGGCGTTTATCCAGTTTTAAATGACGCCGCAGTGTTTCCATCAAAGAGTGCCATGCTTATGGAGCATACACTAAGAGTCAATGGCGAAGAGGTATGGCATGATAGCAGTGATGGAATAATTATAGCAACTCCGATTGGTTCATCTGCTTATTCAATGTCCGCTGGAGGACCAGTAATCTTTCAAGAGTCTGCAGTCTTTGGAATAATCTCTGTTAATTCTTTAGATGTAACACGTCGTCCACTAATCGTCTCAAATGACAGTTCCATTGAAATTGATGAGATTTCATCACGTCTCCATTGTGAGGTAGTACTTGATGGTATTGACCGCTATAAAGTAAAAAAAATTGTATTGTGTACCAAGTCTTCTCCTGCAAGTATTATTAGAATGAAAAAAGATACCACTGCAATCTCTGCTCTTGCCAAAAAAGTACATCTTGCTGAGGATCTACTCAACATGCCTCCTAGTTCCAAACTACTATTGAAGACACTAGAGTATGAAGGTGAACTTACACAAAAAGAACTTGCAAGAAAAACCTTGCTACCAGATAGAACTGTAAGAATGGCTCTAAGTCATTTATTAGAAAAGGGATATGTTAAACGGAAAGTATCACTTCGAGATGCACGGCAAAAGATCTATAAAATTTCAAAATTAGATTAATCTAATTCTGAGCAGAAGCTGAAACAAATGCTTCAAATACTTCTTCTGGAAATCCTGGTCTACTACTAAACTCGGGGTGATATTGTACTCCGAGGAAGAATTTATGCGATGGGATTTCCAGAATTTCCATTCTTTTACCACCATCACTTTGTCCTGAGAAAATCATTCCATTTTTCTCAAAATCATCTAGAAAGTCTTTATTGAATTCATATCTATGTCTGTGCCTTTTTGAAATCAAATCAGAATTATATATTTTAAAAGCGAGTGAATCATTCCTAATTTTTATCTCATTTGCACCAAGTCGTAAGGAACCTCCCATGTCATTAACATCTTTTTGTTCAGGCAGTAGATCAATTATTGGAAACTTTGTTTTAGAATCAATTTCTGCAGAATTTGCATTTTCTAAATTACATACATGTCTTCCAAAAGCTACTGCAGCTAGTTGAAAACCAAAACAAATTCCAAGATATGGAATATTTTTTTCTCTTGCATAATTTGCAGTTTTTATAATTCCTTCTGAGCCTCTCGTACCAAAGCCACCTGGAACTAAAATTCCATCATATTCAGATAATTTTTCAATATCATCCATATTTTCAGAGTCTATCCAATCTATTGAAACAGATTTTCCTAGTTTGGCTCCTGTGTGTTTTAGTGCGTGATTTACGCTTACATAACTATCTGCCAGAGTTACATATTTTCCAACCATTGCAATTTTGACTTTCTGATCTTCATGATTTAGCATTGTTTTGACAATTACATTCCAATTATCCCAGTTTGTAGATGCATTAACTAGACCAACTTTGCCAAATTTAGTGAAAATAGAATCAACAATCCCCTGATCATACAAAATTTGAGGAATTTGAAAAATTGATTTTACGTCATGGCATGATAACACATCATCAATCATTACGTTAGTAAATAATGCAATCTTTTTCTTTGATTTTTCTTGTAATGGGGTGGTACATCTAACTGCTAAAAAGTCTGGTTGGATACCAATTCTTCGTAATTCTTGAACACTATGTTGTGTTGGTTTTGTTTTTTGCTCTCCTACAACATCCAGGGAAGGTGCGAGTGTTACATGTACAAAAATCACATTTTGTGGTCCATCTTCAACTCTAATTTGTCTCAAGGCCTCTAAAAATGGAAGGCTTTCAATATCTCCTACTGTTCCTCCACACTCTACAATTAGAATGTCTAATTGTTCATCCTTGGCAATTTTTCTAATTCTTTCTTTAATTTCATTGGTAATGTGAGGAATAATCTGAACACATGCTCCCAAATAATCACCTCTTCGCTCTGCTTCAATTACTGAAGAGTAAACCTGCGCAGTTGTAATATTATGGGTTTTTGAAATGTTTTGATTTAGAAATCTTTCATAGTTTCCAATATCCATATCACATTCACCGCCATCTTCAGTGACAAAGACTTCACCATGTATTACTGGATTCATAGTTCCTGCATCATAGTTGAGATATGGATCAATTTTTACACAAGAAACTTTTTGATTTGATAATTGTAGTAATTTTGCAATCGATGAAGTCATAACGCCTTTGCCAAGGCCAGACATCACACCTCCTGTTACAAAAATAAACTTTGTCTGCACATATATGAAATGAGCATCCAGTTTTTATCTCTTTAGAAAGAATCAGCTAACTTTTGTTTGTCGTTTCAAACTTTTTGCAAATGAAGAAATTTTTTGTTCTAGTTTATTCGTGGGAGTCTTCTCAATTAGCCTCAAAAATGCACTGCCTACAATCACTGCATCTACTCCAATTTTGACATATTTTTTTACATCTTGTGGGGATGATATGCCAAACCCTACTCCAACTGGAATCTTTCCGTTGACTAATTTTTTGACATCTCGTATTGCCTTTACAGTATAGTTTTTGATCTCAGTTTTCATGCCTGTTGTACCATAAATTGCAACCAGATACAAAAAACCTGAACTTGCTTTAGCAATTTTCTGTATTCTTTTTTTACTCGTGTTTGGAGATATCATAAATATTACATCCTCTTTTTTGGTTTTAGCAGCATTGACATAGTTACTTGATTCTTCAATTGACATATCAGGTAGGATAAAACCATCAATTCCAGCTTTTTTAGCTTCAGAAATGAATTTTGGATATCCTTTATGATATAGAATATTGGTATATGTCATCAAGATAAGTGGAATGTCAGTTTCCTTTCTAATTTTTTTTACAAGTTTGAAGAATCCATCGATTTTAGTTCCCCCAGCTAATGATACGGTACTAGCATTTTGTATGATTGGACCATCAGCTAAAGGATCAGAAAACGGAAATCCTAATTCTATTATATCAACGCCACCTTTAATCAAGCCTTTCACGGAAGCTAATGTTGCCTTTTCATTTGGATAACCTGTCATGATATAGGCAATCAACGCTTTTTCGTTTTTCAAAGATAGCTCTTCAAATTTTTTATCTATTCTTGACATTTTTTTCTAGATAATCCTGTACTACTTCGACATCTTTATCTCCTCGACCTGACAATGTAACAACAATTGATTCGGATTTTTTCATTTTCTTTGCTACTTTAATTGCTTCAGCTATTGCATGAGCTGATTCTAGCGCAGGCAAAATTCCTTCAGTTCTAGCTAACATCAAAAACGCATCAATAACTTCAGCATCTGTTGCACTGCGATATTTTACACGTTTTTCATCTTTGAGATACGAATGTTCTGGACCGACACCTGGATAGTCAAGACCAGCTGATATACTATGCGTCTCTTTGATTTGACCTTCTTTGTCTTGAAGGAGATATGTCATCATACCATGTAGTACACCTTTGCTTCCAGCTGATAATGTTGCAGAGTGATGACCTGATTTTAGTCCTTTACCTGCAGCTTCGACACCAATCATTTCTGTATCAGTATCCATCAGAGGATAAAAAGTTCCAATTGCGTTAGAGCCTCCACCAACACAAGCAATTACAGTATCTGGGATTTTTTTCATCTGCTGTTTGATTTCTTTACCAATAATGCTTTGAAAGTCTCGAACCATTACAGGATACGGATGTGGCCCAACTGCTGAACCGAGCAAATAGTATGTGGTTTTCACATTAGTGATCCAGTCACGAATAGCCTCGTTTATCGCATCCTTTAAGGTTTGAGAGCCTGATTTTACTGGATAAACTTTGCAGCCTAGTAAATTCATTCTAAAGACATTAAGCTTTTGTCGTATGGTGTCTTTGTAGCCCATGTACACCTCAGTTTTTAAACCAAGTGCAGCACATGCCATTGCAGTTGCAACACCATGCTGACCAGCACCAGTTTCTGCAATGATTCTCTTCTTTTTCATTTTTTTTGCAAGTAAAGCTTGGCCAAGCGTATTGTTGATTTTATGAGCTCCACCATGAAGCAAATCTTCACGTTTTAGATAGATTTTAGCACCACCAATTTTTTGTGTTAGGTTTTTTGCAAAGTATAATGGTGTTGGCCTACCAGCATATTCGCGTAAATAATAATCTAATTCCTTTTTGAAGTTTTTATCATTTTTAAATTTAAGATAATACTCCTCCAACTCTTCAATTGCTGGAACAAGAGTTTCAGGAATGTATTTTCCACCAAACTCTCCAAACCGCCCATCTTTAGGATATCTCAATATGCATTCACCAATCCTCTGACCATTTCTGCAATATTATCACTTTTCATTATACTGGAACCTACCAAAAATGCATCAGCACCACACTTTTTTAGATATTGAATATCTTCAGGCGTTTTTATACCACTTTCTGATAGAATAAGTCTTGATTTTTCTAATCCATTTAGAATATTCTCAGTAGTTTTTAGATCAATTTCTAGAGTGTCAAGATTACGATTGTTAATCCCAATCAAATCAGCTTTTGTTTGAAAAGCATTTTGGAATTCTTGTTTTGTATTAACCTCAATTAGAATTTGTAGTCCTTTCTTATGACCATAATCCACGAATTCATCAATCTCTTTAAGATATCCTTGATCAAATAATGATTGTATCAGTAATATGTAATCTGCTCCAATTTTTGCTCCTGCATCAATCTGAACTTTGTCAATCATAATATCTTTCATAAGCATTG
>JACZSC010000007.1 GCA_022574415.1 Nitrososphaerota archaeon | reverse complement strand
TGGTTAACTTCATTATTATTCCACTAAATGCAATGGACGACAAGAAATACCAAGCCCAAAGGTATAGTGCATTTTCTTCTTTACATACATGTTCTGCATCTGCAGCTTGTTCTACCGTACAGGTAAGCTGAAAAAAGTCACCTGGAATCACGTTTAGTGGTATTGGGGATAGTGCAACAGTATATGAGAATAGTTGAGGTAACACAAAGTAAAAGATTAGAATCAAAGGAACAAATGTAAACATCATAGGTCTCATGTTCATCTGCATCATCTCCATGTTCATTTTGTTCATGTAAGAAGACTTTTTGTTCAACTCTGCTTGTTTCTCTGTATCTTTAGCTCTGAATGCCTTCATTCTTTCTTTTTGAAATGCTCGAGTTTCTTTCATAATTCTTCTCAGCTTTACTTGATCAACAAGCTTCCTCCTAACACCAGAGTTGAACAGATTAAGTAAAACTCCAAAACCTGTTACTGCAAACATTGAAAGGATCATTCCTTGGACCATTGGATCGTCACTACCGAGAGCGCCTCTTTCCCCCATAAAACCCAAAAATCCACCATCCTCTTGCAGGAATATCGATTCCAAAAATTGAAGGATTATTGTGATTTCCATGCTCAAAGCCCTATAGCATCTATTACGTCTATAGCTGCTTCTTCAACCTTTCCCTCATTGTTTAGAATTGGTTTCATCGGAGAGCCAGTCAAAACCGAACAGGTAGAAAGCATTGCGTCCTGAATAGCCAGTTCTTTCTTTATTTTGCTGGTGTCTGCCATATCTCTCTGTCTTGTTTCATCATGTGCTCGTCTCTTTAAGATGGCCTCAGGGCTTGCTGAAATTGAGATAAAGTTTGAGGGTTTTATGATTTTTAGAACATGTTCAGGCATTCCTGGGTAAAAGCCGGAGGGTGTAGGTATGAAGGCGTGTGTATCGATAATAACAACATCATCAGTTAGTTGAGCAATTCTTTCAGCAGCCATTTTCTGTATTTTTTGTTGTTCTGCCATTGGAAGTTTTCTAAGTTCATCTCTGTCCTTAATGCCAATTTTTTGAGCTTCCTCAAACATAAACGTCCCAAAACTTGCAACGGTAACGCTTTTGTTTTTACTTTTTAAGATTTCAACAGCTTTATTGACAACTGTTGTTTTACCTACACCAGCTATACCAACAATAACTATTTTCTTACTTTCGCCCAAGCAACGCACCAAGCCGCGGCATTACAATTTCTACCTGTTCGCGTACCAATTGGTTATAGTAGTTTATGAGAATGTCAACCATAAGTAAAACACCAATTCCTGTTCCAAACACACCTAACACATCCGAAACACCAGCTATAAGACCAAGAATTATCGAGCCGATTAAGGTCACTGATGGAATGTATCGGTTTAGTAATGCTTCGATGGGTTGTTTAGATCTCCTAAATCCTGGAACTTGGACATCTGCATCTAGTAGGTTTTTTGCAGCACTCTTTGATGATAATCCTCCTAATTCGACCCAAAGTTTTCCAAATACAACTACAATTGCAACCATAAACAGAATGTATCCCACAGCTCGCAAAGGATCTAAAACTGCAACGTCGAGACCCCTAGGTGGCGTCATATAGTAAACCAATCCACCAATTGGTGTAGAGGGACTGGTAGGATCATACTGCATAAGAATATTCATAAACGCATTATTGTTTCGCGGGTTAAAGTTTGCCCATATCATTTGCCCCATAAAAAGTACGTTTGCGGTTAATGCAGATGCTAAGATGACTGGAATGTTGGAAACATACATCAATTTGATTGGATAAACTGCAGCGAAGCCTCGGTATTTTGTTGAAACGATCGGAATTTCTATCTTCATTCCTTGGGTAAAAATCAGAATTAGTAAAACCCCACCTGTAAGTAACAATACAAAGATGCTTGGAAGCTGGTTAGGCCTGAAAAATATATTGGAAAGATCCCCACTGAATATGGACTGAGCTATGTATGGGAATATTCCAATGGTTCCACCATCTCCAGCAGGCAAAGGACTGAAAAGACTCCATAGTATTTGTTGAGTCACACCTGCCATAATGAAAACACTAATTCCACTGCCGAGTCCCCATCCTTTTTGGATCATCTCATCCAACAACATAACAATTATCGAAGCTGCCATCAGTTGACCAATCAGAACATACAAAACACTTGGTTCTGTTATTCCAGGTCCATACACTGCTATTCCGTAAACTGCAGACTCTGCAACTATTACCACATATGTTACCATCTTTGTAGCTGTTTGAAATATTCCTCTTTCTTCAGGTTTCTTGAAATCAAATTTGAGAATTTCAGATCCTCTTAACAACTGCATCAAAAGTCCTGCTGTTACTATAGGTCCAATTCCCAGTTCAACCAAAGTTCCTTGTTGTGATGCAAAGATCACCCTTGCAAATGCCAAAAAGTCAAACTCGGGGGTTGTTGCACCAAAGAGTGGAGTCTGACCCATTATCATGTAGATTAGTAATGCAAGTCCTGTCCATAGTAAACGCCTCTGTAAAGTTTGTTTTTTCTTTGGTTTTGGAATTTGAGGAATATATGGTTCTGCCTTGGCCACTATCTTACGAACTATAGCAGTTGCGCTGCCTTCAGCCATTTTCTGTTAACACCTCGCCCCCTGCCTGCTTAACTTTTTCTTGTGCAGATGCAGTAAACTTTGGAACTTTGACAGTGTAAGCATTAGTAATTTTTCCTCCGCCTAGGAGTTTGTCGTATCCTTTACTATTTAGATCTATTACCTTCTTTTCGCCTTCTTTCTTACCAAATTTCGTGAACAGGTCATCAAGATCACGGACGCTTGCCCATTTCTTTGCAATAATGGGGTGAGGTGGATGAGTGGAATCATGACCAAAATGATCTGGGTCATACTTTAACATTGAACTAAAATGATGTTTGAGTAGTCCAGCATTACCGAGGCCGCCTTTGTGGCCACTAGCTCTATGCTGCGCTACTTGTCCCCAACCATAAGTTCGAGAACCTCTTAATTTTCTAGTTTTTCGGTATCTAGTAGCCATTTTACATCATATTTTTTACTAGTGCGCCAAGTTCTTTGTTTTGTCCAAGGACCCCTTTTTCTCCATACATTTTCTTAGTGCTCCTCTTAAAGCCATGTCTAGGTGGAGACAGTGCAAACCATGGTTTCAATGGTTTTAATTTTGAGAGTGATGTTTGGCCTTCGGCCAAAGAATTTGCGAGTTCATCAATACTGTTGAACCCAATTTCTTTGATATCATCCTGTGTGATCTTTTTGTAGCCAGATTTTCGCCCTTTTTTGTTTAGCAGTTCTTTAACGAGATCTGGTCCCACCTCCTGCCAAGCTACATGATGTTTCACTTTGTTTAGCATTCCTAAGGTGTTTTCTTTGGCTGGAATAATAGTAGCCCTAAATTTTTTTTCTAGTTTGAGAAGTTTTAGAGTTGTTTTAGCCCAATATGGGACATCAACTTGGCCTTTAATTCTAACAACAAGAAAAGCCTTTGCCATAACTATTCATCCTTGACTAAATGTTTGCCTAAGGCATTCAAGAATTGCTTTTGATACTGAATTCATAGTTGTAGTTGAACCCTTTGAAGATGTCCAGGCATCTTTAAGTCCTGCTAATTCTAAAAGTCTTTTAATTTTACCACCAGCAACTAAACCTAGTCCTCTAGGTGCTGGTAAAATTTCCACCGTAACACTTCCACCTTTTCCTCTAACCTTAAATGGTACAGAATGTTTCTGATCACATCTACATTCCCAACTTCCACATCCTAATTTAATTGGGATAACATTAAGAAAAGATTGGTTAGTTGCTTTTTCTATAGCAATTCTCATTTGTTTTGCTTTTCCTTGGCCTATTCCCAACCATCCATTGTAATCTCCTGCTGCAACAATTGCCTTAAACCGTGTTGATTGTCCGTTTGCAGTCATTTTTTGAACAATACCAACGCCGACAACTTCAGATTTTAAATCTGGTAATAGTTTCTTGATAATACCTGCCTCCTGAATTCTTAATCCATTTTGAATAATTTCGTTCATAGATGTAATTTCCCCAGATGCAACTTTTTTACCCAAAATTGTTTTTGGAATCCAAGGTGCTTCCTCTCTTTGACGTGGTCTTCTATCACTTCTTTGACCAGGTCTTTGACCAGGTCTTTGACCAGGTCTTTGACCAGGTCTTTGACCAGGTCTTTGAGTAGTTTGACTCATGCAGTTTTAACCTCATTATCTATTGTTGATTTGATTTGATTAACATCATTTTTTACAGATAGATGTTCACCATTGATTCTTTCATCAGATGGAAAAGTTTCTTTTGTTGCTGGAATCTCAAGACCGGCATCAATAATTCCTTTAAGGGCAGCGGCCATTCTTTGAGTGTATCTTCTTGTTCCACTATACATAATGGCATTTTTTGCGCCTTGACCAATTGCCTTTTTTCCAGCTAGATAGCCAGTAAGATATGCTGCTGGAATGCTCTTTCTTGAACCTTTCCAACCCTTCGTAAGCAAGTATCTTGAATGGGCTGAAGCGATAACTTTATCGCCCAACAGTTCAGGCTTGTGAATCTGAACCTGAGTATTTTCATTAGAGATTTGTACAGTTACAAAATCTCGTTTACCCATCAACATTGTTTTTCTTTTACCATAATTAGTCTTCTCGTTTCTAATTCTTTTCAATATTTTTGAATAGGCCATCTATAGGCCAAAAGTTTGAATCTGCTCTTATAAACGTAAACTAAAAGAGTTTAAAGGTTCGTTTAAGAGTTAGTGGAATTTTATTTTATTATTTCAGTTTTTGGTGCGATCCTGATAGGCTGGGAATATGTTATGAAAGCTTACCTTTGGTCATTATCAAAAACTAAATTTGCCAAGTATATTTCAGATTCAGGCTGGATGTATAATGAAAGAAAAAAAATAATTCGACAGTTTTTAGGTCTTATGTTAGTAATTATTGGAATAGTATTACAAGCGGAAATTTTACAAACTTAGGTTAATTTGACTGTCCATTTTTCTTGTTTCTAAGGATTTCATAGCAACTATTGACAGTTAGATAGTCAAAAATTATTGTTTTCTAAACGTTAGATGCTAAAAGATGCCAATAGAGCTTTTTGAGAATGTAAACGATTTTCTGCTTCATCCCAAACAACTGATTGTGGACCATCTATAACAGAAGAACTTACTTCACTTCCTCTTTTTGCTGGAAGACAATGAAGAAAAATTGTATTTTTTTTAGCGTGTTTCATTAGAGAAGAATTCACTTGAAATTTTGGAAGAAATTTTTTGATCCTTTTTGGATCTTGATTATGAATTGATTTGAAAGTGTCAGTCATTACTACATCAGCATTTTTTACAGACTTGATTGGATCATTAGTCAGTTCAACCTCAGTGTGTTTTTTGGAATCCTTAACAACCTTTTTGTCTGGTTCGTATCCCTTTGGTGTTGCAATTGATATTGATAAACCAGAACGAGCACATCCGTAAATTAAAGAATTACAAACATTATTGCCATCGCCAATCCATGCAATTTTTAGACCTTTGAGTTTCTTCTTCTTTTCCTTAATTGTCATAAGGTCTGCTAAAATTTGGCACGGATGGAACGAATCCGATAATCCATTAATCACAGGTACGGATGAATGCTTTGCAAGTTTTTCAATTATTTTATGATCATAAACCCTAGCCATAATTACATTAACATATCGTGAGAGAGTTTTAGCGGTATCCTCAATTGATTCACCGCGAGACAGCTGCATGTCATTAGATGAGAGGTTTAAAGCGTGACCGCCTAGTTGAAACATCCCAGTTTCAAAACTTACCCTAGTCCTAGTAGATGGTTTTTCAAAAATCATAGCTAATGTTTTATTCTCAAGTAAGCTGGAATGTTTTCCCTTCTTCAAATCATTCTTGAACTTTATAGAAAGGTCTAGCAATTGAGAGAGTTCTTTACTGCTTAACTCCTCTAATGTTAGAAGATCCTTAGTTTTTAATTTCATTTCTAAATCTACCAAACAGATAATGATACTTTTTAGTTTTGTCTTATTTTCCTTAGTTTCTAGCTTGGTTTAGGTCTTCCAGAAGAAATCCATTCTCTAATTTTAATGGCAAGTTTTCTAGCTTGTTCATCAGTTTCTGGTGGAGGAACATCATACCAATCAGCATAATTATCAATATCCTTGGTTTCAATCCCTTCAAAAGGATCATCGCTAGTTTTTTCCTCAGGTTTTTTCTTTGGAAGTTCCTGCTCCATTGTATTAACTTCAGGTTCTGGTTCCATTTTTTCTTGAATTTCTTTTTCTTCTTTAGATGGAATATCTATTTGTGAGATTTGTTGTTCAGAAATTTCCTGTGTTTGTTCTACATCCCCAAAAACAGTTTCAAGAAAATCATCTTTATCAAATTTTGTTAGATCATCATATTCCTGTCCAGTTCCTAGGTAAAGAATTGGTGTTGCAGTTACTTTTACAATTGATAATGCTGCACCTCCGTTAGCATCTGCGTCGCTTTTTGTAAGAATTGAACCGTCAAATTTTATATAATTAAAAAATTCCCTTGATTGATTTACTGTATCGTTCCCTGTAAGTGAATCGCCTACAAAAATTTTAAGATCAGGCTTTACAACGTTATTAATTTTTGAAATTTCGTCCATCAAATTTTTACTTGTTTGCATCCTTCCTGCAGTATCAATTAAGACGCAATCAATTTTGTGTGATTTTGCATAAAGAACAGCATCTCTACATACAGCTGCAGGATCTGAGCCATAGTTTTGTGCTATAAGTTTTAAATTTAGACGATTAGTGTGTTCCTTCAATTGTTCTATTGCTCCTGCTCTAAAGGTGTCAGCAGCAGCTACTACAATAGATAGTTTTGATTTTTGTAACATATTCGCAATTTTTGCTAGAGTTGTCGTTTTACCTGTACCGTTTATCCCAACAAACAAAATAATGTAGGGTTCAATCGAGTCTTTTTTGGCTCGAATATTTTGAACGATATCTATTGTTCCGGTTGCATCAAAAAGACTACTAATGCTTTGGATTAAGCTATTTTTTACAAAATTTTCAATTTCGTTTTTATTAACTTTGGAGCCAATTAGTTTTTCTTTTAAATCAGATTTAATAGAATCAATTACCTCTAAGGCAACATCAGACTCTAAAAGGGATGTTTCAAGTTGAAGTAAAATTTCGTCAATATCTTTGTCTTTAAGCTCTTTCTCACTAAAACTCTTGGCTGCACTCGAAAATGCAGTTCGTAATTTGTCAAACATTGTATTTTCCTTTATTTTTTGGTTTTAGAACCTGATTCAATAAAACGGTTCATTTCAGCTTTGCCTTGTTCTAATTTTGAAGCAACGTCTTGTTTTTTTGTGGCTGTATCCTGTAACGCGACTTGAATCTCTTTTATTCTTAATTCTAGAAAATTTATTGCAGAGTCTTTATCCTTTTCAATTGCGACTCCTGCACCTACATTCAAAACAATTTTTTCACCAGATGAGATTTTTGTTTTGATAAAAGTACCCATTCCAATTGGAATGAGTGTATCAGATTCAGATTTTTCGCCTATTCCGTTAATTGATTCAATAGCAGATGTTGCATCCTTGAATACGTTGAGCAATGAGTTTTCTCTTTGTGAAAGTTCTGCGAAATAGGATTCAAACATTTGAATTTGATACAATAATTGTTGGGTGTGTTCTTCACTCATTTACCAAAAAACTCCAATGATGGTTATAAATTCATTCATAGTTGAAAAATAAAAAATAAAGAAAAGTGATTACTTTGCTTTTGAAAGCCTATTATTCACTTCATCCCAATTGACTACATTCCACCATGCTGCAATGTAATCAGGGCGTTTGTTTTGGTACTTTAGATAGTATGCGTGTTCCCAGACATCACAGCCTAGTAATGGTACAAGGCCTTCTGTTCTTGGACTAGTTTGATTTGGCATAGACTTGTATTCAACTTTGGATGTGGAAGGATTGTAAACTAACCAACCCCATCCACTACCTTGAATAACAACAGTGGTAGATGAGAATTTTTCTTTAAAGTCTGCAAAACTTCCAAAAGATGAATTAATTGCATCTGCCACCGCACCACCTGGCTCTCCTCCACCATTAGGTTTCATGTTGTGCCAAAACAGTCGGTGATTGTCAAAACCGCCACCGTTGAAGTTTATTGCGCCTCTAACGTCATCTGGAACTTTACTTAGATCTGAAAGGATTTCAAGAATGTCTTTATTCTGAATTTCAGAACTACATTTTTCCAAAGCTCCATTCAGCGTATCAGTGTATTTTTGGTGATGTTTTGTGTGATGAATTTCCATTGTCTTTGCGTCGATGTGGGGTTCTAAAGCATCGTATGCATAAGGTAACTCAGGAAGGGTATATTTTCCCATGTTCAGCATCATTCGTTATTCAATTTATTGCTTTACAAAGTAAGGGGTTTTTACTGGCTTGATTGGTTAAAAAATTGTGTCACAAAACAAAGTTATTTTTTTCCTAATAATTGGCATCATTTCATCACTGATCATTTTACAGTTTGATTATGAAAATGATTTGGAGACATTATTAGATAAAAGTGGTCCTTTCATTGGAGCAAATTTTGTAAATGATTTAGGATATTATGGTGAAGGCATAAAGATTGGGGTAATAGATACTGGTGTGGACTATTTTCATCCTGATCTTTATGGATTTGGTCCCGATGGAAAAATTATCAATGGTTACAACTACATCAATGAAAATAATCCACCACTGGATACTAATGGACATGGTACTGAAGTTGTAGGAATTATTGCTGCAGATGGGGAATTAAAGGGAATTGCACCAAAATCTAGTATAATTGCTTACAAAGTTTCAGTTGATGGAAATTCTGTCTCACCTCAGCTAATAATCAAAGCAATTGAACAAGCAATTAAAGATGAGGTAGACATCATTAACATAAGTCTAGGAGTAAATAGAACAAATTCAAAAATTGATCAGGCAGTAAATGCAGCAATAGAAAGTGGGATAGTTGTTGTCACTGCAGCTGGAAACGATGGCCCTGGGCTAAGCACGATAGGCACTCCAGGAAAAAATGTTAACGTAATTACGGTTGGTGCCTCTTACAACAACAGTACAGCTAGTCTTGTAGCCACTCTCGAGGTTGAAGGAAAACAATTTCAAGTATTGCCCATGATTGGTACGAAACAATTAGCAGAGTCAATAACTGCTGAAATTGTATTTGGAGAATTTGGTAGAGAGTCAGATCTTATTGGAAGTTATGCAGATTCAATTGTGTTGGTGGAAAGAGGTAGTGATGTAGAAGGAGAGATTGTATTTTTTTCTGACAAAGAATACAATATAGCAAATGTTGGAGGAAGAGCAATTATTGTTTATAATAATGAGCCCAGAATTTTTTTTGGTGAGCTGATCCACGAGTTTGTAGATGCCAATTATCAACCTAGAATTCCTGCATTATCAATATCAAAAGAGGATGGGATATTTTTGAAAGAACTTGTGCAAAATAAAACCAAAGGTGTGCTCAATGTATTTTATCATCCTGATTTTGTTGCATATTTTAGTTCTAGAGGGCCTGTTTCATCATTTTACATTAAACCTGATCTTGTAGCTCCAGGTGCTTTTATCAATACCACGCTAACCGAGGGAAGATACAATTTTACTAGCGGAACTAGCTTTGCTGCACCTCATGTGACAGGGGCAGTAGCCTTGTTGTTGCAAAAAAACCCAGAATTAAAACCAAATGAGATCAAATCCATACTTGTCACAACCACGGATTTTGTGGAAGATGCATATGAAAATAAGTTTCCGCTCGAGGCAGCAGGATCTGGAAGGTTAAATGTAACAAGAGCCTTTAATGCAAATCTCATAATTTTGCCTCATTCCTTGACGTTCAACCTTTCATCGGAGAAACAAACCCAAAGTGAAATGTTAGAACTTGTGCCAATTGATGGAAATTTTCATGATGTCAATGTAAAGTTCGTTGGGTCTGATATTGTAAATTTTGATTTTCAGCAGAAGGATGAATTTCTTGAGGTGACTATTTCTATTCCAGAGGAGATCTTTGGAGATTATCAGGGAGCACTTGTTGTAGAATCTGATAATACGGAATATCATGTACCAATTTTAGTCCATAAAACACAAGGAGCGATTAATGTTTTTGAAGAAGAAGGAAAATTAAATTTTGAAATTTCTCATCCGAATGGTTGGTCCTATGCAAAAATCTCAGTAATCAACAAGGATTCTGGAAAAACTGACACCACGTCAGTTACTCCAAAAAAAGATTCTTCCATCTCTGTAACCAAGAGTGGAGAACATTGGGTGATAGCAAAGATTGAATCAAATGGTACAACATTTGATGCCTATGAAGTAGTAAATGTCAAAACAGTGCCAAAAGCCAATTTTAATTTTAGTGAATTTTTAGACATTCCGGAGAGGCCAATAATAATTGTTGTAGTTATTGGGGTACTAATTTCTCTTGTAGGATTAAAATTAAGAAACTAAATTTTCAGTGTAGGGCCAGCGTTTTTAATTTCTGGGGAAACGTCTTTGAATTTTCTAAAGTTCTCTACAAACATTTGTGATAATTTTTTTGCAGAGAGATCATACGAGTCTTTATCAATCCAGGTATTTTTTGGATCTAAAATTTCCGAGGGAACGTCTGGACATTCAGTGGGAATATCAAGATTGAATAAATCGTCATGCCTGTATTTTACAATATTCAGAGAGCCAGTCAATGCAGCAGTTATCATCGCCCTGCTATACTTTATTGCAATTCGTTTTCCCACACCATAAGGACCGCTAGACCAACCGGTGTTAATCAGATAAACAACAGTATTATGTTTCTTAATTTTGTCACCCAACATTTTAGCATAAACAGTGGCTAGTCTTGGCATGAATGGTGCCGCAAAACATTCAGAGAATACCGCCTTTGGTTCTTTAATTCCTCTTTCAGTTCCAGCTAGTTTACTAGTATATCCAGACATAAAATGAAACATTGCACCTTCCTTTGTCAATCTGGAAACTGGCGGTAAAACTCCAAGTGCATCTGCAGTTAGAAATACAATTACCTTAGGATGACCACCTATACTTGGAATTACAGCTCCTGGTATGTATTCAAGAGGATATGCTGCGCGTGTATTTTCTGTGAGGCGATTGTCATTAAAATCTGGTTTTAGAGTTTCTTTGTCAATAACAACATTTTCTAAAACTGCTCCTGATTTTATGGCATTCCAAATTTGTGGTTCATCTTCTTCACTAAGGTTAATGCATTTTGCATAGCATCCTCCCTCAAAATTAAACAAGCCTTTATCAGACCAACCATGTTCATCATCCCCGATCAACATTCTTTTGGGATCAGCAGATAAGGTTGTTTTACCAGTACCAGATAGTCCAAAGAATAAAGTTGTGTCACCATCTTTGCCAATATTTGCAGAACAGTGCATTGGAAAAACTCCCCTAGGAGGAAGTATGTAATTCATCACAGTGAAAATTGATTTTTTCATTTCTCCAGCATAGCTCGTTCCACCAATTAACACAATTTTTTTACTTAGATCAATTAGAATGAAAACATTAGAGTTTGTTCCATCTACTTCTTGAATAGCTTCAAAATCATTAATGCATACCACAGTAAATTCAGGTTCATGAGATTCTAACTCTGCTGCAGAAGGCCGAATAAACAACTGCCTTGCAAAGAGGTTTTGCCAAGCATGATCGTTTATCACTCTAATAGCTAGTCTGTTTTCCTTGTCGGCTCCAACAAAACCATCAAAAACAAAAATCTCTCTGCCATCAATGAACTTTTTCATCTTTTCAAAAATTTTATCAAATTTTCCTACTGGGAATTGGTGGTTAATATCTCCCCAATTCACGGAATCGTGCGTGTCATCATCATAGATGATGTACCTATCATCAGGAGATCTTCCAGTATACCTTCCGGTCTTAACAGAAAGTGAATTTGTTGCAGTAACTATGCCTTCGTTTTTTTTAACTGCATGGTCTACAAGCTGTTGTACACTCAGATTTCGATTAACTTTAGAGGGATTGATTCCAAATTCCTTTAGTTGGTCGGCAAATTTAGTAGTAATTCCAATCTTATTATTTTCAGTCAATCACATACACCAAGATGAGATAAGCAAATCGAATAAAATTTCCTTATTATCTCTTTCTTTGATAAATTTCTTGAGAAGTTCAGGAACCTATTTATTTAAAAATTCGAGATTGGTTTTCATGCCAATCAATAAAGAAAAATTAGAAATACGAGCAAAAATTGCTGCACACAGACCTGATTTTATAAGGCCTGAAAGTTGGCGTTACAAAAGATTAGAAACCAATTGGAGAAAGCCAAAGGGAATAGATAGTCACCAGAGAAAACAGAAAAGTAGAGGAAGGCCAGGAATTGTAAAAATTGGATTTCGCAGTCCAAAAAGTGTTAGAGGTTTACATCCATCTGGTTATACAGATAATTTAGTTTCCAATGTAAACGACTTGCAAAAATTAAATCCAAAAACTGATGGTGTTAGAATTGCTCATAGTGTTGGTACAAAAAAACGAAGAGACATTGTGATTAAAGCAATAGAAAATAAATTCAAAGTGTTTAATGCACGGGTGTCAGCAAGTGGTAGTAAATCTTAGAGCAAAAAAACGCCTTGTTTCTAGAGTAACTGGTGTAGGAGTCCACCGAGTATGGTTTGATTCTGATCATCTAGATGATATCGAAGATGCAATTACTCGACAGAATATTAGAAGCTTACTCACTGCAAATACAATTAAAATAAAATCCTTTAGAGGAACTTCAAGAGCACGTGCTAAACTAAAGAGAATTCAAAAAAAGAAGCGAGGTACAGGCCAAGGGTCCAAACGAGGTGCGAAAGGAGCACGTATTGGTAAAAAGCAAGTATATGTGAAAAAAGTTCGTTCTCTACGATATTTGCTAAAAGTAGTGAAGGATAGGAAAGAAATTACGAATAAGCAGTTTTGGTCACTATACAAAAAGGTAGGCGGCAATACAGTAAGAAACAAAGCACACTTGAGATCTTTAATTGAAGAAATTAAATCAGAACAAAAATCCTAGAATCTGTAAATAATTTTTCCAAAATCTAAAATTTTTCTATTGTGAATTTTTATTCCTTCTTTGGCCAGCATGTTGGTTTTTACGTCTTGCCCAAAAGCATAACCACCTACGGTTCCATCAGAACTAACGACTCTATGACATGGAATGATTACTGGATAAGGGTTTTTGTTCATTATTTTTCCAATGGCTCTCTGACCATTTTGTAAACCTACTGCCTTGGCTAATTCGCCATAAGTTGTAATTTTCCCCTTGGGAACTTGCAAAAGTTTTTTGTAAACTTTTTCATCTAAATTCAAAGTTTAATGATCTCCAGATTTGTTTTGTCAAGAAGATCTAAGACTTTTTGTTTATTTGCGCCCATTCCATCCCAATCTAGTAAAGCAGTTTTTGCTATATTATTTCTCTCCAATATGTGTGAAAAAAGATCTTCATCCAAAAAATCAAGTGCGTGTTTAGGAATTACTGTCCCTAAAGCTAGCTCTCCTTCAAGTAATTCTTTTGTGAACTTTTCTGAATAATGTGTTCCGCCAAAACAAATTGCAACTGGATGTGCTTTTGTCTCTTTTGATAGCACATCACTGACTATTTTTGCAATAGAATTACAGAGTTCTGCATCGTTCCATTGATTTTCAGTAGTACCAATTTCTATAAACAGTGCAGGTTTGTTTAAATCGGTCGGGCCGTGATGGGTTGCTTCGATTGTTATTTGAAAATCTGAAAAATCATCTCTATTCTCCCATAAGGTTTGAAGGTATTTTTTTTGGATGCTGGGATGTGGGATTGCAATTTGTCGTTCTTTACCACCAAATTTTGCCTCAGAAAAATTTCCAGTGCTATGACAAGTAAGTGCTAAAACATCAGACTCTGCTGCATGTTTAGACAGAAAGATAAAACCATCATAGTGAAATTTTTCCTCTAACCAGTCAGCAGATATTGTTGGAGTGGGAATCATGACTAAATCAAAAAATTTTCCATGGTAAAGTTCGCCATCTTTTTCCATAGATTGTGAGATGAATTTGGCCATATTGTGACCAGCAGGATCATTTTGGTAGGCTACCAGCAATTCCATGAGATAAAAGTTATAAGGACACCTTATTAATTTCCAGCAATGAATCCCAGAAAAACCCTAAACGATATGGTTAACACTATGAAACTTGCTAAAAAATCAGATAAAGAGGATTACATGCAACATCTCAGGCTGGTTTTGTTGGGAATTGCGTGTGTCGGGACAATTGGATTTATAATTCAGTTCGTGTTTTCGGTTCTTACATTTGGATAGATAAAATTGGCTGAAGAACCAGTAGTCAACGCTACCTCAACTGAAGAACCAGTAAAGGAATCCACAACTGAAGAACCAGTAAAGGAATCCACAACAGAAGAACCAGTAAAGGAATCCACAACTGAAGAAACAGTAAAGGAATCCCCAACTGAAGAAACAGTAAAGGAATCCCCAACTGAAGAAGTAAAGTCGCATCTTTTTGCAATTCGTACCACTGGTGGACAGGAAAAAGTGGTAATGAGGATTTTAGAAGCTAGAGCAAGGGCGAATAAAATTAACATTCAATCTGTTTTGTGGGTGAAAGATCTCAAGGGATATGTGGTTATCGAAGCGCTAGATCCTAGCGCGGCATATGGAGCAATTGAAGGCGTTCGCCACATCAGAGGACAGTTAAGAGGAGAGTTAGAATTCAAAGACATTGAAGGATATCTTATAAAGAAATCAACAGTTGCTCAACTTGCTGTTGATCAGACTGTGGAGATTACTGGTGGACCCTTTAAAGGCATGAAGGCGACCGTCACTCGAATAGATCATGAAAAGGAAGAAGCAACGGTAGTTTTGCTTGAGGCCTCTTACCAATTACCAGTAACTGTAGATGCTAATTCTCTCAAAATTTCTGTGGGTTTTGGTAGCAAGGATTAAATTTTCATTTTGAGCTGAAAATTTATGGTTGAACCACAAATAATTTCAGCGCTAGTTACAGGTGGACAAGCTTCTTCTGGACCACCTCTAGGACCAGCTTTAGGTCCAATGGGTGTCAACATTATGGAAGTTATCAATGCGATAAATGAAAAAACTAAAGATTTTGAAGGAATGAAGGTGCCAGTAACTGTTTCCGTGTTTCCTGATACTAAAAAATGGGAGATTGAAGTGGGGATCCCCTCGGCTGCAGGTCTAATTCTAAAAGAAGCTGGAATTCAAAAAGGAAGTGGAACATCAGGAACAGAATGGGTTGGTGAAGTTACAATGGATTCTGTAGTAAAAGTTGCAAAAACCAAACTGGAAGCTTCTTATGCAACTTCATTGAAATCGGTCGCTAAAACTATTGTGGGAACATGTTTACCTCTAGGAGTCAAGGTGGAAGGAAAAACTCCTAAAGAGATTACCTTGGAAATTAATGAAGGTAAATGGGATGAAAAACTCCAGTGAGTTATTTCTTTATTAAATAATTAGGATCTTTGTCTGTTTTCTGTAATTCGACAAAAGTTTCAGTGTTATGAATTCCATCTATCTTCCCAATTTTCTCAATTACAGCTGTGTGTAATGATTCCAGATTGTTAGCATAAACTCGAACAATCATGTCAAATCTTCCTGTAACCTCTGAAATTGAAACAACCTCGGAGGTTTCCATCAATTGTTTATGAATAGAGTCTTTGAGTTTTGGATCACGGTTAACTCCTACCAGCGCCTTGACACCTATGCCCAAAAGTACATCATCAATTTCAACGGTAAATCTTTTGATGAGTTTCTTTTTCACTAGTCGATTAATTCTACTATACAAAACGGAAGCATTGATTCCAAGTTTTTTAGATAGGTTTGGGACTGAAATTGAACTGTCTTTTATGAGTTCTTGTAGCAATTTCATATCCAGCTCGTCAAATCGAAGCAATGTTCTCAAAAAAAATTTTCCGAGTTAATAAATGTAGGTTTTTCTTGATTTATTTCTAGTAAATTGCTATTTGGGTTTAGAAAGTTAGAAAATTTTCAAAATCATGGATCTTTCTCATTTTGATCTATAAACGATTTTAAGTAGGATTTCTCGAAAATCTTGCATATTGGTTAACGAAGGACAACTTGTTGAAATGATCAAGGAAGCTAAATCATCAAAGGAGCGTAAATTTAAGCAATCTTTAGAGCTGATTATGGTTTTCAAAGACATTGATGTAAAAAAAGGATTTGCGATCAATGAAACAGTTCAATTACCAAAGCAAACTAGTTGGCCTGCAACTGTTTGTGTAATGGCCTCAGGTGAAATAGGGTTGAAAGCAAAAAATGCAAAAGCCGACAGAGTGATTAATACTGAAGAGTTAAACCAATTAGGCTCAGATAAAAGAGAATCTCGAAAATTTATCAACAAATATGATTTCTTTTTGGCCGATACACAGCTCATGCCAGTTGTTGGTAAAGTTTTAGGCCAGCTTTTAGGTCCTAGAGGAAAAATGCCTACTCCAGTTCCTTTTAATGCACCAATTGAATCATTATTACAAAGATTTAGATCATCAATTAGGATCAGGGTTAGAAATTCATTGTCCATGGCTTGTAAGATAGGAGATGAAAAAATGGAAGATGGTGATTTGGTAGCAAATGCTACTGCTGTCATTAGTGCTGTTGAAAAAAAATTACCAAATGGTGATAAAAACATCAAAAAGATTTTGGTAAAAACTACGATGGGAAAAGCTGTTAAAGGGCCAACTCAGGTGAAGAAGAAAAATGCACAAAAATAGAACAACTTATCCAAAAAGAAAAACACAGATGTATCAACAACTTCAGGAACTTCCAAGTAAATACAAAGTTTTAGCTCTTGTGAGAATGGAGAAAATTCGAGCCTCTCAAATCCTACCACTTAGAAAAAAATTGAAAGGTGAGGTAGAATTTGTAAGCATCAAAGATAAGGTAGCACAAAAAGCACTTGAAAAACATGATGTTGCAGGGATTAAAAATATGATTGAGAAACTAACAGGCCAATGCTTGTTCATGTTCACCAATATGTCACCTTTCAAGTTGAATGTTTTACTTGCAAAAAATAAGGTAATGTTAATTGCAAGGGGAGGAGATGTTGCTAGCATTGATGTAGTAATACCAGCCAAAAATACAGGAATTGCACCTGGACCTATGTTAACCGAGTTTAAAGAAGTTGGTATTCCTACAAAAATTGATCAGGGAACAATTTGGATTGCAAGGGAAACAATTCCAGTGAAGAAGGGTGAGGTGATTTCAGAAAAGTTAGCTGCCTTGCTGGGAAAACTAGATATCAAATCTGTTGAGGCAAAAATTTCCCTTACTGCTGCACTTGAAGGTGGAGTTCAATATTCAGAAGAGGAACTCATCATCGATGTTGATAAATTCAGGGATGAAATTGTTGCTGCCCATCAGGAAGCAATTTCTCTATCTATTGAAGCAGTCTATGTAACTGCTGAGAATGTAGAACAGATTCTTGTAAAAGCATCACAATCTGCAAGAAATGTTTCCGTAGAATCTGGATATATGACTGATGAAACAAAAGAACAAATTTTGCAAAAGGCTCATGCACACGCTCAATCTGTAGCTGGGAAGGCCAAGGATTACAAACCTGCATAATCTGAAATTAATTTAGTTGTTCTAGTGTACTCGCGGCAAGTTCCAATTAAACTTCATTGCAACCATTCTCAATCCTGTTGTTATAATGATTCCAAGAATTGTTGCCAGGTATAGTGATCCGTCAAAGACTAGAATGAAATAGAACACGACAACTCCAATAAGACTTGCTGACGCATAAAGCTCTTTTACAAAAATTATTGGAGTGTCTTGTACGAAAACATCTCGCAGTATTCCTCCACCAATTGCGGTGACAATTCCTGCAAATGCAATTGCAAGAAAATTTAATCCAAAAATATTGTAGGCAAAGGTTGCTCCAATAATTGTAAAGACGCCCAACCCAATGGCGTCAAATTTTAGAAATAGATTCCAGTGTTTTTTTAGCCTTGAAAATAACAGAAAGATGACAATTCCGGTTGCGACAGTTATTGCAATGTAGGCAGGATCTGCAATAGAATTTGGCGGTACCTTTCCAATGATTATATCTCGGATGGTTCCACCGGCAAGACCGGTGATTGTTGCAAGAATTATGATTCCAACAATGTCGAATTTTTTCTCGATTGCCTTGAATGCTCCAGTCACTGCGAAGGCCATCGTTCCAAACAGATCCAGAACATAAATGAAAACTTCTGCAGGTGCAGTCAAGTCTACCAATTTACTATTTTGTAATTATGAATGCTAATTAACATTGAGTTAATTTGAGATCTATTTTTTAGAAAATTTCGTTCTATCCAAACAGTGAAGAAAGACCTTCCAATGCCTGTTCTTCTGATTTTCCAGCATCTGCCTTCTTTTCGGCTTTGTCTTTCTTTTCATCTCCACCTGCTGCTGAGGCTTCAGCTGCTGGAGCTGCTGCTGCAACTGGAGCGGCCTTGATGGCTTCATCAATATTTACATCAGCCAGTGCTGCTATCAATGCTTTAACTTGGGCTGGATTTACTTCGACTCCTGATGCTTTGACCACGGAGCTTACGTTTTCCTCATTGACTTCCTTCTGAAGCTTGTGCAAAAGCAAAGCAGCATAAACGTATTCCATTGTATCAAAAATTTCTTAACGGTTTAATATAAAACTATGCAGAAAATTACCAGTTTTTATTTACTGAAGATACAATTTTCAAACTTCGACAGATTGAATATAGATTCTTTTTGAGATTTTTGTCAGTTAGTGTGGCCATCTTATTGCCCAGTTTTTGTCTTGCTCTATCGCGTTCTGCTCCAAGAGGAAGTGAAAGTACATTATTGATTAATTCAGGAAGGGATTGCCTAATCCATCCTTCTAAAACAGCATAAGCCTTTGAAGGAATCATTTCTACCCTATCCTTTTCAAGATCTAAAACTCCTGCAAAGTTTTCTTGTTCAACCCTGTAGATTAAGGCGAAAATACAATTTTCTGATGTTGGGTTTCTTAGAATTTCTTGGGACCTGGAGCCTGTCTTTCCTTGTTCAAGTTTATTTTTCAGTCCGACTGGATTAATTTCCATGCCGTTAATGCCAATTTTGTTTCCGTCAACTCCAGTTACTATACCGAAAACAATGTTGTTATAATCACCATTTTGTTTTTGTGCAAAAACACAGATTCCTTCTTTCAGTGCTGGTTTTTTGTCAAACATGAAGAGTCTCATCTGATATTCTATTTAATTGATCTTAATCGACAATTCTTAATATCTGCCAACTGGAAGGAGTTTCGATATGGACAAGAACGAAATCTTGAAAACATTTTCAGCTGATTCGGACAGATACTACAAAGTAAAATTATTTGAAGAGCAGGACTATGAACGAAAATCCTGTTCAAGGTGTGGCGTATTCTATTGGACCATGGACAGCAACAGGAATAATTGTCCTAAACATTCTGATGATACGTATTCCTTCATTGGTAATCCGCCTACACAGAAAAGATTTGACTATACGCAAGCATGGAAGGAGGTTGAATCGTTCTTTGTAAAAAACGGGCACACATCTGTGAATAGATATCCTGTGGTGTGTAGATGGCGTGACGACTTGTATTTTACAATTGCATCCATTGTTGATTTTCAAAGAGTCATGGGTTCCCAGGTTGTGTTTGAGTTTCCTGCAAATCCGTTGGTTGTTCCACAGACGTGTCTTAGATTCAAGGACTTGGAAAATGTCGGAGTTACTGGAAAACACTTTTCGAGCTTTTGCATGATTGGTCAACACTGTATCCCAGATTCTGATGGATACTGGAAGGACCAATGCATTGATTTGGATTTTAGATTACTTACGGAACAATTTGGAATAAAGAAGGAGGAAGTAGTCTTTGTAGAGGACGTTTGGGAAGGAGGCGGCTCGTTTGGTTCTTCTCTCGAGTTTTTTGTGAAAGGAGTCGAGCTGGGAAACGCGGTATTTACCGAGTTCCAGGGCGAGATTGGCAAACACACCGAACTTGACCAAAAAGTTATAGACATGGGTGCGGGTCTGGAGCGGTTTGCTTGGATTACTATGGGAACTCCAACCGCATATGACTGCTGCTTTGGTCCCATTACTAACCTGTTGATACAAAAGGTTGGAATTGATGCTGACTCTAATTTGTTAACCAAATACTATACCAGTATAGCAAAAAACATTGAGAACTATGATGATGTTTTTGTTGCAAGGAAACACGCGATAGAACAAGCTGGACTGACGGAACAGCAGGTTAATCGAATCATCACTCCACTCGAAGGAATTTACTTGATTGCTGATCATGTTAGGACACTGATCTTTGCAATATCAGATGGTGCCCTTCCAAGCAACGTTGGTGGAGGATACAACCTTCGAATGATCCTTCGGAGAATTATTGGAACGATGGACAGACTGAACTTGAAATTTGACATGGATGAGATAATTGACACACAGATTGATTATCTGAAAAACACATACCCCGAACTGGAGAAAACCAGAGAGGATGTCAAAAAAATCATTTCCATTGAATCAGACAGGTATGAGAACTCTAAATCAAAGATGCAAAAAATTGTCAGTAGAATAAAGGATCCATCTGTTGATGACTTGATTAGATTGTACGAATCTGATGGTGTGACTCCCGATTATCTGAAGGAAACCAATGTAATATCAGAGATTCCCTCTGAATTCTACTCCAGACTGTCCGAATTGCACCAGTCTGCAAAAAAGAAGGAACAGGTACAACTTCCATTGCAGGGCCTCCCAGAAACTGAATTATTGTATTATGGTGACGACCCGAAAGAGTTTGATGGTAAAGTTCTAAAGTCATTTGAAAAGTATGTGGTTCTAGATAGGACCTCATTCTATGCAAGGGGTGGAGGACAGGAACCAGACCATGGTACTATTGCAGGATTTGATGTGGTTGATGTTAACAAGCACGGCGGAATAGTAGTCCATGAGATTAGTGGCGGAATTCCAAAGGAGGGAGAAACCGTTTCCTGTGTTGTTGACTCCAAAAGAAGAGACGGTATTACAAAACACCACACCAGTACTCATATCCTCAACTCTTCATCTAGAAGTGTGCTAGGATCATGGGTTTGGCAGCACTCTGCATTCAAGGAGGTTGATCATGCTAGACTGGACATCACACATCACTCTGCTTTAACAGATGATGAAGTTAGAAAAATTGAAGAGCTTGCGAATGCCAAAGTCAAAGAGAACATTCCGGTAACAATTCAAAACTTTGACAGAGGTACTGCCGAACAGAAATATGGATTTAGAATTTATCAGGGTGGAGTTGTTCCTGTAAAGTCGGTTCGAATCGTTTCAATTGAGGATTTTGATGTTGAGGCGTGTGGTGGGATACATGTCAAAACAACAAAAGAGATTGAGCTGATCAAAATTTCAAGAACGAAAAGAATTCAGGATGGCGTGGTGCGGTTAGAGTTTGTAGCTGGAGACGCAGCTAGGGAATATGTCAAGCAACACGCAGCTGATTTGGAGAAACAATCAGCTGTGCAAGAAGCAAAGGAAGAACGAGATAAGATTAGAGACCGAATGAAGGAACAAGCAAGAAGAAATATTCCAATGTTGTTAGAAGAAATTTCTCAGACCACACTTGGTACAACTAGAATAAGAGATATTGAAGTAATTACAACCGAATCTAGAAGATTTTGTTGGACGAAAAGTGACAGATATGATGAGTATTTTCACATTAACTTTGGAGAGAGGCTTATCAAGAATGATCCCAAGGCGGTATATTGTGGAATTTTTGAGGAGGCAGGCACGGTTAGGGCCATAATTTACGCTGGAGATGAGGCATCAAAGAGGAGTAATGCAGACGATATCGCCAAGGCAATCTCAGAAATCCTTGGGGGCTCTGGTGGAGGATATTCCAGATTTGCTCAAGGCGGAGGAAAGGACAAATCTAAAAAAGCCGAAGCAATCAACAAAGCAAAATCGATGGTTGGTGTGTAATGGAAATTAACTGGCCAGGAATTGAAGCAAGGTGGAGGCAAACATGGAATGAAGCTAAACAATTTGAAGCAGATCTAAGCGATAAAGAAAAAAAATTCATCACAGTAGCTTATCCGTATCCAAACTCGCCGCAACACATCGGACACGGTCGTACCTACACAATAACTGACGTTCATGCGAGATATTACAGAATGAAGGGATACAACGTTTTGTTTCCGATGGGCTTTCACTATACTGGTACGCCAATCCTTGGAATGGCTAAACGAGTTGAGGCTGGTGACGCCGAGATAATTGATGGGTTGAAAAACATCTATCATGTTCCTAGAGATGCAATCGAAACATTTGTGGAGCCAATCAAGATTGCAGAATATTTCCACAAAGAGATCAAGGCTGGAATGGTAGAGATGGGGTACTCTATAGATTGGCGTCGTGAGTTCACAACCATAGACCCTGCCTATCAGAAATTTATCGAGTGGCAGATCAACATACTAAAGGAAAAAAATCTCATAATACAAGGGTCTCATCCCGTTGGATGGTGTCCTAATGATCAGAATCCCGTATCACAACATGATACTATGGGGGATGTGGAACCAGACTTTACAGAATACATCCTGATCAAGTTCAAGTTTGATGATTACATCATTCCAACAGCTACTCTACGGCCAGAAACATTGTTTGGTGTTACTAATCTATGGGTTAATCCTGGAACAACTTACAAAAAAATAACAGTTGATGGAGAGAAGTGGATTGTATCAGCAGAGTGTGCACGCAAGCTAGAGTTTTTGGACAGGAAGATAAGCTATGATGGCGAGATTTCTGGTGCTGAATTAATTGAAAAAGAGGTTGTTCTTCCTCACAAAAACGAAAAGATTCCAATCCTTGAAGCAAGCTTTGTAGAATCACAAACCGGGACTGGAATTGTGATGTCGGTTCCGGCACATGCTCCATTTGATTATCAGGCCCTGGTTGATTTCAAGAAGGATCAGCCTCAAAGCTCAGAATTGCAGCTAATCAAGCCCATTTCTATTATAGAGACTGAAGGACTAGGAGAAATTCCTGCAAAGGAAGCGGTTGAAAGGCTTGGCTTTATAGACCAAAATGATCCAAGGCTGGAACAAGCTACAGAAGATATCTATGGAAAAGAGTTCTATGGTGGTGTTCTAAAGAATAACACAGAACAGTTTGCAGGGAAGAAAGTTTCTGAAGCTAAGGATTCCATTAAACAATGGTTAGCTGTGGAAAAACATTCAGATATCTTGTTAGAGCTTACCAATTCACCTGTAAAGTGTCGATGTGGAACGGAATGTGTTGTCAAGATTTTGACAAATCAATGGTTTCTAAATTATGGTGATAAAGCTTGGAAGAAAAAAGCTACTAAATGTCTAGATGGAATGAGTATTCTTCCACAGGAGATTCGACCTGAATTTGGTCATGTGATTGGATGGTTACATGAGCGAGCTTGTGCAAGACAGCATGGACTTGGAACCAAACTACCATGGGATAAGGAATGGATCGTTGAAAGCTTGTCTGATTCTGTGATATACATGGCATATTACATCATAGCAAAGTATGTCAACGCTGGTGCGATATCGGCAGAGAATTTATCCAAAGAGTTTTTTGATTATGTGTTTTTGGAGGATGATAGCGCCAAAGTTACTGGAGTTCCAAAGAATACACTTGAAGAGATTAGAATAGAGTTTGGTTACTTTTATCCTGTTGATTCTCGTCATTCAGGGAGAGATTTAGTACCAAACCACTTGACATTTTTCGTTCTAAATCACGTTGCAATATTTCCAGAGGAAAAGTGGCCACAACAAATTGTTGTTAATGGTTCTGTTCTGATGGAAGGAAAAAAAATGTCCAAATCTATGGGGAATATTATTCCATTGCGTCAAGCCATACAGGAATATGGTGCAGACCCAATTAGATTGGCGATTATCATATCAGCTGAGCTACTCCAGGATGCTGATTTTAGTTTAGAAGCAATTACTGGAATACGGAACAAGCTTGCTACTCTATTGGAGGAATGTTCGAGGCTAAAACCTGGAAAATTGGGTGATTTGCAGGCTGAAGACAGGTGGATTCAAAGTAAATTATTCAAACTGGTACCAGAGGTTTCGGCTGCTATAGAGAAAATGAGGCTGAGAGAGGCGCTTCATGGTATCTTGTATACATTTGATTCAGATCTAAACTGGTATATCAAAAGAGCAAATGCCAAAGGCAGAACCGACATCACGGCAATGCTGTATCATCTGATCTGTACCAGAGTATTGATGTTGTCTCCATTTGCACCACACATAGCTGAAGAGATGTGGGAAAGGCTTGGTCAGACTGGTCTGGTATCTGCTTCTGACTGGCCCGATGTGTCAGGGGATATTATAGATGTGAATGCTATACAATCTGAGGAGTTACTCAAAGGAATAATGGAGGATATTGTAAATATTTTGAGGGTTACAAAAATTATTCCGAAAAAAATTATCATCTATACGGCTGATGCCTTCAAGGGTTTGGTTTATCATTCCATTTTACAAAAGGTGATGGCGGGCCAGACCAACATGGGTGAAATAATGAAGGACTTGATTGCGGATCAAGTAACTTCAGACATTAAGAAGAATCCTGACTTTGTTCAGAGAACTATAAAGGATATTTTGTCAGAACCAACCGAAATTAGAGAAACTAAATTAAAAACAAAAGAGTTTGACGAGAAATCATTGTTATCTAATGAGCTAGTTAGTTTGGCAAAAGCTGATTTTGGAGTGGAGGTACAGGTGTTTTCAGAGAGTGATGGTAACATCTATGATCCGAAAGGAAAGGCTAGACATGCTCGTCCTTTCAAGCCAGCTATTTTGATAGAGTAAAATTTAGTTTTTAAAATACCTTAATTTATTCATTAACTTTTAAAATTATTTTCTAATATTCAAGACTGTTTCTGGCTAGCATAACAATCGCATCCTGTTTACTAACATGATGTTTTGTTTGATATTCGTCAATTAATTCTTCATATTCTTTATCTTTTAGATCATCATTAACTAATTTTTCAGCATGTTCCTGGTCTAAAATTTCAAGCTGTTCCTGAGAAAATTCTGAAAATATGTTTTTCTCATTTTGCTTAGTGATTTCTTTGTCTTGAAATATTTCCAGAGTCATTCTAAGTATATTGAAAACAACTTTGAAGACCTTAAACCAATGGTATAATGTTATACCCCTAATTTTTAATACTAAATATTAGACCGCGATTAGCCTTCAAAATAAATACTCTGAGAAAACAAAGTTTGTGTGAAAAATCAATATGTCAAAGACCTTAAGGAAGGCGAAGCCGTTAATGATTATTTTGCGGTAAGTTCGAAAACCCCACCAAAACAATACAAAAAAAAAACCGGTTTGTGGTTTTCCATGAATATTTCAGATAAGACAGGAGCAATTTCTGTAAAATTTGGGGGAGGTGAAAATGAGCAAACTGTCAAAGATTTGTATGGATCATTTAAGATTGGTGATGTTGTTTCAATTAAAGGTGGATCTGTGAAGTTAGATAGTTTTTCAGGAAAATTAGAAATTCACATAAATGACGATATGGGCCAAATTACTAAAGAACAAGACTATGATTTATCTGAATTTGTTCCAATAACTGAAAAAAACATAGATGAACTAATAACCCAATTCAAAGCTGAAATAGAAAACATAGAAACTGGGAACATAAAACTGCTTTTGAAATCAATTTTTGATGATGATTCTTTTATGAAAAAATATTCTCTAACACCCGCTGCTAAAACACATCATCATAATTATGTTGGGGGTTTGATAGAACATGTTCTCAGCATGATCAAACTTTCAAAAACTATCGCAAAACAATATGAGCCTGATCTAAACTTAGATTTGATGATTGCTGGATGTATGCTTCATGACATTGGAAAGATAATAGAATATGAAACCAAAGCCACAATTGATTATACAATTACAGGAAGTCTTTTGGGGCACATATCGATTGGTGTAAAAATGGTTGAAGATAAAATTGATAAATTAACTGATTTTCCTCAGGATCTAAAAAACAAAATACTTCATTTGATATTAAGTCATCATGGATCACAAGAAGCAGGTTCTCCAGTAATTCCACATTTTCCAGAGGCAACAGCTCTGCATAAGATTGATGATTGTGATGCACAAGTCAAAAATGCATTACAAGTAAAGAAACAACTTTCAGAGACAACTAACGAAGACATAGTGAAGACTTTTGGAGAATTTGGCTTTATGTATCTAAAATAACATGTTATTTGTAAAGTTAATTTCAAC
>JACZSC010000070.1:4916-6534 GCA_022574415.1 Nitrososphaerota archaeon | reverse complement strand
AATAATGGAGGACAAGCACTAGAAAGTGAATTAAGAAAAAAATTCCTTCAACCTAGAACCACCATGTGGAGGGCTGTTAAGAGACTTGAAAGACAAGGAATTATTGAGATTGTTAAAAAAGACTTGCAAAACCTGGTTAAATTAAGAAATGATTTGGAGGAAGAGAATTGAAAATTATTGCATCATTAGGCTTGTTAATCTTGGTGGCCAGTGTATTTTTAGGTAATCCTGCATTTGCTGAATCACTTGATAATATTAGAATATCTGTATTGAATTATGATGGTAATTCTGCAACTGTTAAAATTACTTGGAATCATGATGATAAAGCAACAAATTACAAAATAGGTTGTGTCAGCTGTAATCCAAATACTGAAAAATTTACAACTGGTGATAGTATAACATTCAACAATGTAACTCCATTCCCTAATAGTTCAAATGCAATGCTCTATGTGATAACCTATGATTCTGAAAATAAGATCATCTCTGCAAAGCAACTCATAGTTGATCTCAGTCAATAAACTGAAATCAGTGCAAGCAAAACAAATCCAGTTAAATTATCATAAACTTCATATACATTTTCTAAACAGCATTGAGCATGGCCTCTAAAGCAATTAGTGTTGGGGTTGGCATCCCAATGATGGTTGTGGGAGCCTTGATTGCACTATTATGGGCTCCAGCAGAAGCAGAATTGGGAGAAACCGTTGAATTTGTTGGGAGCCTAATCGGAATTTTAGGTGTGGTCTTTTTCATATCAGGATTGTTTTATGCAAAAGAAGCTGTTTTGAATTAAATCATCTTTTCAAAACTAATGCATAAATCTCATTGAATAAATAATGACAAGAAATAATGAAAATAATTGAAAGTACGATTATTTGAAGTATTTACTTCAGTAGAAGGCGAAGGAATTCTTTATGGAACAAAAACACTATTTGTAAGACTTGCAGGATGTCCATTTACCTGCTTTTATTGTGACACTTTAGACGCCCTTCCTTTAGATTCAGGAACTGAATATACACTAGAACAGGCATTCGGTCTGATAGATGAAAATCTACAAGACAAGACATACAAAGTTAATTTTACTGGGGGTGAACCTTTACTCCAACATGAAGCTGTTGCGGAATTAGCCAAACACATTCAATCAATGAAAATTCCAACCTATCTAGAATCATCATGTTTTGATTCCAATAAATTCAATCATGTTTTACCGTTTATTGATTATGTAAAAATTGAATTTAAAACACCAGACTCTGAATTTGTTGATTCTAAACACTATCCAAACCTAATGGAAAATGCTTTGGAGTGTTTGCGATCTTCAGTTTCTTCAAAGAAAAAAACATACATCAAAATTGTTGTAAGCTCAAAAACCAAGTCAGAACCATTCAAGAAGTTATTACAAAATATATTCAAAATTATAACACGAGATGATCTTTCAGGATTTATTATTCAACCAACATATGGGATAGCAGAACCAAGTTTGCAAAGCCTCCTAGAATTTTATGATCTTGTACATCCATATTATAATGAGGTACGAATAGTTCCACAATTACAAAAATTAATTGGCGTTCCATAATTTAGTCTCAAATAATTTTGGCATTAGGTACAAAATCACCACTTAACT
>JACZSC010000070.1:0-4818 GCA_022574415.1 Nitrososphaerota archaeon | reverse complement strand
CTTCAAATACCAGCAAAAACCCTTCTAATTTGAAAAATGGACAAAGAAAGAGTAAAAAAACTGGTTAGGGAATTAATCATCGAATTAGGAGAAGATCCAACCAGAGAAGGATTACGTGAAACACCTAACAGAATTGCTGAAATGTACAAGGAGATCTTTAGTGGATATGATTCTGATTCAGAGCTTTCAATTCAATTTTCTGAGGATTCGGATGTAGTTATTGCAAAGGATATTCAGTTTTATTCAATGTGTGAGCACCATATTTTGCCATTTTTTGGAAAAATCCACATTGCATATTCTCCAAATGGAAGAGTTTTTGGAATCTCAAAATTAGTACGTCTTGTAGAAAAGTACGCAAAGAGATTACAAATTCAAGAACGTTTGACAAAAAACATTGCTGATGAACTTTATTCTCAAGGCGTCAAAGGTGTTGTGGTAATAGCAGAAGCTGAACATCTCTGTATGAAGATGCGTGGTGTGAAAAATGATTTAAAAATGACTACCATAGCATATCGAGGAATTTATCAAAATAAGGAAGAAAAAGAAAACATTGTTTCGATGATTCATAAAGCACATCCTGAACCATTTACTCTTTAAGTTCTAGTGAAAAATTAAATACTCTATTCACAGACGACGATCGTGGGTTCTCATGATAATATACATATACCAAAGGAATCATGGCCACACTTTTCATGGTACGTCATAGAATTTGTAATTGTTGTGTTGATAGCTTTTCTGATTGCATTTCAAGTAACCCCACTATTTGAAGAAATGACTATGAGTCAAGGATTGGAATGTTATCAAGAATCACATATAACAAAATGTTCTCTAGCAGAAGAACCAACAGCTGATGAATCTGTACTAAACTGGATTTTCGCTAGCATTATATCACTAGTATTTTTAGTCTGGTATATTGGCATAAGAGGATTTGTATTAAAGAAAAAAATTTTACAAAATCGTTAGTCTAAAAATTTTTAATTCAAATATTTTGTTTTGTCTTTGATTCTTGCTTTTTGAAATGCAAGTTTACGATTATTACATGATTCACATCTTCCACAATGAAATCTTTTGTTGGAATAGCAACTCCAGGCATTGAAAATTGAATCACCAAGAATTTTGTAACCAATTTTTATCATATCACTCTTTGAAAGATTATCTCTAAATGGTGACCATATAGTTACAGACTTTCTTAATCCCAACTTGATACCATCTATCTCACCTTGGTTAAAGGCCTGTTCAATTTTTTTTGAAAATATAGGTCTACAATCAGGATAATTTTTGTCTCCTTTGTGTGCTCCAAGTGCTACAACAGAGGCTTTCAAACTAAATGCCCAAGCTGTTGCAATAGATAAAAAGACTGCATTTCGTATAGGAACCACAATTGAGTATTTGAATCGTGAAGGCAATTTGGATTTTGGATTAGTCAACACATTAGTTGTTCCATACAAATCTTTCATGAAGCTTATATCAATAATTTTGTGTTGCTTTAATCCAAGAATTTTTGCAAATTTCTTTGCCGTTTTTATTTCTTGGTTTGCTCTCTGTCCATATGAAAATGAAATTCCATATAGATGATATTTTGATTTTAGGTGAGCACAGGTACAAACCGAGTCCAATCCCCCACTAAAAACTACAACAGCTTTTTTCATAACTAATCAAGCAATTATTTTTTAATTATTCTTGCACCTTTTGTGGGTCTACAAATTACAGTCTCAGAACTTATTTTTGCTTTAGAAAATCCCTTTTTCATTGAAGAAGCTATTCTTTTTAGATTAGAAGACTTTGTTGCAAATGCAATTACAGAGGGGCCAGCACCACTAATTGTGACACCTAATGCACCAGAGGCTAATGCATTTTTTTTCACATGGGAAAATCCAGGAATCATATGTTTTCTTGCAGGCTCTACAATTTCATCTATGACCGATTCTCCAATTCTCCTAGAATCTTTTGTTAAAAATCCAACAATAATTGCTGCAGCATGTTGCTGATTCCTAATCTTGGCTGCGTGTTCTATTTTTTTTGGTATTACACTTCTTGAAACCTTGGTCTTTTTTTCGGGAACTTTGAGTTTTGGAATTGCTATACATAACACAAGATCTTTTGGAGGATCAATTTGTATTACATCTAGAGGTTCTGTTCTAACAATAACAAATCCACCAAGTACTGAAGCAGAAACATTGTCATAGTGAATTGTTCCTGCACTCGCCTTCTCTCCCATGCCTGCAAACTTGACTAGCTCGTTTGGACCAAGTTTTAGTTTGAATAGCTCATCAAATGCTACAGCAGCACCTGCAGCTGAAGCTGCACTACTACCCATGCCAAAACCTGCAGGCACACCTTTCTTTATTTTGATTTCAATACCAGAGTTAACTTTGAATTTATTTAACATGGCTTTGACTACGAGACCGGCAGTATTCTTTGTAGGATTTACAGGAATTGGGTCTTTTGAAATTATTTTGATTCCTTTTTCCTTTCTCTTTGAAAGCCGTACTTCATCGAAAAATGCATCTAAAGCAAGACCAAAAACATCAAAACCTGGACCTAAATTTGCCGTTGATGATGGCGCTCTTACAGTGACGCTATTTGCCAATTAATCTTCAACCTCTTCTCCCAAGTTGATGGTTCTACTTAACGCAGTTTGCAAATTAACCATTCCTTCACCAGTTACATTTGATATGGGAATTAGTCCTTGGGCAAATCCACCTAAATTGAGACCACGTAAAATGTTTGTAGTTAATGTATATGTTTCACCATCAGCCTCTTGAGAAATAGCATTTTCTAATGTAAATAAATTGGTAGACCACTTTAGAATGTCTTTTAGTTTTTTACCAATTAGATCAGTTTTTGTTAGAACGTTAATTGCAGGCAAACCAAGTCGTAACTTTATTGAAGTAGCTAATAATGCAATTGAAACAAAATTTATTGGACTTGTGATCAAAGCACCATCAAATAGAAAGATACTCATCTTCTCATCAATACGTAAATTTTGAACAAGAAACTTACCGCTTGCCCTGTATGCAAACAATTCAATCTGCCCAGGCGTGTCAATTAACAAATAATCTGGATTAACCTCGTCTATTTCATCTTGTATGGAATCTATTTTTGATGCGATCAAATCATTTGTCAATATTAGAGCTCCGTTTGGACCAAGATCGTATTGTTTCATTATTGAAACAATGTCGACATAATCTCTAACATCAATATCACAACTGTATGGCAATGATTCCACACCAGGATCTAAATTTAGTATGGCTGAGAATGCCCCATTTCTGGTATAGTATTCATGAATTTTAGAGGTAAGAAGAGATTTTCCTGAACCAGCAGTTCCAACTATAAAAATTGACTTCAATCTTTCGCGTTGTTGTTCTTTATTGGCTTATATTTGAATACCTAAAAAAATCTGCGATGAATTGGAGAATTATAGCTATTCCAGCTAGCATGATACCCATTGTTATCATTGTAATACAATTTGATATAAAGGCAGAAGATGTTTTTGCAATTGGCGTCATTCCATTTACCATAGCCATACTAGCAATGATGGTAAAACTTGGACTACAAGGAATCAAATTTACGTATATTGCAAGACACTATCTCGGCCCAATAGATTCTGTTTGGAAAATGTCAGGAGTTAGAATTGGAAGCGAATTCATTAAATTTACAACTCCGATGTTTGTTGGAGCAGAATTTGTTGTCATTTATTGGCTGCATAAAAAGGGCGTTCCACCAGCAAAAGCAATGTGGATTGCTATTCTAGATATTGTTACAGAAGTTTTTGCAATGGGAACATTATCCATAATGGCTGGTATTTTGGCATTACTTAGTGGTGCATATGTGGTAGCTGCAATTGTTCTTGGAACTAGCATTTTTGTTACGGTAATTTGGGTGATTTTATTTTTCCTTTCATCCAAAAGAACATTCCAAATACCAAAAGGGATTGCCAAACTTATAATAAAATTTGGAAAAGAAAAAGGCAAAAAATCCATAGACCAAGGGAACATGTGGATGAAAGAAATTTGTACTATGAGTAGACAAAATTTTAGAACAAAGGAATCGAAAAAAGTATTTGTGAATGGTTATGCACTATCTCTTGTTTCATGGATCTTTTACGGAATTACTTTCATGATCATTGCTTCTGGTACTGGCTATGTCATTAATGCGTTTGATTCCATCATGGCTGTGATGGGCGCAAACGCGATTGGTAACCTACCAATTACAATTGGTGGATCGGGACTAGCAGAATTTGGGATCATAGCATATCTGAATGACCTCAATCCATTTGATTTTGATGTGCCAGAAGAGGGTGTAGAGTGGAATGCAGTGATTGCTTGGAGAATTGCGACCTATTACGTACCAATTGCAATTACATGGTTTTTGTTAGTAAAACTAGCCTTGATTAGATATAACAAACCCGATCTAAAATAGAAAGTACTTTATTTTTCAAATTATTTTTTGATTATATGGATTTCAAAAATAAAGTTGTAGTAATTACAGGTGCTTCAAGTGGAATTGGCGAAGCATCAACAATTCAATTTGCAAAAAAAGGCGCAAATCTCATTCTTGTTGCACGAAGAGAAGAAAAACTTTTAGCAGTTAAAAAAAAGATTTCAGAGTTTAATGTAAAAACATTAGTATGTCAATGTGATGTCTCACAGAAATCTCAAGTAAAACAAATGACAAAAACTGTTTTGGAAAAATTTGGACGAATAGATATTCTAGTAAATAATGCAGGTTTTGCTATTTATGGAACAGTATCAGATCTTGGCATCGAAGAAATTGAATCACAAATGGCAACTAATTATTTTGGAATGGTTTACTGTA
>JACZSC010000069.1 GCA_022574415.1 Nitrososphaerota archaeon | reverse complement strand
TATACCAGAAAAGCTGGCAAAGGATTTCAGAAGAAGATTTTGAATTTTTTAGTTTTGCAGGTTATAATTACAAACCTTCATCTGCATTTAAAGAAGTAGAAAACCTTTTTGAAAATTTTATCATATTTTGTGGTCACCAACATGAAGAAGCAGTAATAATTCAAACTGAAAACGGACCTAGAGAAATTCTCTCTAAGATAACCCCCACTATTGAAAAAATATCAAAATTTACTCTAGAAAAAAAAGAGATTTCTATTCAAAATAATGAAAACTACATTATCCGTATTGGACTTGGTGGCCCTGAAGGATATTACGGAACAGGAATGGCAAAACCACATTTTGGCATTATTGAATATGATCCAAAAAAAGTGATACTTTTTTCGATAAATCCAATTTAGATAAGATTCAAATTAAAATATTATCTAATAGAAATTCTAATCCATGAGTGCTACAGACACACTTCGTGCAGACCATGATCAGGTTAGTCGTCTAGAAAAAATAATCTCAAAATGTGCTGAGGAATTATACAAAGCTACAGAAATACCATTTTCAGATATAGAAAAAATCACTATTATAATCTCAGAATTTGTAGATGCAATTCATCATTCCAGAGAGGAGGATTCATACTTTCCATGTGTTGCAAGCTATGGTTCTCTAAAAGATGAAATCCGTAAATTTATGATAGAACATGAATTCGGAAGAAACATCGCAAGACAAATTTCAAATCATCTTCGTAGATGGAAAAATGGTGAAGATGCAAGAGAGCCAGTAGCAAGATTTTTGAGAACATATTCAATATTCCTGTATGATCATCTAAACAAGGAAAACAAATTCTTTGATGAGGCAGAAGCTCATGTACTAGCAAAAGAAGAGGAAATAGAGATGTATGAGGAATATAGATCAGTTATTGCCATAACAAAAAAACTTGAAGAAATGATTAAAGAAATTGATTATCTGGAAGAACAACCGTGGTTCAAGAACTAATCTGTTTGTTATAATAACGTCTTTAAGAAGTAAATTTTCCTTGTAAATTTCAATGACATTTGTGATGTGGATGACAGGCCTTCCATGTTGTGGGGAAAACAATTATTGAAGTATTTTCACTCATTTGGTTTTTTTGTTTGAAAGCTGTTTATAATTTTAGAATAGTCTGAAAAACTAGTAATGATTATAAAACAAACAAAATGGCTTTGATATATGAGTAAATTTACGCCTGAGCAAATTGCTGAACTAAATGAAAAGCTAAAAACCACAGAAGAGGTTCTAAAATGGGGCTTTGATACTTTTGGAACAAAGATTGCCTTAGCATCTAGTTTTGGTGCTGAAGATGTAGCAGTAATTGATATGTTAAACAAGATTAATTCAAAATCTAGAATCTTTACACTAGATACTGGTAGACTTAATCAAGAAACCTATGATGTAATGGATGAAATTAGAAAAAAATACAACATAAACATAGAAATAACTTTTCCAGATGCTCAAGAAGTAATTGATATGGTTAAAGTAAATGGCATGAATCTTTTTTATGAAAGTACAGAAAACAGAAAACTTTGTTGTGGTATTAGAAAAGTTCATCCGCTAAACAAAATGCTAGATACTCTGAATTGCTGGATAACAGGTTTAAGAAGTGACCAAACTCAAAATAGAGGTAATGCTGCTAAAATTGAAATCGATGAACAACATAATGGAATGATCAAAATAAATCCGATTATTGATTGGACATGGGATCAAACCTGGGATTATATTAAAGCAAACAACATTCCATACAACAAGCTTCATGACAAAGGATTTCCAAGTATTGGGTGTGAACCATGTACTAGAGCAATTAAACCTGGAGAAGATTTGAGAGCAGGCCGTTGGTGGTGGGAAAATGAATCCGATAAAGAATGTGGTTTGCATATGGATCATAAAACGTAAAAAATGTCATAAAACAGTACAATTGCAAAGTCACACGACGGCATCCTAATAAATAGAATTACAAAAAAGATCTTTCTGAGTTATTTTCTATAACAATAACAAATGACCTTGCAAACGATGTTGAAAACATTGCAGATGGAACTTTCAGCCTGCCTTAATAACAGCTTGAAAAGCAATCTCAATCTCAAGCAAATTTGAAACAAAAGGAAAATTTCCCATAATATTCAATTTTTAATGCAAATCTCTGTTTATGTTGTTAACTCTGGTTTCAAAGTCCAAACCACTCCTAAGACCACAAAAGGCACTGACATTATTGCAATTATTGGTAAAAGGTTGAAAAGTGCAGATTCAGACAAATTGGGATTGTTGATAATCCAAGGAAATGGAAGAATAATTACAAACCAAATGCCTACAAGCAGGATTATCAACTTGAGTTTTTTCTTTTTTGAAGGAACCAATAATCACACCTCCTAATCATTCTATTAATTGGTTTGAATACTCTATCTTAGAATTACTAATTTGAAAAATTTTTGGGAAATCTTGAAAATAGGATCATTCTGAATATCAATAAATTAAATAGAAAATTTTCTTAAATTCCATTAAATTCCTGTAAATTTTTTAACTAAACAATAAATAGGTAAAAAACATAGTAAAAATAATGCCGATGGATATAAATTCTATCGACTAAAACAGCGTGGTCCCGCAGAACAAAAATGGATCAAGCACTGTGTCTTGAAACGAGAGGTAATCTCTCAAAGTTCTGCTGTTTGGGGATCACGCCATCTTAGTTTTCTTGAGAGATCCTTTTCAAAGAAACTGAAACTGGTCCATCATAGTTTTCATGAGGATCTATGGTTATCTGTATCAACTGAGAAGAAGAAATCTCAATTGTTGATTCTTCATCCCCAACATAGCTCCATGTATAATATTCAGAAATTCCTGTATCATGAAAATCTGAATGAAGTACAAATCTCTCCATGGAATAATAATTAGGTCCTTGAAGAGAAATTGCAATTGTTTGGGGGCTGTCCCCATTAGGCACAAATGTGAAATAATAACTACCTTCTTGAATTTTGAAAGAATCTGTAAAAACTCCATTTTGATACATAGTAGGATCTGCCAAAGTTACATGAAAAACAGACTGGTGGTTCTTGTCAGCTGAATCAATCAATGTATAGACTCCAAACACCATTGCTATTCCAACTCCAACTGAAATATATCCAATAATTTTTGGTTTCAACCCCAATTCGGCTAAAAAACAATATTTAAATACATTTTTTTAATCTCAATTGTGAAATGGTTAAATGTCCTCTATGCTGCGAACTGCTAAATCATGAATCACTAGTATCTAACCACATCAAAAAGATTCATCCTCAAAGGCCCACCATTATAAATTACTGATTATTTCCATTATTGCGTTAGGCTGACTTAGTTAGGAAAATTTTATTCTCAGTGAAGCAAATTTTACATCTTAAATTAAAAATTAACATTTTGAGCACAGATCATGACTAGCTTTCAAAACAAATGGTCTAAATCACCATCTTCAGGAATTACTGAAAAGATCATGGAGGCGGTAAAATCAACGGGTCCTCTAAAACCAAGAGTAGAGATAGCTATCCAAAGACTTCAAAAACAGATTTCTAAATTAGATAATATGCTTTCAAAATTAAAAGAGAGAGATGAAAAAATTTTTCAACGAGTTGTCGTTGCGACTCAGCAACATGAAACTCAAACAAGCAAAGTACTATCAAACGAATTAGCAGAAATTCGTAAAGTTTCTAAAATTTTAGGAAGTGCAAGAATGGCACTTGAACAAATTGAACTTCGATTAACTACTGCACACGATCTTGGTGATACTGTAGTAACTATAATGCCAACAATTGGCCTAATGAAAAACATGAAATCATCTCTTGCTAAATTTATGCCAGGAGCAGAACAGGAAATTGGCAGAATGGCAGAAATGTTGGGTGGCTTGATGACTGAAACATTTTCTGGTGACGCTTCATTTGGAATTGATGAAACAACAAATACCGAATCAGAAAAAATTCTGCAAGAGGCAGCCGCAGTGGCCCAAAGCTCTGTTGACACAAAATTTCCAAATACGCCCACAGAGTCTGAGGTTCCATCCACAACTCGATCCATGTAAAAGATTTTTTCTAAAAAGAATTTTTAATTTTAGGGTTGAGGACGTGATTCTTTAAAACTCTGGATCTTTTTGCCTTCTGCATCTACTATTCCATCTATGCTTGATAATTTGTTTCGTAGATCATTAATGATATTTGCCACCTCATCAGCCTCACTTTCAACTTGAGATCTCTTTCTTGTGAGATCATCAATCCCTTTGTTTTCTTCATCAATGTATTCTCTAACCTTGACAAGTTTTTCTTTCAAATTTTTAATATCAACAGATTCATCTTCAATACCCTTTTCAAGTTTAGTTCGCTTGTCTTTGAGATTCTTAATCATCACGCCAACATAATCAATCGCCTCTTCAAGTTTTACCCTCTTATCCATAAGCGCATCAATTCCAATACTAGTGGCTGTAGATGTTGTTTGGGGCTGTGATTCAGATAAACTAGTTTCAGTCATATGGGGTGTTGGTTCTGGCTCCGACGCCGTTTCCATTGGTTCCGGTTCATAGCTTTTAGGTGGTTCTTCTTCAACCATTTCTCCTCCATAATCTTCCTCATCCTTTTTCGTGAAACGATCAAACAGGCCAACCATGACTTATGTGAATCGTATAGAATTGATGTTATTAAACATACGATTAACTAATAAAATTAGTATCTCATTAAAATTAAATAAAAAAAAGAATAGGTGGTTTATACCACCAAAATCGGCGTTTTGAAAGATCCGATATTTGCCCGACTCCATTCAAGTAATTCAACTGTAACTGGATCCATTTGGAATAATTCAAAGGATTTTCCCAATTCGAGGTTTTTTATTCCACCCGGAACAAAAGCAATAACAAAAATCATGACATCTTCACTTTGTTTATCTACGTTTTCGGAAAGATCATCTACAGAAGTCACAGCTAGGGGTGATGCTGCTAGCATGAAAATTATGCCAAAAACAGCACGTAAATTCTGGTTTTGTGATTTTACCATGTCCTAGCAAATATGATCAGTGTAGATTAGGGACGGTGAGAAACGGTTCTGTTCTTAATATATTCTAGAGAAAACTCAGAAATTTTCAAAAAATTTTAGAAAAGAATCAAAGACTGAAATTGTAATAATTTGAACCTAAGACTATGCCTTTTGAAAATTTTCTAATAGAAATTTTCCCCCGCAGGAAAAAAACATGATTTTTTGGCATTTTTGATGGTGAAACGCCTGTTCCGCTTTACGTTCCGCTTTAATGTTTCAAGATGACCCTGATAAACAAAGTTGCCGTATACTATTCATGTCAAAACAACAATACAGATCAGAAATGGGCATCATGGGTGATATCTTAGATGTCACAATGGATGGTGGACGCGAAGGCGTCATCGTTTCTGCCATATCTAGAAAGGCGAACCTCTCTCATTATGCAGTATTAGACAAATGTGAGAAGTTAATCACTGCAGGATTGGTAGATTCGGTAAAAAATAACAGGAACAGACTCTTCATGATTACTGAGAAAGGACTTGAATTTTTCCGGGAGTTTCGAAGATTTCAGGACCTAGTTGAATCCATGAATCTAAGATATTAGCTAATGAACCAAAAAATGATTGTACCTCATAGGCAGTACTCTATTCAAGAAGATGGAATCCTTTTTGTAAGGACAGAAGGTATTCCCCCAACGATGATTAAAGCGCCGATTATTCTAGCAGGCTTGATAATTGCTACAGCAGCCATCCCTCTTCAGAATTCATTTAGCGTAACTCGAACCCTTGATCTAACCATCTTTCAGGATGGTTCAACACATATCTCTTCTTTGATCGAAGTAGATCCTCTTGAACCAGACTTTACAGTGAATCTTTTTGGTAATTCTATTGATAATCTAGTAGCAGTTGCAGAAAATGACTTTTTATTATCAACAGAAATAACAGGCAGTACTGTACTGGTTGAAACATTCGGCTCATCTATAATTTCACTTGATTATGATACCCATGATCTTGTTTCGAAAGAGGGAAGAATTTGGACATTTTCTATTGAGGCACCCTCTGATTATACTTTGTTGGTGCCACAAAACTCTATCATTGTAGGAATGAGTGCTTTACCACAAAATATGGAATTAATCAACGAACAAACTAAATTTTCGTTTCAAAATGGTCCAAACGAGATTAACTATATACTTGGAATCCCAACATCATCATCAACATCAGAACCACTAGATAATTCATTAATATTCATCGGAGGTGCTATTGCCTCAGCTGTCATAATCGGAGCAATATTCCTTAAAAAATTCCAAAGAACCTCCAAGAAAATAGAAACTGTACAAACACAAAAAGTCTCAATAGAAACATCTGATCCTGAAAACATATTCCGACTAAGACCCAATTTAAGAGAGGATGACAAAGAAATTATAAATTTTATTTTTAATAATGGAGGACAAGCACTAGAAAGTGAATTAAGAAAAAAATTCCTTCAACCTAGAACCACCATGTGGAGGGCTGTTAAGAGACTTGAAAGACAAGGAATTATTGAGATTGTTAAAAAAGACTTGC
>JACZSC010000068.1 GCA_022574415.1 Nitrososphaerota archaeon | reverse complement strand
AGCAAAAAGAAAACCAGCTAGAAAAGCAAAAAGAAAACCAGCTAGAAAAGCAAAAAGAAAACCAGCTAGAAAAGCAAAAAGAAAATAGAATCTACTACTAACTAATCTATAGGATTAATATTGTTAGTAATTAACCAAAACACATGTCTTTAACTGGAAAAATTTCTGTTGAAATTTCTACATTACCAAAATTTCAACATCCAAAACTTATTTGTGGATTACCAGGAAGTGGATTTGTAGGAAAATTAGCTGTAGACTTTATTATTGATAAGCTAAAAGCAAAACAATTTGCAAGCATATATTCAACTTCATTTCCACCTCAAATTTCTATTCAATCTGATGGTACAGTTGATTTAGTAAAAAATTCATTATTTCATTGTAAAGTTAACTCTCAAGACCTAATTCTTCTAACTGGTGATACACAACCAGTTTCTGCACAAGGGGAATATGCACTTGCAGAGGAAATAATTTCACTATGTAAAAAGTTGAAAGTAAAGGAGATTTACACTTTGGCTGCCTTCATTACTGGAAAATTTTCTAAAAATCCCAAAGTTTACGGTACTGGTACATCCAAAGACATTGTTGATGGTCTTTCAAAATTTGGAATTCTATCAATGGAAAAAGGAAACATTACTGGAATGAATGGTGTAATAGTTGGAATAGCAAAACGTTCTTCAATTTCTGGAATTTGTCTTTTGGGTGAAACTTCTGGTTATGTAATTGATGCAAAGGCATCTAAAATAATTCTAGAATCGCTCTGCAAAATTTTAGATATCAAATTTGACATGTCCGAATTAGAAAAACGAGCAAAAGACACGGAGGAATTAATTAAAGTTCTACGTTCACAAGCTACTGCACAAGGTTTAACTGATCAACCAATCTCAATTCCGACTGATTCGGATGAAAAAAAATTAGGATACATTAGTTAGTATGAAAAATTAAGTCTACAATCTAAGAAATGACCTCTAGTTGACCAAACTTTCCTTTAGTGAGTGAAACCTCACCTTTGAAGGTGTTTGTATATCCATTTGTGATCTTTATAGTGTCTCCATCATTTATTTTGGATATATCATCGGCCCACAACGTCAATTTGATTTCACCACTCTCATCAACTAAATATGCATTACAAACATCAATTGTTCCACCGGATTTAGTATTAACCGTTCTAGGCTCTTCTTTTCTTTCAACTTTTCCTTCGATGTTGATTCCACTTCTCATGTTTTTTGCTTCTTCAGCTGTTACCATTTCTTGAATTGAATTCCTTAAGGGCAATTATAAAGCTTTTTCAAAAAAAATGTCAACTCAAACTAGAAATTTCCATTTCCATTTACTAAATTTTAAAAAATGTTTAAAAATTGAAATTTTGAATTATGGTTAAGTTAAATAATCAATTTTTTGAAATCATTTTGCAGGGGTATCGAAGCCTGGTCAACCGAGAAGGACTCAAGATCGATATATTGGAAATCCTTTCCCTCAGGGGTTCGTGGGTTCAAATCCCACCTCCTGCATCTCTGGTGCGTTGAATTTTAGTTTCCAATCAACTGAATGGAACTAAATTAATCCCATAAACGATGCAGGTCTCTAAGGATTCAAACTTTTAGTTCAGTTCCTATACAGGGGAACCAAATTAAGTACAATATTGTCATGTATCTTAGCACATTTGATACGAACTATCAAAATAATTTAGACCCAAAACATATCTCATAACAAGGAATTTTTGTTTATTTTAGCCATATTTCGTACTCCCAAAGCGCTTAGCTTAGAAATTAAGCGACCTTTGATACGAACTGGTAACCAGTTTCGAACTAATTTTGCAATTCCTATACGGGGAACTCTTTGTTAGGGAGTTGTACTAATTTTGCAATTCCTATACAGGGAACCAAACAAAGTACAATATTGTAGTATATCTTGAACGATTCATTATATGATAATAAAAAAAGTATGAACTGCTTAACATTTCGATAATCGTATATACTTCATAAAAGATAATTTTTCTGGGCATGGGCGGAAGAAAAGTTGCAATTTTATCTGCAATATTTGTTACAGCTATTTTAATTTCATCTCCACTGCTTGCAGATGCAGCTAGATTGCCTGGTGCAATATTTACTACAACGCCAGATGGCGGAATTGTAAACGAAAATGTAAGATACGATCAAAAAATTGAAGTGTATCTGGATGGTGGTCCTCCACCAAATGCTCCAGCGTTTGCAGCTGGTTTACCTGCTGCCTCGTATGTTTTCCAAATAACTGATCCTAGTGGCAAAATTTTGTTGTCAGAGGATCCCTCAAAGTGTCGTGTAGTTGAGATAAGTAGTGATGGTGTAATTGTACGGCTTGTACCACCCTCTGAATTGACAGACAACGATGGCAACAACTTGGAGCTATCAGATAACATAAGGGAAGAATCTCGTAATGGCAAGAAACCAGCAATTCCATGTCATATTCAAGATGAACCCGATGGAGTTGCCGGTCCCAGTGCTCGTCATGACACAAACACTGATGTTGACCACTTTTCTGATAAGGATGCAATTGTTGTACAGATGATGCCATTCTTTGATACTCCAAATCCTGGCGGAGTTTACAAAGCATGGATGATTCCTCTTGAACGATACTTGGATAACGCTGCAATAATTGATGGAGATCAAAAAGGAAAGAAGAAAAATAGCGAACCGTTAGAACCAAAGGAAGCACTGGACAAAGAACCAACTCCTTTGAAAGTAAAAGGAAATCAAGTTGGTTTTTCGCCTGACTCTGGCTTTGGTCCTGCTAGAGACCAAATAAAAACTGACAACTTTAAAGTGACCCAAGAAGTTGTCGTTGAGCTTCCAATGTTACATGTATTGAAATTCAATGACCTAAATGGAGATGGTGATCAAGATGAAGGAGAACCTTTAGTTGATGGATTCCCAGTTTCTATTTCAGAGCCTCTCCCAGATGGTGCAGTAACAAACGACTTTGCTACACCAGTATGGTTAGACTTGGCAGTGTTTGGTGATTATGTAATTGGAGAAGGCATCTGCCAGGTAGATGAAATTTCTGGAGTTATTGTTAGTTGTGATAATTTCCTAGATTGGCAACAAAGTGGCGTTTTTGTAAATGGAGTTTCCCAGGGAATTTCCAATATTATAACAGTTAACATCCCAGAAGGTTCTACCACAGATGTTACAGTCCTCTTCGGTAACTTCTTGCCTGCTGAAATTCATGGTAAAAAGTTTGAAGACCTTAATGGAAATGGCGAATGGAACGTTGTCGAACCAGTCGTTCCAGATGTGATCATTACGCTCACAGGTACTGATGGCATGAATGCCCCAGTAGGACCCCTTTCCACTGTAACTAATTCTGATGGCATATTCTGGTTCATGGATCTAGCTCCAGGAAGCTACACAGTAACTGAAACAGTTCCTGAAGGTTCTCAACCTTCTACGCCAACCTCTGTCAATGTAGAATTAGAAAGTGATGAGGTAGTTGAATTGGGATTTATTTTTGGCAACTTTGTTCCAGCAGAAATTAATGGAAAGAAGTGTGACGATTTGAATGGCAACGGAGTTTGTGATGAAGGAGAGCCAGGAGTTGCTGACGTAACCATTACACTCACAGGCACTGATGGGATGAATGGTAATGTTGAAACAACTACAACAACTGATGGTAGTGGCGTTTTCTCATTTGATAATCTTAAACCAGGAGAATATACTGTAACTGAAACTGTTCCAACTGGAACAGTAGCTTCAGGACCAACATCAAGTGGACCACACACCATAATTAGTGGTCAAGTGTTGGAACTCGAGGCAGTCTTTGCAAACTTTATTCCAGCTTCAATTCATGGACAAAAGTGCAATGATCTAAACGGTAATGGAGTTTGTAATACAGGTGAGCCAGGCATTTTAGATGTTACAATCAATCTTTCTGGTACTGATGGTAAGGGAACTGCAGTAAATGATTCCACAACAACTAATTCTGATGGCATATTCTGGTTCATGGATCTAGCTCCAGGTTCTTATACAGTTGAAGAGGTAGTTCCTGACGGTCAAGTAGATTCCTCACCAATATCAAGTGGACCACACATCATAATTAGTGGCGAGAAATTAGAATTAGGAGCTATCTTTGCAAACATTATTCCAGTTGATGTTCATGCATTCAAGTTCTTTGACTTTAATGGAAATGGCATTCAAGATAATGGTGAGCTGCCACAAGCTGGTGTATTGATTTGTCTAGAACGCAATGGAGTTCCTGTAACTGAAGATGCATTTGGAGAATCTGTAATGACTTGCCAGGAAAGTAATAGTGATGGATTTGTTTGGTGGTTGGGCCTAGTTCCAGGTGACTTTACAGTTACTGAGGATCTTGCCAGCAGTTTCACTGTAGGATTAACCGCTGTTGTTGGTTCTGGAACTGTAACATTACTTTCTGGAGAGAATAATGATGTCACTCCTGTAACACTTGCAAATAATGCTGCCTGTAATGGTTTGACACCAGGATTCTGGAAGGCAAAGTTGTTTGATCTAGATGGAGATAACCAATTAAACGACTTTGATAGAACTCAAAGTATTTTCTTGGTAACAGGCACAATTGCTGACGAAGGACAAGATCCCGATGACATGTTACGAGAAGCACTTCGAATTTTGAGGGTCGAAGGTGAGGATGAAACAAATATCAACAATTCACCAATCGATAGGCTTGCAAAATTTGTCTTAGCAACTCAGCTCACACTAAAGCTAACACAGAACCCAGATTTGCCTAATACAAATGGCGGAAGTCTATTTGCAGGATGCTTCTTGGATGGTAATCTAGGTGCTGGAAGTCTTGGTGAAAACCTATCCTTGGCATTGCAAGTCCTATCAGGTGACGTCACACTAACTGATGCAGAAATTAATGCACTAAAGGACATACTAGATGCCTTTGCTAACCAAAATTTTATACCACCTAATCTGTAGTCCTAGAAATTAAGTTTCAATTCTATTACATTCACATTTGATACGAACTGTTAATAATTGTCCGCACAGGTTTCAAGTCTAACGAGGGTGCATGAGGCCTGTGCAGATTGTGAATCGTTGTTTGGACGATGAAATGATCACAAGTATTTTTCAAATAAGATATGGTGGTATAGTTTCAGGATCCTTTTGGTGAGATCAAGTTGTTAAGCACGATCTAGCGATCAAAAAGTGGGGTGATTTGAACTTAAAATATGGAGCCACCTCCTGCACCACACTAGATCAAAACTGATAAAATTATTTAAAAAATGATTAAACAATAACCGCTTTTATTTTCTTCACAGAGTGATTGGAAATTTGTCGATGAATATTTGCAAGGCCTTCTTCTTTGAATGTTAAATTACATCTATAACATTTCCAAATGACCTCGAACACAGACTATTAAAGGCAAATTTTGAATATAAAGATATTGCATGATTCGTCCCATTTCTTCAATTACTTGATCCTTTCTTCTGAAAACTTGAATTTTTTTAATTTTATGAATTTTTTTTCAAATTTTTCACAGACTAAACTCATTCAAAGGATTTAGATGGCTATTTTTAATTTCTCGATTGGAAAATGACGGATATTTTTGAAACGATAAGTGAATTTTCCTATGTTGGAATTTTTATTCTACTGATTGGCGTTAACGCAGCTCCCCTTTTGATGCCACCAACATGGATTATTTTGGCATCATTTTATGCATTAGATACTACTTTGGATCCAATTATTCTGGCCATTGTGGGGGCGACGGGCGCAACAATTGGTAGATTCATTCTTAAAAGAATCAGTAGTCTGTTTCGAAGATTTGTAGGTAAAGAGCAAAAATCAAATCTTGACGCAATTGGAGATTATCTAAATCGCAAAAAATTAGGCTATGGACTAACCTCTTTTCTTTTTGCCGCTACTCCACTTCCAAGCAACATGTTGTTTATCGCATATGGCATGATGCGAGCAAAAAGTTTTGGTCTTTATATTGGATTTTGGCTTGGCCGAATTTTATCATATTACATCATGATTACTATCAGCAAAATAGTATTGAGTCCATTTTTGGAATTATTTGAGAATAAAATTGTGGGAATCTTAATTGCAGATGGTTTAGGGATTGGGGGGGTGATTTTTTTCACTATGATTAATTGGACATTACTTCTAACACAGAGAAAATTGAAATTAGTTAGACCCAAACTATGGCGATTTTAAATTGAATGTTCTGGGAGATCTGAAAATAGAGGTAAGAAATATAATCACAAATCACCCTGCACATGATTTTGACCATATAATGCGAGTCTACAATACTGCTGAAAAGCTAGCAAAAAAAGAAAAAGCCAATAAAAAACTTGTTTTGTGTGCAGTATTATTACATGATATTATCCAATTCCCAAAATCTGACAAAAGATCAAAACAATCATCTATTAAAAGCTCAATTAAAGCAAAAAAATTTCTACAAAAATTCAATTTAACAGACATTGAAATTAAAATTATAACTGACGCAATTCGTGATCATAGCTTTTCACAAAATAGAATGCCTTCTACTTTGGAAGGTAAAATTCTCCAAGATGCAGATAGGATTGATGCAATGGGCGCTATTGGAATTGCAAGGGCTTTTGCTGTAGGTGGTTCTGAACATAGGCCTTTTTATAACAAATCTGATCCTTTCTGTTCTAAAAGAAAACCCAACGATAAAAAATGGACACTAGACCATTTTTACAAAAAACTTTTGAAACTTGAAAAATTAATGAATACAAAATCTGCAAAAGCTGAGGCAAAAAGAAGAACAAAAATCC
>JACZSC010000067.1 GCA_022574415.1 Nitrososphaerota archaeon | reverse complement strand
TACAAATCCCAATGGTAGACTAACTATTGCAATTTCGTAATTTTGAATTATAAATAAACAAGTTGTTAATGCAAAACCTGCAATGGTCATAAAACCACTTGCAACACCATTTAAAACATCAATTGAATTAATTGTATTTCCAGTAACTGGTATCATAATAACTATAATTCCAATATATAATGCTGGTATTGTTACTTCACCAAAAAGTGGGAATGCAAGATTTGAATCATAAGCTCCAAACAAAATAATTGGAATGGTTGCAATCCCAAGAGCTATTGGCTTAAACCAACCACTTAGGACTTTTCTATCATCAATTATTCCAATTATGAATGCAAGAAAAGTTGTAATAATGACAACTAGTATCTCATTTATTTGGAAAAATCCATACAAAACAAATTCGGAGGTTAGGATGCCTGCAATAATTGAAATACCACCGGGTCTTGCAACCATTGTAGTTTCTTTTTTATTGTAATCTTTGACAGTAAAGTTTCGTTTTTCCAAACCTTTGATTAAGAATGGCGTACTGACATAAACAGTAAAGAATGCAATAACAGATACGATTATAGCTGGAATAATTTCTTGTGTCAATTATCTACCTTTTCGTAATTGAGACTTGATGTTATCCGCAAGTGTCGAACCAATTTTATCAATCTCTGCTAATTTTGTAACTGGAATGGTAGAAAGGTCATTAAGATTCTTGACACCATGTTTGAATAATTTTCTAGCACGCACACGACCAATTCCCTTGACTTTTACAAGTTCTAGTAATTCTTCTCTGATTCCATAAACAATCCTCTTTCGAAGTGCGTCTAGCTCATCCAATAGATCAGCTCTTTCAAGCTGTTTTGCAAGTTCACGCAGGCAATAAACAAGCCAATCTGCGGTTTCTACCATTCTATGCATATCGCCTGACTCAATTTTGAGATTATCAGAAAGCGAGATCTCGGATGATTCGGTAATCCAAGAATGTAGAGCCAAAAGACTTCGTGTGCAATCGTACTCAGAGATCAGCTCAATTAATTGAGATGCATTATTTTCAATCAAAAGACTCGCAGTTTCGTAATCTTTGTTGCGAAGAGCAAATTTTGGGAAAAATTCTTCAGAGTCAGATATTAAATGCAAAAAACCAAAGGTATGTTTTCTTCCTTCAGAAACATTTTCAATTGCACTTCTGAAAAAAGTTGCAGTAAGTGGATCAATGTACAGTTTTGATACCTTTTTTCCAAAATCTGTTGCTGCATATCTATCTCCTTTTTTTATTATAAAATCTTCTTCTAATAGATATCGTAAAGCAATGTCTACACCAAACTTGATTGTAGATTTTCGTGACTGTAGTCCACCCAACGTTTGTAAAAAGAAATCTAAAATTTCATCTTTTTTTATTCCTGGAGTGGTTACAATTAAACTCAAAACATGAATTCGTAATGACTTATCATCTAAAATTTTAGATTGTATTGGTTCTGGTTCTCCATTAATATAATGATCAATTAATTCTTCACTATTTGATTTACTGACAATAATTGCTTCGCCATGATCATCATATTGAGGACGTCCTGCTCTCCCACAAAGTTGTTTATACTCTAGAACACTAATTGGCTGATTTGCACCTATACGTGCATTGTATCTGCTAATATTAGATATTATAACTCGCCTTGCAGGTAGATTAATCCCAGCAGCTAGTGTTGGAGTAGATGAAAGAAGTTTTATTGTTCCTTTTCTGAATTCAGTTTCAATTGTTTCTCTACAATTTTGATTTAAACCTGCATGATGAAATGCAACTCCCTTTTTAACTAACTCAGCTAATGTTCTAATTAGTTGAGTGTGTTCGTTGTTACTCAATATTTTGTTTGAAACTTTTTGTAATTCACTTTTTTCTGCATTTTTCAAATATTTTGAAATTATATCAGCTGCCTTTGCTGCTAGAGATACAGATCGTGTCCTTGTTTCTGCAAACACCAAGGCTTGTCCACCATCACGCACGGATTCTACGCCCAAATCAATAGAGGGGCCTCTAATTGTTGATTCCACCTCAAAATACTTGCCATCATGCATTGTGACCCTGCCATCATCGTAAACACCTTCAGAAAGAGGAACAGGTCTCCATTTATTTTCTATTGTGGTACATCCAAGCCATTCTGATATTTCATCAGCATTTGTAATTGTAGCGCTTAGAGCAATAATTTGTGGTTTCTTATGAAGAAGCTTTAGTTTTGTTAAAATTATCTCAAGTGTTGGTCCTCGATCTTGATCTCCAATTAGATGAACTTCGTCTGCAATTACAAGTCCGATTTTTTCAATCCATTGTGCGCCGTGTCGAATAATTGAATCCATTTTTTCATTTGTTAGTATCAAAATGTCACTTTGCTCAAGTGTTTTATCAGTTGATTCAAAATCTCCAGTTGAGATTTGGACTTTGATCTTTCTTCCAAGTGGAATTTTTTCTATTTTTTTAAATTCTGAGAATTTTTCAGCTGCTAGGGCTCTCAGTGGACTAAGATAGACTACCTTCCCATCACTTTGTGATAGAAAGTTTATCGTTGCTAGTATTGCAATGAGTGTTTTTCCACTTGCAGTTGGGGCAGAAACAAGAATACTTTTTTGCTCTAAAAGACCTGCCTCTATACTTTCAATTTGAGGAGGATAAAGATCGGAATATCCTTCAGCGTTGAGAAAATCCTTTGCTGGGTTCGGTAAATCTAGATCTATTATCTTCATCTTACCCGGCTAATATGACCGGGAGACGACTCATAAATAGTTCCTTCTCTACCCATTTTTCTAACATATTCATGTGCTTCATCTTCAGTAAATTTTTCGGTTTTTACCAGCTCTTTAATAAATAATTTTTCTTCCACTTGAGTTGGTGGTTCACCCTCTAGGGCCCGTAAAATATCCATAAAAAGTTGAACTTTTGCCATCTCACTTCTGGGCTTACCTTGTAATACTCCAAGATCTACCTTTCCTGTATTAACATCAACGCCAACATCTTGTAGCATGCTTTCCATTAGGAATATAGCACGTTCTGCATCATCTGCATCTACCTCTGTTTTCAGCAATAGTCTGGATCTGGCAGTTGCAAGCCTGATGAGACCCTCAAGCTGTCTTGGAGTAACTGTTATCATCTCTTCAGACTCGACGTTTCTCATCTTCAGATAATACTCTAGTAATTTTTCTTCTGCATCTTTTGTCATAGTAGGGTTTAGCCCTTTTGCATATCCTAGATATTTTGTTAGAATATCAACATCAATCAAAGATCTATTCTCTATACCAGTAGCTGAATGAAGATCCATGATATGTTGTGCAATATTTCTATCTCGTTCCTTTGATGGAATGTCTCTTACAACGAAAATAAGATCAAATCTTGTTAGAAGAGGAATTGGCAAGTTTACATTTTCAGTGATATTTTTGAATGGATCATACTTACCATACATTGGATTAGCGGCTGCAAGAATTGATGTTCGTGCATTCAGTGTTGCTACAATACCGCCTTTTGCAATACTTACTGTTTGTTGTTCCATTACTTCATGCAATGCACTTCTATCTTCTGTTGTCATTTTGTCAAACTCATCAATACATACAAGCCCTTGATCACCAAGAACAACTGCGCCAGCTTCAAGCATAAAGATTCCACTTTTGTCTCGAACCACTGCTGCAGTTAAACCAGCTGCAGTAGATCCTCTACCAGATGTATAGAGTCCTCTTGGTGCGATTCTTGCACAGAATTTTAGCATCTCACTTTTTGCAGTACCAGGGTCTCCAACCAAAAATATGTTAATGTCACCACGAATCTTAGTTCCATCAGATAAGATTCTTTGATTAGAACCTATGATAAGATAAAGAATTGCTTCTTTGATTAATTCATGACCTTTAATATGCGGAGCGAATGAATCAATTAGTCTTTGATCTATGGAAGGATCCCTGGCTAATGCTTTGATTGCCTTTTCTTCTTCTGGTGAAACTTCTTCTCTTTCTGTTCTTCTTGATGCTTTTACTCCACTACGACCTGCAAGAAACTCAATATTATTTCCATCAATTCGTAATCGATAAAGACCGCTACTTGCTCTGCTTACACCAACGATTGGTTCTTGTTCAATTCGTACAATTCCTGTGAGAATGACTCGATCACCAGGTCTTGCGTTATCAACCAGGTCCTGCTTGATTGTGACATCAATATAGTGAGGAATCTGTCCAGGTGGTAGGTCTTCTGGTAACTCTTGTAATCTAAGAATTTGAAAGTCAATAAACGTGCTTGATTCAGGCTTTATTTCTAAATCCTTGTGTTGACAATTTGGAGTGTCACATTTAACTGGAACATTAACACTCATACCCTGAAGTAGAAATCTCTGTGTGATATGATGATCTGGACAAACATAAATGAGCTCTTTTGCTAATGGTTTTACTTCTGAGGACCTAACTACCATTCCCGAAACACTTGTCACCTTTCCAATGACTTCAGCATTGATCTGTCGAAGACTTCTCTGTACTGGATAATTTATTATTCTTGCACGAATTTCATCTTTAATTTTTTCAGCATATTTAGGAAATCTTTCTTGTAGTATTTCTTTGATTGCTCTAGCAAATGCGTTTAGAATTTCATCAGGATTTTCATTAAATTTTGATTCAATATCAGAATTTAATACCAAGTCATTATAATCAATAATAATATACTTGGAGATTTTTGGCATCATCTGATCGATTTGTTCCACATATGTGAATGAACCAGTTTTATCCTTAAATTGGGCCAGAAAATTTTTTACCATATCTGATAGGGCAGACTCTGTGAACTTGGTTTCTACTTTACTCATTTGTTATCACCAAGAATTTGTTTTGTGAAATCTGTGCTGATATTGTATAGGTTATTGTAATATTCACGTTCTTCAATAGTTAACTTTTTTGCCAAGTTTGTAGTTAGTTTTGAGGAATCAGCTAGATGAATTATCTTTCCTTTTCTTTTTCGGACAAGCGAGTTTAACATGCTTTCTACCTTATCAGAGTCTTGTTGCTCAAGTGATTTCATATAGGATTTGACCTTGATGTAAAAATGTGGTTCAAGTGTTGCAAGCTCAAATTCACCTTGAACGTTTTCCTTAACTGTTGCTTGCTTTAATTCTACTACCATGTCGGTATCTTGTATTTGCACATGATTGTCTTTTTGTAAAACTTGTGCAATCCACCTTGGAATATTAAGTACTTCACCTTGTTTTCCTTCAACATCAATGTCAGACACCTTGACCTTCACATCATGATTAAAGGTGACTTTAACATCCTCTAGATCAAATCCTGTAGTGTGTACCTTCTCTAGGTCCTGAATGTTCATGAGATCATTGATCCAAGCTGGATCTTCAAGAAACAGATCGATCAATTTAGCTAACAAAAAGGTGAGATCAATTGATCCTATTAATTATGTGATTTATTTAGTGGTTAAAAAATCAAAGATCGGATGTCCTCTTCAGGTATAATGTGGGTTGAAAAGTATCGTCCATCAAAACTATCTGATGTTGTTGACCAAGATGAGATCATAGGAAGTCTAGGTTCTCTTTTAAAAAATCAAGCAGAGATGCCACATCTTTTGTTTTCTGGTTCTGCTGGTGTTGGAAAAACATCTGTCGCATTGTGTATCTCAAAACAAATTCTTGGTAATCGATGGAGTGATCATACACTGGAGCTAAATGCCTCAGATGAACGAGGGATCAATATGGTTCGAGAACGTGTCAAAAGGTTTTCTAGATATGCTGCGTTAGATGCAGAAATTCCATTTAAGATAATAATTTTAGATGAGGCAGATGAAATGACCTCTGATGCACAGACTGCATTGCGTCGAATTATTGAAGATACTTCAAAATTCTGCAGGTTTATTCTCATTGCAAATAACATTTCAAAAATAATTAGTCCAATCCAATCAAGATGTGCTGTATTCAAATTTACTGCAATTCCTGAAAAAAATACTATCTCTTATCTTAAATTAATTGCAAAAAAAGAAAAGGTCGAGGCAGATGATAAAGGACTAAAGGCAATTTCTGAATATTCTGGCGGCGATCTTCGACATGCCATTAATCTAATGCAGGCTGTAGCTAGTTTAGGTAACATTTCAGAAGTAAACGTCAAGGCATCAGCTGGTCTTACAAAAACATCAGATGTTGGGGATGTATTAAAACTGGCACTTGATGGCAAACTTGCAAATGCACGAAACAAAATGATTGAATTAATCAAAGTGTATGGTATGTCAGAATCAGATTTTTTAAAGTACATCAACACTGCTGTTTTTTCTACAAAAAATGACAAAATGAGTGAAATTATAGAAATCATTGCAAAGTATGACTATAGAATTCTTGTTGGATCTAATCCAGAGATACAGCTATCTGCAATGTTAGCGGCACTGGGCAAATTGGGGAAAAAATAAACGCAGAGAGGGGGATTTGAACCCCCGCATGCTTACGCACATAGGCTCTCAAGGCCCACGCCCCACCAGGCTAGGCGACCTCTGCAAGAATCGATGAGGTCATCTAACTAAAATTTGTTCATGCAGAAAAAAATCAAGTAAATATTGTAATTAAAAAATTAAAAAAAGAAAAAACTCTAATCGTGTGCGTGTGGATTAGCTGATCCCGATTCCATTTTTACAAATGTTCCAGCTGCTTTTTCGTGGTATTCTTGATATGATTGATCAACAAGAACTGCTAGTGGCGGGCAAACTGATACACATGCCATACACCAGATGCAATCGTGTTCTCTTATTGGATCTGCCTTATCTGAGAAATCTTTACGATTTTCTTTTTCAGTTTCACCAGTACCTGCAAAGGTTTCATTAATGGCATCAATTGCAGGAATATCTTTTTCGGTTCTGTACCACTG
>JACZSC010000066.1 GCA_022574415.1 Nitrososphaerota archaeon | reverse complement strand
CCTGATCTAATAGGCTCTACATTTACTGTTAATGATTTTTCATCAACATTTAGAATACGCCATTGTAATCCTCTTAAAACAAAAACATTACCAGATTCTCCAAAATCACCAACAAATCGTTGGTCCAATGTTCCAATAATCTTTTTACCGACAGAATCAAAAACTTTGAACTTGAGAATGTTTGGAATTGTAGAGAGATTCTCGAAATAGTACCGAAATGCTCTAATTTTTTTCCAAAAACTCATCTTTTTTTTATCAAAAAATACCAAATAGTTGGAATCAAGAAGATCTAACACATCATAAAAATCATCAAGTTTAAGATTTCTAAAAGGATAAGCCTTTGTTAATGTTTTAAATGCATGTTCAACTGATACTTCGCCAAATTGTATAGCCATACCAACTAAGTGATGGGCTAAAACATCTAATGAACCATCATGAATTTTTTGTTCTTCGATAGATCCTTCTTTGATTCTTTCAAGTATAGCTTTTGCTTCAAATTCATCATCAGCATGGTTTGTAATTATTAATCCTCTAGCAGATGAGTCTTTATTGTGTCTACTTCTACCAATTCTTTGAACAAGTTTTGAAACTTGACGTGGAGAACCATAATGAATTACTAAATCTATAGAACCGATATCTAGTCCCAATTCAAGTGAAGAAGTACATACAACTATGCCAGGTTTTCCTTCTCTCAAGGTGAATTCGGTTTCTTCTCTTACTTGTCTTGAAAGTGAACCATGATGTAACTCTATGTTAATGTCTGACTTTTCTTTTAAGATTGAGGCTAAAAATTCTGATTCTCCACGAGTGTTTGTAAATAGTAAGATAGGGGAGTTAAGATTTAATTTCTTAACATATTCAATTATTGAATTTGCTACATCAGAAATTGTTCCATCTACATATTTTACTTCTACATCATAATTACGAAGAGAGGTATCTTGAATAATTTTACATTTTCTTTTTGTTCCTACTACAAATTTGGAGGCGTCAACAATATTTCCTATAGTTGCTGATAATCCTATTCTAGTAATTTCAGTCTTAGAAACTAGTTGAAGTCGTTCAAGACTAAGAGATAATTGTGAGCCTCTTTCACTTGACAACAGTTCATGAACTTCATCAATAATAATCCATTCCACTTCAGATAATGCCTCTAACATTTTCTTTTGTGTTAGAAGTATCACTAGTGTTTCTGGAGTAGTGATTAAAACGTCAGGAGGAGATTTAGTTATTTTTCTCCTTTGTGATTGAGATGTATCACCATGTCTAATTTCTATTGTTAAATTATAATTTTCTGCATAACGAATAATTCTTCTAAATATATCTCGGTTAAGAGCCCTTAATGGAGTGATATAAAGCGCTTTAATCTTACCATTTCTTTTTGATTGTTTAATGTGAGAAAAAATTGGGATGACTGAACTTTCTGTTTTTCCAGAACCGGTAGGAGCTATTACAAGTGAATCTCTTTTTTGAAAAATAATTGGGATGGCTTTTTTTTGAATTTTAGTTAAATGTTTGAATCCAAAAGAGCTAAACTCTGTAAGAAATGGATCAAGAAGTTGATTCTTCTGTTTGCTTAGACCTTGATTTTTCATATACTATTACTCCAACAAGTCCAATTACAAATAAAATAACTACAATAATTGGAATAGAATCAAAAATTCCTGCCATATTTTTCTTTCGAATAACCGTGGTTAAATAGCTTAAGACTGATCATGCAATCCAGTCTCAGAAATTACAAAATAGAATTTGTTTTTTTCAAAAGGTGAATACACATTTCCTGTGAATTTGTTACTTTCTTTTGAGAGTCTGATTTTAATATGTGTGAACATGTCGATGGAATTTTTTAAGTTTTCAGTTTCTTTGTTATCGATGGTTCTAATCATATTTGTTATTACAATAGGAACGTTGTTTTGTATAGAAAATAGTGATAGAGTATGCATGTATTTCATGAAAGAAATGTTTTTTTCTAATGATAGCTTGTCTTTGGAGTATTCAAACGAAAACAAGTCAGTAATATTATCAATTACGATTAAAGCAAAATTAGAGTCTTTAATTTTTGATAGATATTGAATTTGTTCTGAAGTATTAGTTACTCTAGCTACCTGAACATTTTCCAATAAAGACACATCTAATTGGCGTTCCTGAATAACTTTATGCATTATTTCTGGTCTAAATTTTCCTGTTGTATCTTGAAAAAAGACTTTGCCGTCACTAAGTAGAGAGTTTATTGCTATCTGTATCACCAATTCTGTTTTGCCTGTTCCACGAGCACCAAAAATATCTGTGATAAGACCATCCCTAATACCTCCGCCAAGAATCTGATCTAATTTTTTGATGGACGTTGAAATCAATGTTCTGTGTATACGATTATGAAATGTAAAAACTAAAGGAATTATTTTGAAATCTAAATGGGCAAGGCTTTTATTCTGGATAACATCGAAGCCATGACAAGTGAAAAACAAGTGTCGCAAACAAGTGCTAAAAGACCTCTAACAATACTCCAGAAGAGTACAAAGAAATATGTCACTGTTAGACTGAAGAGTGAAGTAGAATACAAAGGAAAAATGGAAAATGTAGATTCTTATATGAATTTGATTATGACCGACGCTGAAGAGATTCATGATAATAAGGTCATTGCAAATTATGGTCGAGTTATTGTGAGAGGAAATAATGTATTATTTATCAAATTAGAAGATGAACTCTGAAAATTAGGGGTTTTATGGCAAAAAATTTCCTTTTTACTTCTGAATCTGTTACTGAGGGGCATCCCGATAAGATTTGTGATCAGATTTCAGACGCCATTTTAGATGAGTATCTAAGACAGGATCCGAAATCACGAGTGGCAGTTGAAACCATGACGACCACTGGCTTTGTAGCAATTGCGGGTGAAATCACCTCCAAGGCAAATTTTGATAAACAGGAACAAGAAAAATTGGTCAGACAAACAATTAGGGAGATTGGCTACAATGATCCTGAATTACTTTTTGATGCTGATTCATGTGAAGTAATGTTAAGATTGCATGCTCAAAGCCCAGATATTAGTCAAGGTGTAACTGCCACGGATGAAAAAAAACTTGGGGCAGGAGACCAAGGACTGATGTTTGGTTATGCAACAAATGAAACTAAGGAACTAATGCCTATGCCTATATTATTAGCCCATAAACTCACCAAAAAACTTGCAGATGTTAGAAAGACTGGAGAACTACCATGGTTGAGACCGGATGGAAAATCTCAAGTTTCTATTCTCTACGAAGATGATAAACCAAAAAAAATCGAGACTATTGTAATTTCGACTCAACATGATCCAAGTGTTTCAAATGATGAGTTAACCAACGCAATCACTGAAAAGGTAATCAAACCTGCATGTGCTGAACTATGGAGTGATGATATCAAAATTCATGTTAACCCCACAGGAAAATTTGTGATTGGAGGTCCTCATGGTGATGCAGGGCTCACTGGAAGAAAAATTATTGTAGATACCTATGGAGGTTACGGAAGACATGGTGGAGGAGCTTTTTCTGGGAAGGATCCATCAAAAGTTGATAGATCTGCATCTTACATGTGTAGATACATCGCAAAAAATATCGTTGCAGGAGGTTTAGCCGATAAATGTGAAGTACAGGTTGCTTATGCAATAGGAGTTGCAGAACCCCTTTCTCTCATGGTTAATACATTTGGAACTGGTAAGATACCTGAAGAAGATATTGAAAATTTGATTAGAAAACATTTTGAAATGACGCCCGCAGCAATAATATCTCATTTGGATTTGAACAAACCGATCTATAAAAAAACGGCAGCATACGGACATTTTGGTAGAAACGAACCGGAATTTAGATGGGAAAAAACCGATAAAGCAGATGTTTTACGGCAAGCTGCTGGACTTTAAAATTTCCTTATATGATTTTAATTTCAAACCTGAAACTTTTTCCAAAGTTCTAAAATTTCCTGTATAACTACCCAACATAATATTTAGATCATCCACACCGAAGATGCTTCTTGGATTATGAAGTGCGTCAAAGTAAGCATCCTCTAAGTTTATTTTCTTAATTTTAATTTTGTTTGAATTGGAAAATGTTTTCACAAAATTTTCAAAACTAACAATTTCAGGTCCAACTAGATCAATTATTTTTTTAGAAAATTTTTTTGAAGTAGTTGCTTGCAGAATTATTTTTACAACATCATTTACAGAAATTGGTTGTAGCTTATAATTTCCAGAACCAGGAATTATAATAGAACCTTTTTTGATTTGTTTCTTCAGATTTTGAGAAAGAAGATCATCTGTCCCAAGAATATATGATGGTCTGAAAATTGTGTAATCTAAACCAGAATTAATTATTAATTGTTCAGCTTTTAACTTAGAGATAAAGTAACGCGAGGTAGTTTTTTTTGAAACGCCGAGTCCACTGTTATAAATAATTTTTTTTATTTTTGCTTTTTTACATAGTCTAATAATTTTTTTAGTTAATTCAATATTTGTTGATTGATAACTATTTTCAGGAGTTTCCTTTCCAATTCCAATTAGATGGATTAACGAATTCGAGTTTTTTAATTTAGAAATTGGTATATGAGAAAATTTGGTAGAAATAATTTTAGTTTCAGATTTATAATTTCTAAAATTTCTCCTAGCAATACAAATTGTAGCGATTTTCTTTTCATTCAAAAATCTACGAAGATTCCTTGCTATGAAGCCATTGGCACCAGTTATAACAATCCGAGAGGTGGGTTTCTTCATAAGGGAGATTCTATAACATTTAATTTTAAAGGTACTCTTGATTTGACGTTGGAAGAACTACAAAAACAAAAACTCAGAAAGGGTTTTACAACTGGTACTTGTGCTACTGCATCATCAAAAGCTGCAATATTATCAATAATCAAACAACAAAAAATTCAAAGTGTTGACGTTACTTTACCAAAAGGCAATTCAATAAAAATAAAAATTCATAGTTGTGAATTTACTGAAAATTCAGCACGCTGTTCAGTCATTAAAGATGCAGGAGATGATCCTGATGTTACACATAGGGCTGAAATTTTTGTAAATTTATCATTGACGGATAATATTACTCAGATTGAAATTGATGGTGGAGTAGGAGTTGGTGTTGTTACAAAACCGGGTCTTGGGTTAGAGATTAACAAACCTGCAATTAATCCAGTTCCAAAACAAATGATTAATGAAAATTTGAAAGAAGTTGCTCAAGACATACTTTCAAAAAGTGGAATTAAGGTTGTAATTTCAGTTCCCAAAGGTAAAGAGCTTGCTTTGAAAACTGATAATCCTAGATTAGGAATTGTTGGTGGCATATCAATTCTTGGAACATCTGGTATTGTATTTCCATATTCGACCGCATCATTTGCTGCATCCATAAGACAAAACCTAGATGTTGCATTAGCGCTAGGTGATGATATTGCTGTGTTAACTACTGGTGGAAGAAGCGAAGAATTCTCAAAAACGCTGGTGGATTTGCCAGAACATTGTTTTGTGAAAATGGGAGATTTCTCAAGTTATACAATTCAACAGTGTGCAAAAAAAGGAATCAAAAAAGCTTATGTTGTTGGATTTATTGGAAAGCTTTCAAAAATGGCAAAGGGTGTTAAACAGACCCATGTTAAAGGCTCAAAAGTTGATATGAGTTTTCTTGCAGATTTAGCAAAAAATTGTGGTGCAAATGAAGTACTAGTAAATCAAATAAAAAAAGCCAATTCAGCTAGACACGTTCAAGAAATAATTCAAGGGAATAAATTGAATGAATTTTTTAAAAAAATTTGTTCCAAGGTTTATGATCACATGAAAGAACAATCTGAGAATAAAGTTGTGCTTGAGGTAGTTCTATTTGATTTTGATGGATCTGTATTATCTAGATATCCTGAAAAGTAAGATATTTTATTAAATCAAAAAGGATCGTATTATGGAAAAAATTTCAGTTCTTGCAATTACAAAGAATGGCATAAAAATTGGCTTGTCATTAAAAGAAAAATACCCTTCATGGAGGATTTTTGCTCCAGCCAAATTTTCTGACAATAATGCTGAAATAGAGTGGTATTCAGAACCTACTGCTGGAAAAATTTCTGAGCTTTTCAAAACAAATGATGCATTGATTTGTTTGTTCTCCCTTGGTGCCGTAATACGACTGATATCCCCTCATATCAAAGACAAAAAGACCGATCCTGCTGTTCTTGTTATAGATGATAAGAAAAATTTTGTAATAAGTGCTCTTTCAGGCCACCTTGGTGGTGCAAATGAATTAGCTGAGCAAATTGCCAAAAAACTTGGTGCAACGTCTGTAATCACTACTGCTGCTGATGTAAACAAAACTATACCAGTTGATCTTGTAGGAAAAGAATTTGGGTGGAAGATTGATGACGACTCAACTGTAACTAAAATCAGTGCATTAATGATAAATGAGGAAAAAATTGGAGTGTATCAAGATGCTGGAAACAAAAATTGGTGGAAAGCTGATTTACCAAAAAATGTTAAAATTTATTCTTCATTTGAGGAATTAAAAAATTCAAAATCAAAAGGATTTTTGATTATTTCGGACAAAATTTTTGAATCAGAAATTTTGAAAGATGCTGTTGTGTATAGACCACCAAACCTTGTTGTAGGAATAGGATTACATTGGGATACACCAAAAGAAACAATCAAGAAATGGTTGCAATCATGTTTTGAAAAAAACAACCTTAGTCCCTTATCAATTGCCAAGTTTGTTTCATTAAAGAAACCACAAGACGTTAAAGGTTTAATTGAAATTGGTAAAGAAATGAATGTTCCAATTGAATATTTTGAAAAAGATGATTTAATGAATATTCAAGTACCAAACCCGTCTCAAACTGTCAAAACCTTTGAGGGAACACCTAGTGTTTCGGAGGCTTCCGCGATTAAAGCGTC
>JACZSC010000065.1 GCA_022574415.1 Nitrososphaerota archaeon | reverse complement strand
GTTATCATTCCTAGTTTATCTGAATGATTGGTCAGGTTTTCTAAATCTGTAAGAACAACTGTTTGTGAGTCTCTAAAAGCGCCTTTGATAATCGCAACAGGGGTAGTAGGTTTTCGATATTTTAGTAGAATTTTGACAGTATCTTGAAGTTGATGAATTCGTTTTTTGCTTGATGGGTTGTAAATAACTATAACAAAATCTCCTTGGGCTGCAGCTTCTACTCTTTTTACAATTATTTCCCATGGAACAAGAAGATCACTCATGCTCAAAACCGCAAAGTCCGTCATCAGTGGTGAGCCTATAATCGAAGCACAGGAATTCAATGCTGAAATACCAGGGATTATTTCAACAGGTAAACCATTCTTTGGATCCCAGTCTGACTCTGCAAGCATTTCATAGATTAAGCCAGCCATTCCATAAATTCCTGGATCACCACTTGAAACTAACGAAACTATTTTTCCAGATTTAGCTAGATCAATACATTGATGCGCTCGTTCAACCTCTTGTGTCATTGCATATCTGTATACGTCCTTTCCCTCAATTAGATCTTGCACTATATTGACATATGTCTCATAACCAACAATGGTATCACTTTCTTCAATTACTTGTTTTGCACGATAGGTCATGTGATCATGATGTCCCGGACCTACACCAACAATGTACAGTTTTCCTTCCAACATCAGAATAAAATTTCTCTAGACAATTTATCCCTTTACTGTTAAAACTGAGAGTTTCTATTGAAAAGGATCAATGAATGGACAGTTTACTATATGATCCGAATTCATTGGACGCGCTAGATTTACTGAAATGAGATCTTCTGATTGAAATTCATCAATGTCTGCTTTAGTCTCTAGAAGTTTAGCGTTTTCAGGATCATTCCATTCAATCATAAATATTCTCCACATAGGGCTGTAATTTTCATCACCAGGAGCAGCTGCAGCAATTCCAGCTTGGAACCCTACAGGTCCAGATCCCTTTATGCCATTACTAAATTGGAATAAATCAGCTGCTGCTGCCTTATCAATCAAGTTTGCTGCAGTAGGCGCATCTGTAACTCCCATCATTTCTGCAGGTCCTGTAGGAGTAGCATCAGTTACAATGCAATAGATTGTCTTACCGTCAGGTCCCCATCCGCGATGTGCAATGAAGGTAACAATCATTTCCTCAGTATCAATATCAAGTATCTGGCCTCCGCCATATGCCATGTCGTCTGTAAGAGTTTTGTTTTCTTTCACAACCATTTGACCTTCCGGCCAGATGATTTGTGGCATGTTAATTACTATGTCAGTCTTTTCAAGTTTAATTCTACCATCTTCTTCTGCTTCCATAATTGTCTCAACAGAATCTAGAACCTCTGGAACTTGACCTATCTTCCACAATACATGAGTAATAGAACCTAGAGCGCTGTATTCATCAGTCTGAACCGGAGTACTTGAAAATACCTCTTGTTGATAACCGTGAATTCCGTCTCCTTCTACACCATCGGTAAACGTGTAAACTGTTTGCAGTGCTTCGTTTGGAGTGTCACTTAGAGGTGGAGCTAGCTCTACTTTCCAATCTTGTCTCTGCGTAATTATATCAGCATGAGTCTGATCGTTGGTATCTGTTATGATATAATGAACTGTTCCGTTGTTGTACATTCCCTTATGCATTGGAATTGTTGCTGGAACGTTTGTTCTAGAAAGTAATAGAGTTGGTTCTTCTTTTTTGATTTCAATTTTTTGCATTATAACCTCAGTTGGTTGGCCACGAATCCATCCATCAACACTTACAGTTGCCGTAAATTGATCAGGAGTGCTGGTATGTAGTGCCAATGCAGCACCAGTGAATTCAAAAGATCCTGCACTGGCTCCTTGGTCTATTAAGGAAAGTCCATAAATTGTACTTCCATCAACTGTCCAAATTGGTTGTCCACCAGCCTGGAAATCAGAGATTTCATGTAATACAACAATTTGAATTGGTTCACTGACGGTATAAGTTAGCGATCCGACATAAAGTGTTCCCTCATTTGGTGACAAAATTAATGCAAGTTGGTGACTTTCATGTCCCTGACCTGGATCTTGTGATGAGGTTATGGTTTCAGTAAAATGAATTTTTTTTCGTGATTTAGCATCTACAAATTGTTCAGTTATAGCTGGAATTGCAACTATACCAGCAATAACAACAGAAATTACAACAATCACAAAAATTTTGTTCATCATCATCACGATCGAATGTTCCCTTAAATCTTTTTGTCCAACATCCTAGTTGATCTTTGCCAATTCAAATTCGTCATGTAGTGCATTAACTGTAGATTTACAATCAGAGTCTTTCACAACAAAAGCTAAGTGAAGTTCTGAAGAACCTTGTGTTATCACTACAACATTCACTTTCTTTTTTGTAACTGCGCCAAAAACTCTGGATGCAACACCGATGGTGCCTCTCATTCCAGATCCTATCAGAGCGATGATTGCAACGTTGGTTGTAACTTCAAGTTTTTTGATTATTTTTCCTAATAGTTCCATTTCCAGTGAATTTACTGCTTTATCCAAATCTGTATTTTTTACAACAATTGTAATACTTGATTCTGAAGGATTTTGAGAAATCATCATTACATTCACCCCAGCTTTTGCTAAGGTTGTAAAGATTTTTGCTGCAGTTCCAGGTGTTCCAACCATACTACCGCCTCTCACATCTATCAGAGCACTGTGTCGTATTGCACTGACACACTTAACAGTCTTTTTTGTATCTGCATCTGGAGATGCAGTGATAAGAGTTCCTTCGTTCTTAAGATTGAATGTGTTTCTAATTCTCATGGGTATTTTCTTAGTTAGTAATGGTTCAAATGTACGTGGATGAATTTGCTTTACACCAAAAAGAGACATTTCAATTGCTTCAACATAGGAAACCTGTTTTAAGATCTTGGCGTTTTTTACAAACTTTGGATCAGCAGTCATCAATCCATCAACATCGCTCATTAACCAAATTTCGTCTGCTCTAATGCAAGTAGCCAGGGTTGTTGCGGTGTAATCTGAACCACCTCTACCAAAGGTAGTAACTCTCCCGTGTTGATCCGCACCAGCAAATCCTCCTACTACAGGAATTGTTTTTTTCGCAAAAAGTGAATCTACAGTTTTTGAAACCCGAAGTTTTGTAGTATCCATCAAAGGTTTTGATTCACCAAAATTAGAATCAGTAACAATTCCAACTTCCTTGCCAGTAAGTGGGACAGATCTTATTCCCTGATCAAGCAATGCAGCAGATACTATTTTGATTGATAATCGTTCTCCAAAGGATATGAGGTAATCCAAAGAACGAGGAGTCGCCTCGCCTAGCAGAACCATTCCATCAATAAGTGCCACAAGTTCTGTGAAATCTAAATCCAGATCGTTCAAAAGATCTTTCTTTATCTTTACATTCGATATTGTTTCTTTAGCCAGCAGTTTATGTCTTTGAATTATTTTTTCTGTTAATCGTTTGGCATTTTCTTTTTTTCCTTTCTTAATTAAATGATGTTTTTCTATAAGATCATCAGTTGTCCCACTAATCGCTGAACACACAATTAGGATTTGATTTTTTTTTGAAAGTGAGTTTATGTGTTTTGCAATATCCTTAATTTTTTTAGTGGATGAAATTGATGTTCCACCATATTTTAGTACTAATCTCAAATCAGTATAACCTGTTTTAATTAATCCTTAAATTCTTTAACTTTCCACACGTGGAGCTAAATAAAAGTGAATTCTACCAATATTTGCTACTTTGAATTCAATTCTTAATGGTTTTGCACTAGAGTATTCACAAGTAATTGAATCAGCCTTGGTGCCCACTGCATTAACTATTGGAGTTAGATATTCCAAGCTATATGTTCCAACACTTTGAGATTTTACTGTTAGATTTCGTATGTCTTCCGTGTCTTTTTCAAGAACAATAACTACTTCGCCCGAATCACCTTTTCCTGAAAACTCTGCTTTTTCCTCTGTAGTGTTTATGGTAAGATAGTCAGAAACTACTTGTACATCTCCTAAAATTTTGTCAAATGTTTTTGAAGATAGTTCTATCTTGGCATCATATGGAATTTTTGGGAGAGGTGTATCAGTTGCTGAACTTTCGATTAATCTAATTTTATATTTTTTATTTTTACCAATTATAACAAGAAGTTGGTTGTCATCAGAGATACTGATTTCAATACTGTCTTTTTTTTCAGCTCTTTTGATTAATTTCGAAAATTCATCTATACGAACTCCGAATTTAATGTCGCTATCACATTCAAATTTCTCAAATGCGGAGTTTGGCCAAGAGATATCAATTAGTGCCACATGCGAGGGATCCATTCCCTTAAAGGTTATTCCTTCGGCAGAGGCCACAAAAGTGGCTTCCTCAACTAGTGTAGATATAGCGGAAATTATTGCCTTCAGATCGTCTGAACCACTTGTTTTAGCTGAAAATACCAAGACTCAATCACATGTTCTAAATGTTCGAGTTAAAAGTTATGCGTAATTACGCCACGTAAAATTGCATTTTACACATCGATAGAACTGAGTGGTTGGTTCATCAGCACTACGGGTTTGGAGCATCCACCAAACAGCTTGATCATGACCACATTTTCCACAATCAATCTTGATCGTTGGTAATGTTTCTTGATCATCAGATTTTTCTAAAACATTGAATTCTGAAGCTTCTTTCTCTTCCTTAACTTGTTTTGTGGTTGTAGTGTCACCTTCAGTATAATCACACTTGGGACAATAGAGACCAGCATCATTTTTCTTTAGTTTTACCTCACAGTTGGGGCAAAATTTCATTTAATTTACCTTAATTTTTGAATTAAATAATTTTTTTAGATCATCAACAACTTTTTTTGCAGATTCAGTTGCTTTTAAAATTTCTTTAATGGGATTACTTTTAGGCGAATTAACTCGCATCCAACATTCGTTAGTTAATGGGTGTTTCACTATAACACCAACAAAATCAATCCTAGAGTACTTGAGAAGCTCATGTTGAACTATGTATAAGGTAGCAATATCTGATCCTGTAATAGACAGACTAACTTCGTTTGGAGATGAATTCAGTACTCGAGCTTGCATGTATTCGGAAAAGGAACTTATTATAGATATAAATCATTATCAGCGAATCATGGGAGAAAGCAACATTTCAGAGATTAAGCTATTAAAAGACAAAGACGAATTTTCTTCGGACGAAAATATTACTATTAATGTAAAATTTGCTGTCGAGGGAGCTATTCGTGATGCTTTCACAGAAAAAAACTGGACAGCGGCATATAACAAAAATGACAATACGTTCAAGATGAAATATGGAATTAAACTCCATACCGGAGGATTAAGAAAACATGAGATCAAGTCTATTGATTCTTACAGGAAAGCAGCAATTTTTTGGACAAGAAATCCAAAGTTGGTAAATCCTAATAAAAAGAAGCGAGTGTGGGTTCAAGTAGCAAAAAATTTCGAACCTTTTATTCGCTTAACCGAGGAAGAGGTCAGGAAGGAATTATTTGATTTTGATGAAAAAATTTCATTCAAGGCTTCTGAGTTAGGAGAAGGAAAACACAAGATTGGGGTAGAGGCATCAGCGTCCTGGCAGAAACATGATTACATACAAGCTTCCAATGTCAAAAATCATGCAAAAGAAATTGAAATAAAAATCAATTAGGGATATAAAGGACTTTTATAGAAATTATTCATGGCAAAATATGATGGTCTGTTAGGACAGCCAGTTCTTGAAATTGAAGAGCCAGACAAAGAAGATGGCATTACAATAATCTTCAAGGATAACAGATTCATGTTTATCAAGGCGGTCGACGGTAAGATTGAAACCATTTCAATCCCGGAGTGACATGGTGGATAAAAATGGGAAAATTTGATCCAATTAAAATGGTAGATTTGGTTAAAGTAGAAGATCCAGACAGTGAGGGTGGCTTGACATTAGTCTTTAGTGACAATAAACAAATGAAAATCAAAATAGTTGATGGAAAACTAGTGTCTGAAGTAGTATCCTAAAAATCAGTTACTGGTGTGCTTTTCAAAAAACTGAATTGCCAATTCTTGTACTTCTGACTGAATAGAACCAGGTCTTTTGGTTCTCACCTTTTCAATAGCATCTTTTGCAGAATATTTTTGATATTTCACAAGATAACAAGCTAAAACTGTTCCGGTTCTACCCATACCTGCAGCACAGTGAACCATCACAGGCTCTTTGTTGTTAATTCTTGAATGAATAAAATCCACAGCAGTATCAATTTTGTCCATATCAGGTGATGTAAGATCTGTAGTAGGAACATGGAGATAATTTACATCTTCGACCCAAGATTCTGGCAATGCATTTTCTGTCATCGTTACAATTGATTTAACGCCTTGTTTCAGAACCCATTCCAACTCATCATAAGTTGTTGGCATTCCAGAACCTGCTAGTGTTTCTTCTATAAACCACGAGAAATTAGTTGGTTTTTTTGCGATCTTTCCGTGTAATTTCCGCCAAACATTTCCTGGTTTGCTCATAGGAATAATTCATGTTTTTCTATATTTTTAGCATTGCGAATGAAGATGTTTGCTTATATTAGCCAAAAGCCTAGTTATGGAATGATAGGAAAGGAAGCAATTCTATACGAGAAGTTACCTAATGATAAAGTTCGTTGTACTGCTTGTGCACGATATTGTGAGCTAGGGAAAAATCAGATTGGACTATGTGGAATTAGAGGTGAGGTTGATGGAAGATTAGATCTGTTTGTTTATGGTAAAGTCATTACTGGACATGTTGACCCTATAGAGAAAAAACCTGCTGTTCATTACATGCCTGGCTCCAAAGTATTCTCAATTGCAACAACTGGTTGTAACTGGCTTTGCAAGTATTGTCAAAATTATGACATTAGTCAAAGGCGAAAGGTTGAGGGTACCGATATGACGCCTGAAGAAGTTGTACAAACTACACTGAACTACAAGGCAGATGGTATTGCGTATACATACAACCA
>JACZSC010000064.1 GCA_022574415.1 Nitrososphaerota archaeon | reverse complement strand
GGTTCTGCACTTTTCCATGCAGAAAGTGCAATTAGATCAATCAGTTGGTGTGCATTTATTTCACGAATTGGGGATTTGTCTTTTGGGCTTCTTAGCATGAATTTACCTTCTTTTGTGTTTACAAGTGTGTCCCAGAAATCTTCCCAAATTCCTACACTTACATTAAAGTTTTCCAAAATACCAGGTTCTGTTTTGGCGGTAATGAATTTCTCAACATCTGGATGCCATGCTTCAATAATTCCCATGTTGGCACCTCGTCGTTTACCACCTTGTTTTACCACTTCTGTCACTGTATTGATGATATTCATGAAGGAAATAGGTCCAGACGCAACGCCCGAGGTTGATGCCACAATGTCTCCTTCTTGACGCAGATTAGAATAGTTGATTCCAACCCCACCGCCAGATTTGAAGATAAGTGCTGCATCAGAGGTTGATTTCATGATTTTTTCCATGTCATCAGGCATATCTAATACAAAACAGGCTGAAAGTTGGCCAAGACGTCCTCCGGCATTCATCATTGTTGGTGAGTTTGGTAGGAAGTCTTGCCTAGTCATTAGGTTAAAGTATTCTGAAATTTTTTCTGAATAGCTATCAAATTTTTTGGCAGCTATCATAACCAATAATTCTTTGAAACCTACCTTCATCTTTCCTGTTTTAGCTAGTGAGATATAGTGATTGACAAGTGCTCTAAAATGCCATTTGTTTAGATAGAATTCGCCAATTTTAAATTTGTAATTAAAGTTGTCAAGTTTTTCGAGATACTCTCTAGCTTCTTCTATATTCTGTTTGATATTTCCTTCGTTTGAAAAGATCGCTGTATCATATAACATATCACCTAATCCAACTAGAATAGCCACTCGCTCAAACATTTGACTTGGACTTTCAATAATTTCGCTCTTACTGTTTCGCATAAGATATCTAGAGGCAAGGACTCGAAGAGAATTAAGATCAAAATTTTTGGCTACCGGATCAAGTAATTTAGCATTTAGTACTCTCATTTTTTCGTCTCTAAGCTTTCGACGCTCATGACGATACAAAATGAAGGCTTTTGCAATCTCACTGTATCCTTTTTCAATTAGAGTGGACTCCACTAAATCTTGAATATCTTCAACACTAGGTTGTCTTGATGCAGAAAATCCATGTTCAACTAAACGTTCAACAACATATCCTGTTAGCTCATCTGCCAGTCCGTGATCCTCTTTATCTGCAACAGCTAAAGCCTTGAAGATGGCGCTTGAGATCTTATCTTTATTAAAACTTACTATAGTTCCATTCCTCTTTCGAATTTCACCGATAGAATTTTCTACTTGCGAATTATCCAATTATAATCTCCCCGCAAAGTGTAAGAATTGAATGAATATAACTTATGTGGCAAAAAATTTTTTCCTAAACTCAAACTTTAGTTTAATAATATTAACACCGGTACTATGAACTTCATACTGATCAACTTTCTTAATAAAAGATTCTGGATCTGAAAAAGATCAAAATTTTGATCGTGATTTGATCTAAACCGAATTACCAACTACGAATTTCGGATGATATTAGGAGACTTGCATTTGGAACATTTGTTAGTTAATTTTTCGTCCTTATGGCCGCATTCAACACAAATGCAAACTTGCTTTACTGGCTTAAAGGTAGGAATAAGTTGAGCAGTCTGTTCTATCGTGTTCTTGATATCATCAACCTTAGAATCGTCGCCTAACTGTAGTTGTACCAGTAATCCACCGTTCAGCATCTTCGCAATTTTATTACATTCAGTGATCTTTTCATTTTTAGTGGTTAGTTCAGAAATTTCAGAGCCTTTTAGGTCTACTCCCTCAGAATAAGAATCGCTCTCAATAGTGTTTAGAAGGGAGTTTTTGCCATATTTTTCTCCGTCCGAGGAAGCAAATCTTGAAGAGCCGTCACTTTCTGTCATGCATATCCTAACATCTTCTCCAAGTTCTTTTCCTTTCTTCGCTGCTATATCAATAGCCGTTTCAATAACTTTGTGTAAAATATGTCGTCCTTCTTTATTGTCTTTATAACCAAGAATGTTGAAGATGGCTTCACGTAATCCAACTAGATTTAGAACGAGCGAAATAGAATTACGTTGCATGTATTGAGTAATTTTTGCAAGGACTGGATTAAGACCACGTCTAGTCAGATCGGAAATGTCCTTTTTTCTTAATGCCATAGATGAAAGTGCGGGTTTCATTAATAGAGCCATTCTAGCTCTAAAGTAGGTTTCATCTTTGTTTGATTCAAATGCTAGTCGGGGTAGATTAATTGAAATAGATTGTAGTTTTATTGCAAACGATCCTGTGTTCGTGGTAGTTTCATTAGAAATTCCACCACTGGACACTGATCCTTTTGAAACAATAACTTTGCCTCCAAGGGTTATAATTTCTGCCAGTGTTTTTGATACATCAGATAGTTTGCCTTTTTCATGATCAATGATTAAACCAATTCTTGGTATTGGTGTAATTGTTGCATAGTTTTTGTATGCTGCAAGAATTATCTTAACTACTTTGACATCAGGGCCTAATTGAAGTCTAAATGAAAGTTGTGTTGTTGTATTATATTTAGATGCAATAGAAACGTTTGCAAATGCATTTGTAAGTTTGTGTTCTAATTCTGAAATATTCTTGGTGTGTTTTGTTAATAATTGTACCAATCCATCCATTACAATTTCTTGAGATGCCTCTCTTGAGATTAACAAAATAATTGTTGAAAGAGAAGAAACAAGATCGTCAAGATCCTTTATTGAAGCAATTCGAGAAACTGCAAGATATTTACCGCCAAGATCAATGCCATCATCAATCAATTCTTTAACATTGACAAAAATAGTGTCAGGCACTAATGACCAGGTTCCAGGGCTTGTGATATGAAGGTCGCCTGATAGGTGTGAATCAGCTATATCCTTAGGAAGTGTATTAGTGAGTAGATGTTCGGCAAAAACCTTCTGGCCTGTTGTAGATAGCAATCCTGGGGTGCCATTATCAATAATATCTACCTTTGATAACATGTCTTGAACATCATAAACTGGCAAACCCAGTCGTGCCAATTTGTTTCGATATTCTTCATGACCGTGTTCTAAAAGAACCGAGTTTACCATTTCACGGATTAAGGCACCAGTTAGGTAAGTTGTTTGGTATTTGTAAATACGATTTTCAACTTCTTCAGTAATTTTTTGAGCAAGTTCTAATGGAAGACTTCCCTCACGTACAAGAGACTGGATGATTTTTTGTGAATTAAATTCTTCAATTGCTTCATGTGAGGTTCTTACATACATCTTTCCACTTTCAATAATTGAACGCTCTTCGATTTGTCTAGCTAAACTTAGAACCAATTTTCCAAGATTTGTAATTGTATAACGTCTTTCAGATTTATTGAGAGCGACGAGTGACTGTCTTAGAAGCTTTCTTAAATGATATGCAAATTTTCCACTTTCTTTTTTTGACTTGAATCCTGCGAGGGATTTTAATTCTGAATAAGTTAAAGGGCCTTTTGAATTCAAAATTCTTAATATATCAATTCTATTTGGACTTGCCATAACAGAAAAGATCATTCTCACACGTTTTGATGTGGACTGAAGTAGACTTCCTCTAGGCTCCGCTACACCCTCGCTCAGTTCCATATCCATGTCTAAAAGTGGAGCGGTAAATAAGGATTTGCGAAAATGTGATGTAGAAACTTTACAGATCAGTTATCTTGAGCGTCTAATGCAAATTCTGATGTTGATAACGTATGTCCACATGATGGACACTTATTATTGTAAGGATTCATTACATCTTTTAAAGACTTTAACATTTTCATGTTTGTAATCTTTTCACCACATTTACCACATGTGACTTCAACTGACATAAAGTATATCAAATTTTTAAATTAATTAAAAATCTTTCTGATTTTTTTTAATTATTGTGCTAAATTATTTTACTGTCTTTCGACTATAATTCCGCGATCATCGAATCCGGTGATTTTGACATTTGTGCCAATTGGAAGGTCTGCGGGGGTCTTGATTCCAGTCATAAAGCCTGAAACCCTTAGTCCTGATTTCCCCAGTTTGAGCACAACCCAAGCGTAAGGGGTGTATTTTTCAAAGCCTGCAGGAGGAATGGTAATTATCGTGTATGTGACAATTGTGCCAGTACCATCAAGCACAGCATTTTCAAATCCCTTGTTACCGCACTTTTTGCAAAAGTAAACTGTCGCGAGATGAAGATCTCCGCACTTTGAACACTTTCTAGCTAGAATCTTACCTGACTTTGCGTTGTCAACAAATTCCTGCTTGGCAGACATCTTACACACTTTGGAAGATATGAACAGCACAACTTGCACCAGTCGCACCAAAGTTTTGTGTTAAACCAATCTTAGCGTCTTTTATGGTTCTTTTACCAGCCTTTCCAGTAAGTTGATCATAGACTTCAACAATTTGACCAACTCCAGTAGCTCCTATTGGATGTCCTTTTGATTTCAGTCCACCTGAAGGATTAATTGGAATTTGACCGTTACGCTTGGTCTGTCCCTCACGAACTGCTTGAACACCTTGTCCTTTTTCAAAAAACCCAAGATCTTCAGTATCAATTATTTCAGCAACAGTGAAACAATCATGAACTTCTGCAAAATCAATGTCTTTAGGAGTGATACCGGCCATCTTGTAAGCAGCTTCCACTGCAATCTTTGTACTGGGTATTGTTGTCATGTGCTCACGATCTTGCAGAGCTGCAGGTGATCCACCCCTACCTGATCCAATCACTTGGATGTAGTCTTTGTTGTGTTCTTTTGCAAAACTTTCATTACATAAAATAACAGAGCTAGCACCGTCTGAGAATGGACAGCAATCATAGAGTTTTAGTGGACTTGCAACAACATCTGATTTCATTACATCATCAACTGTGATCTTTTTTCTTAGATGTGCTTTTGGATTTAGTAGACCATTATCATGATTCTTTACGGCAACTTCTGCAAAATCTTCTTCTGTTGCTTTGAATTCATTTAGATAAGCTCGAGCAATTGAAGCAAATAATCCTGGAAATGATGCCCCCGCACCGCCCTCGTAAAAGAAATCTGAACAATAAGAAAAGTATGTTGTAGTCCATTCGGTTCCTGTATGAGTTACTTTTTCAACTCCCGTTACTAGCACTGCATCATAGAATCCTCCTGCAACATTAGCAAATGCCTCTCTGAAAGCTACGGAACCACTTCCACACGCAGATTCAATTGATAATGATGGTCTTTCGGAAATTCCTAAGTTAGTCATAACTACAGGTCCCAAGTGTACTTGTTTGTCTGCAACACCAAACACGTTTGAAATGTAACCTGCTTTGATCTCTTTTGGTTCTATTCCTGCACTGTCTATGGCATCAACTGATGCTTGAATAGTGATATCAGAAATGCTGTCATCTAATCTTCCATATTTAGTGCTTCCTGCACCAAGAACGCAAACCTTTTCCACAAAAGTTGCTGACCGAATTCCCTATAAAAATGGAACATACAATTACATTGGCTGAAAAAAATTATGAGCAAGAAATATTCTCAACAAAGAACAGTTCAGATTCTTAGTCGAAAAATTCCTAAAACCCGAAATGTTGTAAAACTGACAAAAGGAATTACAAAGTTATTCAAAAATGAAATTAACCAATATTTTGACGCTAATGGTTATCTATCATATTCATCAAAGAAGAAAAAGTACCTAATTTTAGGTACAAATTCTCCCAAAAATGGGCTAGTTGAGTGCCCCAAGTGTCATTTAGGTCAGTTGATGATTATTAGATCTCATAAAACCAGAAAGAGATTCATTGGTTGTTCCAACTATTACAACGGATGTAATGCATCATCACCATTATTACAAAAAGCAAAGTTACGAGCCATCAAACAAAAATGTGAAATTTGTGCATGGCCTATCGTTCTATTCCGATACTCTAGAAAACAGAAATGGAGTAGACAGTGTGGAAATATCAACTGTGATAGTAGAAAACCTAAGCCTTAGAATAGATATCACTGCGTCGATTTTTTAAAAGTGGAAGAATTGTTCTTATTTTCTTTATTTTTTCTGTTGATATGTTAACAACACCAATTCCTTGTCGTTTTTTCATATCAAGTAAAATTTTTCCAAATGGATCCACGACGACACTTCTACCACAATAAATATTCCCTACTTGATCTGGAGCAACTAGATAGCAACCGTTCTCAATTGCACGTGTTTTGTTAATTGTAATCCAATGGTCTTCCTTGTTTTTTCCTTTAACCCATGCAGAAGGAACAACTAAAATTTCTGAACCAGACAATGCTAGAGATCTAGATATCTCAGGAAATCTCAAATCATAACAAATCAACATTCCAATCTTTCCAAGTGCAGTTTGAATTGGTTTAACAATTTTTGATCCAGGAACCATCTTCTTTGATTCTTTAAATCCCAAAGCATCATAGAGATGGATTTTTCTATATTTTGAAACAACTTTTCCGGATTTGTTAATTAGAAATGAAGTGTCATAAACCCGATTTTTTTTGTTACTTTTTTCATAAAATGTTCCTATAACTTGAATTGAGTATTTCTTCGCAGCGTTGGAGATTGTTTTCACAAAGTTACCACTAATGGTTTCAGAAAGGCTAGCAAGTTCTTTGGGCGTTTGTGAAGGTTTAGTGTAAAACATCATAAATTCTGGAAAAGCACAAAGTTGTGCATCCTTCTTTGAAGCTTTTTTAATGTAATCAAGAATTTTTTTTAGATTTTGTTCTTTAGTGGTTGAAGCTTTGAATTGGACAATTGCAACTTTTGGCATAGTTTATACAAAATTAAACAAAATAAAAAGATAGATTAAAGTTGATTACCAGCTAAGAACCAATTTTCTTTTGGATTGTCTTCGAAAACAACTATAACATGATCTTGTTTTGTCTTTAGAATTTCTACTGCAGATTTTGTTATTGCTTTTGCAAATTCATGCTTTTGTTCTTGTGTCCTTCCAGGATACATAGAAACTGTAACTATTGGCATGTATTGTTAGATACAGATGGATGATTTAATCTTAAACT
>JACZSC010000063.1 GCA_022574415.1 Nitrososphaerota archaeon | reverse complement strand
AGCCATGCAGCAAACAAAACTGGCGTCATCAAGACTACTTGTCCATCCCCACTTTTACCAAACATCGCTAATGTTGCTGTCATCAATAGTGGTTCGCCTCTATCCCATTGAATTAATCTTGATTCGGTAGAAAGATCTTCGGCAATATCACTTTCAATTACTGGCGCAGTGTAAGCTCCATAAACTGATACAAGAACAACAATAATCAAACCAGCAATAGGTCCAGCAATTGCAACATCATATAGGATTTCGCGATTAATAGTCAACCCCTTTGATTGGATAAATGCGCCGAATGTTGGAATTCCATAAACTGGAATTCCTGGAATAAAAAATGGCCATGTGGTTTTTAGCTTATGGAATTTTGCTGCAACTAAATGACCCAATTCATGGACTCCTAGAATTCCTAAAAGTGATAATGTGTAGATGCCAGCCATTTCAAGAGGGTCACCAATATATTCAACAGTATTGGTTCCAACAGTTCTAAAATAACCATCAATCATAACAAATCCAACTACTATCGCAAACAAAATTCGTGGAGTCCAAGAAGTCTGCCACCAAATTTTCTTTCTTGGAGGAAATCTTCTTACTAACACATACCTGCCTTCGGGGGTTTCTTCCAGTTTACAAACAAGCTCTCTCTTTTCAAGTCGCTGTGCCAATTCAACAAATTTTGTTTTGAATTGTTCATCTTCAATCTTAAAATGAAGTGAATCTAAACTGCGTTCCATAGCAGTTACATCAAAAATCGCAGAAACAATAGAGATCACTTCTTCTTGTGTAGGTTCACTCATGATAATTTAGATTCATAACATTTCTCTTAGGTTAAATATTTGTCCAAAGATTCGTATTATTGTGCAAGTAATCCTCAAACAGATTGGTGATTGCGTAATTAGAAGAGCAGATCTCAGCGATATTATACCTATAATGGAAATTAACCTGAAAACTTTACCTGAACACTACTCAGACTATTTTTATGAAAGCATGTTAGCTGAACTCCCAGAAGCATTTCTTGTAGCTGAAATTGGTGGAAAACATGTTGGTTATGTAATGTGTAAAACAGAATATGGATTTTCCAATTTTAAAAAATTGGGATTTGTAAAAAAAGGTCATGTTGTATCTATAGCAGTACTTGATGAACATAGAAGAAAGGGAATTGGGAAAGCACTTGTTGAAGAGTCATTAATTGGTGTAAAATCACGAAAATGTGACGAGTTATACCTAGAAGTAAGATGTAGTAACAATGAAGCTGTAAAACTATATGAGCAAAGGGGATTTTTTATCAAACAAAGATTAAGGACGTACTACCGAGATGGTGAGGATGCCTATCTAATGGCAATAGAATTCAATTACTAGTTCAAAAAGATAAATAACTCACCTCAAATTTGTAGCCCAATGGATAAACGAAGTGGCACTGGTATTACAATTTTCATTTTATGTATAGCAGGATTTTTTGTATACGCATACCTTCTAATGCTTTCTGAATGGAGTGGAGTTGTTCTACAACTTTCTGTTTTAATGATAACTGGTGGATTACTAGGTGTTATTGCTTGGATTGGTTACACTATGGCCACAACAAAAGCTTCTCTATCTTCTATTACTGATGACGACGGAAAATAATATCATTTTGTTATTCTAACATCAACAACTGTTTGATAATACCTAGGACCCACAGCCCTTACAATTTTTGAGCTTAGAATTTCTGATTTTATTTTCACTATCTCAATAAAGTGTTGTTCAGAAAATTTAGGCGCATCTTGTTTTTTGTCTGCATGCATATGTGAATAATAATGAATTATTCCATTATTTTTTGTGGCTGAGATTGCAGTATCTAGGAATTCATCCGACCTTTCTGGAAGAAGCATAAGAGTTCTATCCCCTTTGTTTTCAAGTTGTTCTTTTACTATTTGACCAGCATCACCATTAATGGAAATTACGTTTCCAGCGAGTTTGTTTAAGGAGATATTTTTTTCACATAGTTTTGATGCGATTGGATTAATGTCAATATTATACACTGAACATTTCTTGTTTTTTGCAGCCATAATTGAAAACATGCCAACTCCACCAAACATGTTGATTACAATTTCGCCATCTTGAACCAAATTAGATATTCTCTCACGCTCAGTTGATAGTCTTGGTGAGAAAAAGGCTTTTTCAACATCAACTAGAAACCTACAACCATATTCTTTGTATTCAGTTTCTGTTTTATTATCCCCAACTAATAGTTCCAAAGACCTAGTTCGAAAATCTCCTTCAACATCAGATGATTGACAGAATACAGATTTTGCAGTTTTTACTTGTTCAAGTAGAGTTTCACCAATAATTTTTTTCTTGGATAGCAATGAATCTGGAATTCTAATCACAATGATATCTCCAATCTGATCAAATGCTGAGAACATTTCTTCAGCTTCTTTTTCGGATAGAATGCCTTCTAATGCTTTCTTCAACATTCGTGTCAATTCTTGTAATAGAAATTACACAGTCATTTTATTATAGGTAAGTAAAGAAAATTGAGATCTTAATGCATAGTTCTTCAAATAATGTAGATAACAATGATTCTAATTACAACGAGGAGTTTTCGAAATTTATCCGTGACTTAGTCTTCTCTCTAAAGGCTGAAAATGTTCTCGAGGTGAGCTGTAGTACAGGAAATGATTTGAGAGCATTCCCTGAGAATTTTGACGTTCATGGAATTGATCTCAATGATCACGCATTAAACAAAGCACGACTAAAACTTCGTTCATTTAAGTTCAAAAAAGGTTCTATTATTGAATTACCATATGGTAATTCTTCATTTGATCTGGTTTTTACTCACAAAGTTTTGAATTACATTGATGACAAAGATATGCCAAACGCAATCAGTGAATTATTTCGGGTTTCAAGAAAATACATAGTAAATTTTGAATTGTTTAGTAAGGATGAAGAGGTAATCAATCTTGAAGATAAATCTCGATATAGAAACATGTACAAAAGATGGTTAGATTTCAAAGTAAAGATAATCAGCAACGTTGACATGCATGAAGAAATTGATCCTGAAAAATCTCGATTTAATTTAGTCAAAAAATTATGAAGATCCAAAATAAGTTTAGTAGTATTTACTCTTGGGAATATTTTTGTGCAAGCAAATTAATGCCTGGTTCACCTACTGCACCAACAACTTTGTCAACTGGCATACCAGTTTTGAACATGATAAAGATTGGAATTGCTTGAATGCCTAGCTTTGTTGCAATGTCTTGGTTTTGGTCAATGTTTAGTCTAGCAAATAGAATTTTTTTAAATTTTTTAGAAAGTCTAGTAAAGACTGGATGCATGGTTCTGCACGGACCACACCACTCAGCCCAAAAATCTACTAGAGTTGGAGTTTGAGATGATATTGTTTTCTCAAAGTTTCCAGAATTTAGCTCAATTACCCCGGTTTCATGTTGAATTTGTTGCTCTTGCTGTTTTTTTAACATCTCAGCTAATTTTTTCTCCTTTATTCTTTCAATCTCTTCATCCACCATTTACAAAATTTTCGTTGATGGTTTTTTAATACGTTTTTGTTTTGAGCACTTTATAGAAAATTTTTCGCATCTCTAGAGATTATTCACCGATATTCACTTCCACAATCTCCAATTTTATCAAACAAATCGTTTGCTTTTGAGACAACTGACTTTATCTTTGCGTTGTCCTCACTATCAAGATTAAGACCAAACACATTTACATTATCATCTCTGTGTTCGGAGATTCCAAGCCTGACGCCAATTATTACCCCTGCAACTGCAGGCTTGTCCAAAATGAATCTGATTGCAACATTGGCTACACTTGTATTGTGTTTTTTTGCAATGTTATCTAGTATCACAAGCAGTTCTTGGAAAAGATTCCATCCTCCCCAAGCGTCTATCATGTTTTTGTATTTTTGTAGACTAAGAGTATTAAGATCTGATCGTACAGGCTCTGGTCTTCCAATATATTTTTCAGAAAGAAATCCACCCAGGAGAGTTCCATAAGTTAGCAACTTGATGTTATGTTTTTGGCAAAATGGAATCATCTTAACTTCTGACCTTTGATCTAAAATAGAATACTGTACTTGGCTTGAAACTAGTTTGAATCCTTGCTCTACCATTATTTCAATTCTTTCTGTATCGAAATTTGTCACGCCAAGATGTTTTATCTTTCCTTCATCTCGCAGCTTTGATAGATGGTGCAAGGCTTCAATGTAATTTACATCATTATAATCCCACCAGTGAAACTGTAGGACATCAATTGATTTTACATTCATTCTTCTAATGGACATATCTATGTAGTGTTCTACAATTGATCTTGTCATGGGTCCTGGATTGGGAACAAACTTTGTTAGTGCTTGACTCTTGGAAAGTTCTGTTTCTTTTCCAAGCCTTTTTCTAAATTCACCAAGAAACTCTTCTGCTGGGCCGTAAATGTCTGCCATATCCCATGTTGTAAATCCATCGTGGTGGAATTGAAGCATCTCAGAAATTGCAGATTCTCGGTCAATTTGACCATGACCTCCAGCTACCTGCCACATTCCGTTTAGCACTCTAGATATTTGCAAATCAGGTGCAAGCTGAAACCACCTCTCATTCTGTGACGCCATGGTAGAGCTAGAAAACTATAGAATTTACTTGTATTCGTTTACCTGCGATAGTAGAAATTACCTGATTCCTTTTGTCCTTTATCCAGTCTACTATCTAGCTTGTTAACTCTAGGCCTACGGGTTTTTTCGTCCCTTCTAAAGGAGATATCAAGCGACCTTAGGAATCTATTCATGGCTTCAGTTTTGGAAAGGGGTGAAGTGGCATGTCCTTCTACTCCTGAGGTTCCTTCAAAGATTACCATAGAATCAGAAATTAAATCCATTAGTAGTATGTCGTGATCAATAACAATTGCAGATTTTTCAAATGAGCGGACAAACTTTTGAATAAATTTAGCAATGGCTATTCTCTCTTCAACATCCAAAAATGCAGATGGCTCATCTAGAGCATAAAGATCAACTTTTTGCAAAAGACAAGAAACTATTGCAACCTTTTGCAGTTCTCCTCCAGAAAGGTTCTTGACAGATTTATTGTATAGTTTTTTTATTTTCAAGGGATCAATAATCTGTTCTTCTTCTTGACTGCCTTCAATTGGATCTCCATTTGCCTTGTCTAATACAGAAACAACTTCAACATCGATATCATTCTGAAGATATTGTGGCTTGTAAGCAATTTTCACCTTCTTATCTATTTTACCAGAATCAGGTTTTTCAACACCTGCAATCATTTTCATCATTGTTGTTTTTCCTAATGCATTTGCTCCCATAATTCCAACAACTTCACCTTTTCTAACTTTACCAGATTCTATTGAAACAGAAAATGAAGGATATTTTTTCTCAAGTGCAGGATACTTAATTACTTCATTCCCTTCTTGAAACTTAGTAGTTGAAGAAGAAGAAACATCAAATGTGAATTTTTTATCACGAAATCTTACGTTTTCACTTGGTAGATAACCATCCAAAAAGACGTTTATTCCAACCTTGGTTGATAGTATGCCTGAAACGATACCATACGCAGCCGGTTCGCCATATAATACCTCGATATAGTCGCTAAGAAAATCAAGAAGAGTCAAGTCATGTTCAACTACCATGACAGTTTTTCCAATTTTAGTAAGATTTTGAATTGTTTTTGCAACACGGGTTCGTTGAAATACATCATTATATGACGATGGCTCATCAAAAAAATAAAAATCGGCATCCTTTGAAACTGCTACTGCAACTGCGAGTCTTTGAAGCTCTCCTCCACTAAGCTCCTTTAGGTTTTGTTCTAGTGAATTTTCAAGCCCTAATTCTTTTGTAAGCTGGTTTGAGACTCCTCTTTCATCATATTTCTCAAGTAGCTCCTTACCTGTTCCTTCAAATACTTGAGCAATCTGACTTACTTGTTGTGGTTTTATTGAAGCTTTGATTTGCCCATCTTTAATCTTCTCAAAGTGAGATTTGAGTTCTGTTCCTGAATAATATTTTAGAATTTCATCCCAATCAGGTGGATCATTATATTTTCCCAAGTTCGGTTTAACATTTCCAGACAGAATATTTACAACTGTACTTTTTCCAATTCCATTTCTTCCAAGAAGACCAACAACCTCTCCCTTCTTTGGCATTGGCAATCGAAAAAGTCTAAATGAATTTTGACCATACTGATGAACCTTTTCTGTTGCAAGTTCCGACGCTAAATTCACAATAGTAATTGCATCAAAAGGACACACCTTTACACAAATTCCACAACCATTACAAATATCCTCATCGATCTGTGCTTTTTTGATCTCCTCGTTTAGAATGATACAATCCGCTCCTGACTTGTTCACTGGACAATACTTGATACACTCTAATCCACATTTTTTTGGTTGACAAAGTTCTTTGTCAAGTACTGCAACGCGATGTGTCATGACGATATTCGGCTTTTCTATGCCTTATACCTCTTTTGGATAAAATCCAAACTCAATTCATCGTTAGCTTAATAGATAACATATAACAAGAAATTATCAAGCCGGCCATAGTGTTAGGGTGCGACCCAATCCCATTCCGAACTTGGAAGTCAAACCTAATGTCGCTGTTGTGTTACTAAGATGCGAGAGCTCTTGGGAAGCAGCAGTGCTGGCATTTTTAACTGAATAAATCTTTATGGAGTAATTTCATGATAATTTGTATGTCAAATTGTTCTGTTTGTGGTGAAAAGTTTGAGAATGATATTCGATTTTTAAATCACATGATGGAAAAACATGGTTTTAGGAATCCAAACATAGCCAAACCTGACAGAAATAGTAGGGGATATTAGATTTTTTTTAAAGCCGAAACTTGGATTTTCGCTTTGATCTAAGTTTTGTTCCACAGCAAGGACAGCTTAATTCCTGACAAAGTAAGTACACATCACAAGAAGAACACCTTTTTACTCCAAGCAAATATCTGCTTTTCTCAGCCCTATACCTTTCACAAATTCCTCTACATGTCATTTTGCAGGAAAGATCTTTATTTTTTAGGTTTTATATGTAGTTTTTACTATCTAATTC
>JACZSC010000006.1 GCA_022574415.1 Nitrososphaerota archaeon | reverse complement strand
GTGTTTCTGTAGCTGGTTCCTCTTTTGGTGTTTCTGTAGCTGGTTCCTCTTTTGGTGTTTCTGTAGCTGGTTCCTCTTTTGGTGTTTCTGTAGCTGGTTCCTCTTTTGGTGTTTCTGTAGCTGGTTCCTCTTTTGGTGTTTCTGTAGCTGGTTCTTCTGGTTTTTGTTCTGTTTGTGGTTCTACAGTTTCAGTTGTTTCAGTGGTTTCAGGTTTTGGAGTATCCTCAACGGTATCAATGATTGTTTCATTTTTTGGTTCCTGAACTGGCTCGGGTTCTTGTTTCTTAGATTCTTCTTTTGATTTTTGAAAATCTGAGATAATTTCTTCCGCATCAGTCGGTTTGTTTTGTTCGCTCAAATCGTCGTTCCTATACCAATATTCATTTGGGTTTTAATTAATGTTTAAGATTGTTCTTCTGGATATAGTCTTCAAAAATTTTTTCTACTCCTTCATCATCCTTGCACTGTTTAATTTGCTCAACCAATTCTTTTTCTTCAATTTCAAAGCAGTTCATCACATCCTGAGAATCCTTATAGACTAGGACAACCTTGTCGTTGAAGATACAGTGGTAGAGTTTTTCCTTCTCCATGTGTTCAGGTTTGATCTTTATTCCTTCCTTTTCTGCGATTAATGGATAGGTCATACCAGTATACAAACGAGTTAATATTTAGACTAACACCTTGGAGTAATGGTATGGAACGAATAGTATTTCATATCGATTTTGATTATTTTTATGCACAGTGCGAGGAGATCCGTTCTCCTGAATTGAAAACAAAACCTGTTGTCGTGTGTGTATACTCCGACAGAGGTGGAGACAGTGGTGCAATAGCTACTGCGAACTATACTGCTCGCAAATATGGTGTGAAATCTGCAATGCCAATTAGTTTTGCAAAGAAACGATTGGAGGAACGGCCTGATGCTGTGTTTCTTCCTACAGATTTTGATTATTACTCCGATGTATCAGAACGAGCTATGAAAATTATTTCTGAATTTGCTGATGTGTTTGAATATGTTGGTAAGGATGAAGCTTATCTTGATGTTACACAGAAAACTGACGGCGATTACACTGTAGCCAGCCATTTAGCTCAACAGATAAAGAATAAGGTTCGTGATGAAGTGAAACTTGGTTGTTCTGTTGGTGTTTCTCCGAATAAACTGGTGTCAAAGATTGCGTCTGACTTTAAGAAACCTGATGGATTGACTGTCGTTCCGCCTGATAGGGTGGAATTGTTTTTGGAACCGTTAAAGATTCGTGACATACCTGGCATCGGAAAGAAAACTGAAGAGAAATTTGTAGAGATGAAGCTTGAAAAGATTGGTGATTTGAAAAAGCTTGACGTGTTCTCGTTGAATCAGCAGTTTGGGAGGAAAGGTGGTGCGTTTATCTACAATGCTGCGAGAGGTATCGATGACGAACCTGTACAGCCAAGAGTCCCAAACATTCAGTATTCTAAGATTGTTACTCTAAAGAAGGATTCTCATGACATCGAATTCCTTACAGAGAACTTGCTGGAATTGTGCAAAGAAGTTCACGGAATCATTTTGAGTAAGAAGATGATGTTCAAGTCTGTTGGGATTCAGTTTGTTCAGTCTGATCTGTCCAATAAAACAAAATCAAAGATGCTTAGGAATCCTACATCTAATCTTGAGGAGTTGGAACGAACAGCAAAAGTTCTACTCCAGGAGGCTTTGTCTGATCAGATAATAGATGTTAGGAGATTAGGTGTTAAAGTATCAGAATTGTCTGAAGTTAAGGGTCAAAGCAGCATTGACAGCTATTTTTGAGGTCATAAGGTATATTTGAAATTACGAATCAAAGTAAAGGAATGAATCTAGAAGTTGAGAGTGATAAACAAGATGAGATTGCCAAAGTTATCACCAGTGCAGACAGCCCAGTTGGTATAGATGCGAAAAAAACTCACATCATTATTATCAACAAACTTGTTGAGATTGAAAAAAGACTAGACGCACTGGAAAAATCACGATAACATCCGTGGTGGAATGGCCGACTTTTGTCCATTTTGCAGAGAAGAGAGCCATTTTGTGAATCTAGAATTAACGGAATCAATGTTGTTGATCTGTCCAAGATGTTCTCGTGCTTTTGAGGTAAGATACAATGGAAAAAGGAAATTATTCCATGGGTGAACGTGTGTTTTAAATTCAAAGTCAGCTAATAGAGAATGATGAATGATTATACCTGTACATGTACTTGTGGTTGTCAAAATCCAGCTGATGATTATGTGTGCCATAACTGTAAAGTTGGTATGTGCAGAGTAGGTATGAAGAGGTAATGGAAAGCTGTGACATCAGAACTCGCGCCTACAAGAATGGAAAAACCTTTGATGAATGTAGACAAATTGCAGAAAAAATGAATCTTATTCTACAGGAACAGATACGAGCTAAAGGAAAGGTACTGTGGACTGATTTATTGGAGCAAGTAGACCATGATGAGATTGTTTACAAGCTTGCTCTAAAATATTTGAGACGCGATGGATTTGATATTGGGAATTCGAAACGTCCCGAAATTATGAGTTTTTAGGATTAACAGTTCGTATCAAATGTAAATAAAATTAATTTTTCTCTAGTTTTTTTTGGCTTTGCCACCACTCCTCAAACATTGTGCATTTATTTTGTGAATTTAGATTTACCAAAAAAATTCCATCAAGCTTGACCTGTGTAGTTTGGTTACGCAAGAAGGATGCCGCAAAGTGTGCAATTCCTAGGTCCTGATTTATAGCAAGGATTTTGTATTGAAAGGAAACGTCTTTTTGTGTCTGGGTCACTCCTTGCCAGTATTGTATGATAGAATCAATCCCATCAAAGGGAGCTGAAAATGGTTTTTCAAGATACTTTGCATTTGGCGCAAATAAATCCCGAATTAGTTCTGGATTTCTTTCTGTCCAAGCTTTGCTGTACAGATCCAGCCAAGCCTTGAAAGAGTCATGATCCATGTTAATAGTAAATAATATGATTGTCTAATTTGAATAAACCCAGTCTCTTCAAGAACTCATCCCAATTACTTATTCAGTATCTTTCCTAAAAATATAATTATAATATCCTGAGACAGCCGTCCGTATCAAATGTATACAAAAAGAAACAAGTATGTAGGAGAAAAATAGAAGATTTGTGATGATACCGTGTTCTTTCCCATGTGGTTGTAATAGTACATCAACCGAAGCGATCTGTCCTGATTGCAAAAACAGTGATTGTTTAGGCATTAAGAGGTAAGATTCGTACTAAGGAAAAGCTGTTTTTGAGATATTATATAGTGAAATAATGCAAACTATTCCCATAGTATGACAACAAAGAACACAAAAATCATAATTGTTTTAGCTGTTACTGGAGGGCTAATTGTTTTTGGTACTAATTTTCTTCCTGACTTGATTCAGGACGAGTCAGAAAAAACTGCATCAGGTGGGTATCATTATGAAACAAGTTTTCAATTTGGCCGCCCATCACAACCTTCAAATCAAAAATCCATGGCATCAATTTTTTCGTTCGGTGGTGATGAGCAGTTCATCACAAGTAATCCTGTTGATCTTTCCCAGATTAATCGCATCTCAAAATTTCGAAGCTGTATTGGGCATGATTACAGCGGAACAAACTCAGAAGGCCGGCAGGAATCAAATCGTTCAATGAAGCATTATGTGGAACCAATTAATTCTCTTGCTGGAACATCTGGTGAGCTTCAAGTTTTTGCTCCATTCGATGGAAAAATAACACAAGCCAAATCAGAGAGCAGGGGTCAACAGATTTGGGTTTCTACATCTAATGGATGGCATTTTATTTTCTTTCATGTAGATCTTTTAGAACAATTTTCAGTTGGCTCCTCTGTGAATTCTGGTGAACATATAGGATATGCAAATTTGTTGATGGGAGCAGCAAACTTTGACATTGGTCTGAAACAATTTGGGTCTGGTAAACAAGTTTTTAATTCTCCATTTCTGTACATGGATTCTACTGTTCTGGATGAATACTTGGAGAAAGGATTAACACCGGAGGATGTGATTATTTCAAAATTTGAACGTGATTCAAATCCGTGTAACTTTGCTGAGGAAAGTTATGATGAACGAGAATTTGTAGAATTAATCTAATGGTTCTAAAATCAAGAATTTCCAGACTTCAGTTTATCAATAGCTTCCTTCTTTTTCAATCTCCTAGTTTCTATCGTCATTACTATCAACAAAAATATGAATAGCCACGGCAGGAACATTATCTCTCCAGCCACACTATGGAATTCCTCCCATTGTTGTGCATTTGTTGTTACTTTTAGTGCATAAACAGAGAGTGCGAAAATTCTAATCACATTTACAGTAATCGTTCCCAATATTCCTAGTCCAAAGTAAACCCACTTTCTTCCTCTTGGAATATTCATTTTGAGGAGAAAAGCTCCCATCACCAAGGAAAAGATGATTATACTGTGTACTCCAGCTGATGGCCAGAACACCTGTAGAGCAAATGGTCCGTGATCACCTCTAAGGAACATTAGATTGTCTCTAGCAGTAGCTGTTCCCAGATCAAATACATTAACCAACCAAACATTCAGTTCCACTAGATATGGTACAAAGTATTGCAATGGTCCTAGAGCATCGTATGGAAAAAATGCATCAAGTGATAGAATGATTGCAGAACCGCCAAGGAATATTGGTCCAGCTGGTGCGATTCTAATCCATCGTTTTCCAAAGTAGATTGTCAGAGATGTTATAGTAAATGCTGTTAGAATGATAAAGTCCCACATCCAGGTCCATGAGAGGACTAATTGTATATCGTAAACCTCGGCTCCTTGTATGATGTATTCACGTAGTCCGTACTCCAGTGATACGAGATATGCAATGACTAAAGCTGATAATGGAATAACAGCTAGAATTCTTTGTTTGGAAACTCTAATTTTTAATCCAACTAATTCAGCTATGATAAAAGCTAGGGCGAACAGGAATCCTCCCCGCCCTTGATTCCAGCTTAGACTGAACGAATCTGGGAATACTACTAAAGCAAAGAGAATTGGGCTTGCGATTACTCCAATGGCTATGATGAGATTTTTGTTCTTCACTAGTTTTTTTGTGAAATATGGTTCAAAAAAAGGTTAGTACGCTGTTCATGCGTGACGTAAAAGCCTAAATCATGTTGGGAGTATTGGAAAAAACTGCCTAGTTCTGCATAGTTATAGAATGACCAGATGGCCGTTCCCTAGTAATTGATTGGCTTTATTCTTACTTGGCTACCTTTCGATTCAAGGTAATGACCCAAAAAATTTTTGATTTATTCCGCTATACCAAAGCCCAGCGCACCTTCCATCATTCCTGACTTTTCTATTATGGAGAACATTTCTGAGCTTAGTTTAACATTAAAAAAAGTCCATCCCGCCGTTGCAAATGGCGCAGATGTCTCATAACCATTTGAAACCTTGCAGGTATTTTCTAGTTCGCCATAGCTTTTTTCACCAGAATGATTTCTTTATCAAAATCTCTGGTACTCAGTTGGAAGATTGGTTGCATTCTTAATGTCTAGTTGTGCCTTAATTATAACGAGAGGATGAATAGAATGGAAATTAATATTACAATGAAGACATGCTATTTGCTTTTCACTATTGGCATCATAACTCTAGCTTATTCCCTAACAACAGCTACAGCTGAATCATACCAGGTCGAAACTGTCGCAGAGAATCTTGAGGTTCCTTGGGGAATTGCATTTGCACCAGATGGAAGAATCTTTGTAACAGAACGAGGCGGTAACCTTAGAGTCATAGAAAACGGAATTCTAAATCCTGAACCCATAAAAATTCTAGATGTTTCTGGATTCGAGGGCGGTCTACTAGGAATTGCACTGGATCCAAACTTTGAGGAGAATCATCACATCTATCTATATTATACCTACAATGATTTCTTTAGTACATACAACAAGCTTTCCCGTTTCACAGAATCAAATAATCAACTATCGGATGAACTCATTCTATTAGACAAAATAGCTGGAGGACCATTCCATGATGGCGGCAGAATAAAGTTCGGTCCAGATGGAATGCTCTACGTCACAACAGGAGAGGCAGGTATACCAGACAGGGCACAGGATCTAAATTCACTAGGAGGAAAAATTCTAAGGATTAATCCAGACGGAACCATTCCAGATGATAATCCATTTGAAAATTCTCCAGTATACTCGTATGGACACAGAAATCCACAAGGGCTTGACTGGGACCCAGTAACCGGCAAGCTCGTAATATCAGAACATGGTCAATCGGCACATGATGAAGTGAATGTAATAGAACCTGGAAAAAATTATGGCTGGCCCAAAGTGGTTGGAGATGAAACCGACCCAAGATATACCAGTCCTATTCTGCACACAGGTGATGAAACATGGGCTCCTTCCGGTGCTAGTTTCTACAATTCTGATAATATTCCAGAATGGGAGAACAAGTACTTTATCGCAACATTACGTGGAAACCATCTAAGAATGCTGGATCTGGACATTGAAAATAATGAAGTGATTTCAAGTGAGGCCTTGTTCCAAGGTGGGTTTGGAAGGTTACGAGATGCAAGTGTTGGACCAGACGGCAATCTATACATTCTGACAAGTAACCGCGATGGAAGAGGCTTACCGGAACCAAACGATGACAGAATTTTACGAATTATACCGATATCACAAACTGTTGAGGAACTATTATCACCACTAAAACAGTTCGAACTTGGTGTGGAACCATTGGACGTAAAATGTAGAGATGGATTGGTGTTATTGTTAAGATCAACAACTGGAACCCCGGCATGTGTTACTCCATCCACGTCAGAGAAACTTGTATCCTATGGATGGGGCATTCTACCAAATTAACTGTTCATTAACAGCTCGTATCAGATGTTAAAATCTAGATCAGGTTTAATTATCAATTTATCGTAGTATCATTTTACTATGACACAAGAACTGGATCGTGAAGGAAAATTAGTAAGCATGATTTTGGAAGCAAACAAGAACGTTAGATATGCTTGCATATGTGATAGTGATGGAAAAATACTTTGGAACTCGCGTCGAAATGATATTCAAAGCCTCATTTCACTTGAGGACACAAAAGATTCGCTAAAAAGGGCTTTAGAGAACTGGAAGGAGCGTGACAAACTTACTGCAAAGATTGGAAGAGGTAGATATGCAATAGTAGATTATGAGAAGTTGAAGCGAGTTACAGTTCCATTGAGAAATAATCATCTGCTATATGTTCATGTCGAAGGCGACAAGCCAGAATACATTGGCGACATCATGAAAATTGTTGACTGGGTAGCAGAACATCCTTCGTAAACACCTATAGATTGCTGATAAGATCAGATGAACTCTATTTTGTAATATGCATGTAAACTATAGATTTACAGTTCGCATCAAATGAAAACGGAAGCCAACGGAGGGAATGTTCCAATAGCGGTACAGGAACAAGCGAATCGTATAATTTTGGAGTGGTCAGCTTCCGCAACGTTTCATTACCATTTCAAACATAAAAAGCGCTCAGTTTTTTTTATTAGTTAGCGATCAAGGTAGAATGTGGCTTCGGTATGATTTGATAGAATGTTTTTTAATCCAGATCCGTCGAATGTGAAATAATGATTGACTTTGACAAGTATTTGAGCTGTCCCGAGTGTAGAAAGGTAGAATTCTACTGCCTAGAGCACCGACTCGAGGTTGAAAAAATGCTTTCTAAAAGAAATCAAAAATTGTCTTTTTATTGAAATTCAAGTAATTTATGATTCGTATAAATTGAAAATAAAAAAAATGGAAATGAGCTAACTGAATTAAATTACTTTAAACAAATTTAGCTTAAAATCTTCCGCCACCAGAGCGATGTTTTGGTAAACATTCTCTGCAATACACTGGTCTGTCTGTTTTTGGTTCAAAAGGTACCTCTGCATCCTTGCCACAATCGGCACACTTGATAGGGTACATTTTTCTTTCCGACATAATTTTGGGCCAATCTGGATGTATAAGAACCATCGTATTTTTAAAAAAAAAGCGTGTTAGTTTACTAATTCTAAAAGTCCTTTGTGTCTGTTCCTAATGGTTACTTCTGTTATGTTAGCAGCTTCTGCTAGATCTCTTTGTGTACGTCTCACTCCCATTTTAACACACGAAATATACAAAGCAGTTGCTGCCAATGCCATAGGATTTTTTCCAGCTGAGATTTTACTTTCTTCAGCTTTCCTAAGAATTTCAATTGCATAACGTCTTGTTTTTTCTGGTAGTCCTATTTTGCTAGCAATTCTGGCCACATTTTGTACTGAATCTACGACGGGTATCTTCAAGTCTAATTCCTTTATTAGCAGTCTGTAACACGCTGCTAGATCTCCTTTTTTAATATTCATTGTCATGGCAATCTCCTTTAGGGTTCTTGGGGTCTCGACCTCACGGCATGCGGCATATAGTGCTGATCCTATCATGCCAGATATTGATCTACCTCTTATCAATTTTTTGTCTAGAGCCTTTCTGTAGATGTATGCAGCTTTTTCAATTACTGAGTCAGAGAGGGAGAGTTTGTCTTTGAGTCTGTAAAGTTCATTGAAGGCTTGTCTAAAGTTCCTATCAATAGGATCATTTTGACTTCTACTATCCCATATTCTTAGACGTTTGAGGGTCTTTTTCATAGAGTTTGATAGAGGTTGTCCTGTGGCATCTCTGTTTGTTGGGCTGATTACTGTTGACAAGCCCTGATCATGTATTGCTAAAGATGTACCAATTCCAGTCCTTTCTCTATTGACTCTGTCATCAGGAAATGAACGCCTCTCAGGACCAGTACTTTCTACACGTTCAGATGATACATAGCCACAACCAGCACAAAAAATCTCACCTGTTTCGGTATCTGTGATTAGTTCCTTCTTCCCACATCTTGAACAACTTTGTTTGATGTTAGGAATTTGATTAACCATGCCTTCTAGAAGTATATGGGGTCTTAAACCTTGGTGATTAAATTACTCGGCATGGATTCACTGCTTGGAGAGGAATTTTGAAACTCATATTAACATTTCATAACAACTGTTAATCGGCAATTGTGCCAAATGAAAATCTAAAAGAAATCAGAGATTATCTTTTGTCGCATTAGTTTAATTATGTCACCATGAGCAAGCCATTCCTTTATTGATATGCTCATAGGCTGTATCGCAACATCGAGTGCCTTTTCAAATGAATCAGTTAGAATGGGTTTCTGTTTCATTGCAGACCGTACCCCCTCTCGAATCTGCCAGACGCCAACTGGAATGGCATATTCCGGTCTAATCTCTCGAAGTATCAGCGCACCACTTTGGATTTGATGTTTCACTAGGTATTCCGCAACGGCAAGTTTCGCAGAGAAATATGCACCGGCTATTGCAGGAGGATGATCAATTCCTCTGGCATCCTCATGATCAGATCCAAATCCCAACACTCCACTAGAGTACCAGGCCTCAATCATCTCGTACAACCATCGGTGTGGAAATAGAATAACAGAAAACAAATTTCCCAGGTGAGAAAAATGAAAAACTCGATTTCCATCTATCAAAGGATAATCTAGTGTCTCATCGGTTAGTGATTTTGAAATGATGTCATCGGTTGCTGTTATGCTCCATCGAGTTGGAACGAGTTTTCTTTTCTTGCCAAACATTCCTATGCTAAAACACTTTTGAATTTTTGAGATCTCTATTCCAGAATTGTACAATTTCAGAACAGCATCTGATGCTTTGAGGTCTCGGTCATAGTATGATTTTTCGATGTGCCGTTCCGAAACGCTGGATGAAAACTTGACAGATTTTATCTCACCAATTGGACCAAACGGCGCATTGTACCCATCGAGTAACCCAACAGGACTTGTTTTCTTGTAGAACTGGATGTCAGAGTCAGTTGCCTTTTCTGACATTGCCATCTCCTGTAGATCCTCAATGAATCTGCCGGTTGGCTCATCCACACGAACCTTTTGGATACCTCTGATCAAGTTTAATCTGTAATTGACAATTTCATCGAGTGATTTTCCGGTCCACTTTTCCGGCAGATCAAGAATGCTAGTGTCACCATGGACTGGTGGAACCATCGGACCGACATTCACTTTCGGATAGTTATAGGATCCAACAAAAACAGATGGCGGACTAGACCCAGAGATACTATCAGATGAGAATAAATTTCCATATTTAGACAGGTATTCATTCCATTTTACCTCAATCGCTTTTCTAATATCCTGGGAATCAGGCACGATTCTGCTATAGAGAATTCTGGTATTAAGTTGCCTAATGGAATAGTTTCACTATAGGTCAACGTATGATGTTTAAAGAACAAAAACGAAATGGAATCATGGTGGCTGAAAGAATTGTCTCCTTTCTTCCTAGTGCAACCGAGCTTATCTATGAGTTGGGGGCACAAGACAAGTTGTTTGGTGTGACACATGAGTGTCTATATCCAGAGGACGCAAAAACAAAGCCGCGCGTTATTGATACAATAATTGATGGTGCTACGATGTCTAGTCCAGAAATAGACAAAAAGACATATGAACTGATGCGAGATGGACAGGACATATTTGTTCTGGATAAAAGTAATCTAATAAACGCAAAACCTGACCTAATACTATCACAAACAACCTGCGAGGTCTGTGCAGCTCATACAAATCAAGTAGAGCAGGCCATGCAAATTCTAGAACAGAAACCACAGCTACATTCTGTAGATCCACATACCTTGGAACAAATTTTAGACAGCATTAGTGTGGTCGCCAAACTTGTTGGTAAGGAAAATGAAGGGGAGCAACTCCGCGATTCCCTAAAAAATCGAATTGATCATATCAAAAATCAAAATTACACCACAAAACCAAAGGTTCTTGGAATAGAATGGATCAAACCGTTCTTTACATCTGGTCATTGGGTGCCTCAAATGGTAGAATTTGCTGGAGGAGCCAACCAAATTAGTAAGATAGGAGAACATTCCAGAAGATTAGAATTCAATGAAATCAAAGAATCGGATCCAGATGTCATAGTTGTGATGCCTTGCGGTTTTGACACACAGAGAACCGTTTCAGAGTATAATGAATTTCTAAAGAATGATCTCGAATGGAATTCTTTACGTGCCGTCACGGATAACAGAGTTTATTGTGTTGACGCAAACGCTTACTTTTCAAAACCTAGTATCAGAACGGTGACAGGTTTAGATATTCTAGCAAAAATAATTCATCCTGAAATGTTTGAGCAACTAATAGTACCAGAAAATTCCTTTGCAAATGTCAAAGCCTAAAGATCTAGCTTTCTTCGGCTTCTTCCAATTCTTCGACCTCAGAGGTACTTCTGTTAGGCCTGATTGGAACATAGATAACTGTCAACAAGAAAGGTTTACAGAAGAGAGAAATAGATGCTAGTATTACAAAAGTTTGTTTATTTGGTGTAATTTTTTTTCCTCGAGAAAATTCTCACGCTTAATGGTAATCATTGGTATATTTTGTCAGAATTATCCAAATTGCTTGATTTTGACAAGGGCTTCCTTGATAAGTGGAAGATCGCTCTGAAGGTTTTTTGGCTCATCAAAAAGATAGGTGTATCTCTCCACCATTGTGTTGACAATTTTTTCAATGTCAGATTTGTAACAGTTCAAAGCCTTTTCAATTAATGAAACCTCAAACTCGACCTGCTCAATCAGTTTAGGATTGTCTAATCCTGCATTGATTATTTTAATTACCAATGGGACCTTTTCTGCTGTTTTCTTTCCTTCTTCTATAACAAGCATTCGAAGTGAAGGAACATCCCGTATCTGTGGATCGGAGCCCACGTTTGCAACTCGTCTTCTGTAGTGATCTAGAGCTCGGAGAACAATTCCATGACCTCTTTCTCTAAGGTAGATCCCACCAAGCCAAGTTCTAGCCGACATTTGTTTCTAGAAGGATTGGATAAAAAATAAAGATTGTTAATTGTTAAGTTGGCATTCGATTTTCAATGATTTTGTTGTGGTGTAGTATACAAAAACCAAGAATCCAATGGCGGCTAGCCTTAATGGAATTTCATAGGTAGTTAAAAACGAGAAAGCCACGCCACCTATGCTTCCAAATGTTGAGATCATTGCAAAGCCTATTGGGCCACAACCACAAGCACCGGCAACTGAACCAATAACTGATCCAAAAACACTTCCGCCCATTTTCTTTTTCGACATACGCATTAATCGAATTCTAAAAACATTCATTGAAACAACAAGACCTGACAACGCTGAAACTACAATAATTAAAACAAACCCCAGTTCTCTGTCCTCTGCAATATGACCAATAAGAAATGGTTCAAGAAAAATATATTCTGAGATAATCAAGAGTGGGATTAAAAGACCGACAAAAATTGTTGATGCTAAAACTACATAAGGATAATTTGAAAAAACTAGTTTAATGGATTCTGCCAATCTATGTCAAGGAATCAATTACGTCTTTAAAAACCGAGAATGGTTGTGCACCTGAAATCTTTTGTTGTTTTCCTTCTGAATTAATTATAAAAAATGTAGGCGTGCTTGTGGCTCCTTGCTTTCCAGCCTCAGCAGTATTGAATTGGACCCTTTTTGAGAATTTTCCAGAATCCACACAGCTGTTAAACATTTCCATATCTAAATCAAGGCTAAATGCAAATGCCTTTAGTCGTTCAGAGTTTGCCCAGCCATCATCTATTCCCTGTTGAGAGGAATATAAAAGATGATGATACTCCCAGTATTTTCCTTGTTCCTCTGCACAATATGTTGCTGCTGCTGCTTTTGGTGAATCTCTTCCAAGAAATGCAAGATCAACAAAAACCAAGTTTGCTTTCCCAGTATCGATTAAGTTTTCAATAATTTGTGGTTTAGTATTTTGAAACCAGTTATAACATTGAGAACATTGATAATCACCAAATTCAACAATAGTAACAGGTGCCGAGGGATTTCCAAGTATTGGGGAGCCCATTGCTGTTGATATGGTTCCATGCGTACGGCCCATGTCAAGATTAAGAGTCTCCGAACCAAATTGTGTGGCACCATATGAAGCAATAATTCCAATGATAACTACAGTAGCTATTCCGCCTACGATTAGACTTTTCTTACTCAATAAGGCTAAGAATATTCTATACCTTAAATAATTTCTTCCAAATTGTTTTTGACAAATTCTTATTTTATTCTTCGAAATAGGTTTACAAGTTTTTGAATTGCCATGTCCAGTGGACAAGACTCACAGGAAACTGCCGAAGAATGTTTCTCAAAGTGTTTGTCATAGCTAGATCTAGACTCAAAAATAGAATCACATTTTTCACAATAAATTTTGTTTACATTCTCATTTTTGTCCATGGAATGATTGGAAACTTTGAAACATATAAACATCCTGTCAAATTCCAATTCTAAAAACTAATCAGAGATAGTGGATTTTCATGTGGTTGTTATGTTCGATCTCGTATTGTGTTACAAATCCACAATGAGTGCAAGAAAACATTTGTTCCACAGGTTTTGGTTTCCTTTCAATGGTTTTCCCAGAAACCGATTTAATCAGAATGGTGTCAGAGTTGGATATTACAGCAAAGTTTCTTGCCTCTCCAATGGAATTGAGATATTCTTTGATGGCCGTGATGACCACCTGTCTATTGACGGTTCCATTGTCATCTATTGGTGAGAGAGTAAAATCATGCTGTTTTAGAGTGGGGATGGCACCTACTTGGTCAGAGACATACACAACCAACTCGTGCTTGATTGGCTCAACATCGGTACAATCAACGGTAAGCATGGTTTTTGATTGCAAAAATGGTATTTTAGTTTAACAAAGAGAAGGTTTTTTGATGGATTTTGATCTAGTTTTGGAATATCATGAAAGATTCTGAAACATTTGGAGCCGAGAAAGGTAAGGCCAAAGAATTGGTTTCATGGATGAACAATCAAGCCAAAGACAAAGGAATGGATTTTGAAGCTAGACTATATGATTATGATATCACCACAAAAAATTTTGGTACATTTGAAATGTTTTCCTGGATGGGGGATGTGCAAACAGCAAGAAAACTTCTCACAAAAGCAAGCAAACGTTTCAAAGTGAAAGTGATTGAAGGTGGATACAAACCAAATGAAAGAGTCCTCAAGATTAGAAAATCAGATTTTGCAATGGTTCGTAAAGGTGACAGAGTGATTGGACATTTAGAATTTGAAGCATCTTTAATTAGAAATGAAAAATGGAAGATAAAAAACGAGGAAAGACGATAACTGATGACAAAAATTGGATTGATTGGGACTGGAATGCTTGGAAACGCTGTAGGAATTCATTTGTTAGAATCAGATCATGAACTCATAGTATACAACAGAACAAAAGAAAAAACGTCTGAACTAAAAAATCATGGTGCCAAAGTAGTTGATTCCCCTAAAGATGTTGCAAGTTTGTCTGAATTGGTAATAATTTGTGTAAAGGATGCTGCTGCAGTCAAGGAAGTTTCGTTTGGACATGATGGAATCGTTCAATGGGACCGTAAAAAATTGGTTGTTGCAGATATGAGCACAATTAGTCCAAATGAAACCAAACAAATCTCTAAACAATTCAAGGAATTTGGAATAACTCTTCTTGAAATACCCGTCATGGGTGGTCCAAATGTCGCAATCAAAGGTGGATTGGTTTTAATGGCGTCTGGAAACGAAGAAGTATTTAACAAACACAAGAAGGTTTTTGAAACTATTGCAAAGCAGATTTTCTTTCTTGGACAAAGTGGCGTAGCACATTCTGTCAAACTAGCAATGAACATTCAAATAGCAATGCTTGCACTCGCAATTTCTGAGGGAATTATTCTTGTAAGAGCATCATCGATTGATCCTGAGACATTTTTGAAAATTCTCAACTCTACCTATTTCAAAACTGGAATGAGTGAAAACAAGGCCTACAAAATGATCAGCGACAAATTCGAACCCACGTTTACATTGAATAATTTAAAAAAAGATCTTAATACGATAAATGAAGCTGCGAAATCCTTCGGTGTCAATCTACCAATGAGTACTAGAGCAGAAGAGATTTACCAAAAGGCAATAGAAAATGGATTTGGAGATTTGGATTATACAGGAATTCTAGCTTATCTGAAACAAGATACGAAATCCGCAGATTTGCACAATTAATTTAAGACAAGAGGAAACCTATAGACCCATGCGACTTGAAAATAAGGTTGCAATCGTAACCGGTGCATCTAGTGATATTGGAATCAGTATTGTCAAACGTTTTCTTGAAGAAGGAGCTATGGTTGTTCTGATAGGAAGAAATCTTAAAACTCTTGAAAAGGCTCGCAAGGATGCAGGACATGAAGACAAAAGTGTTTCCATAACTTGTGATGTTACGGATGAAGCTCAAGTTGCTCAAACAGTATCACAGGTGATTGACGAGTATGGAAAGATTGACATTTTGGTAAATGGTGCAGGTGCGTTAAATGATCCTATACATTTTCACGAAATGTCAGAATCTGAAATCGACAAGATGATTAACGTAAACATTCAAGGTGTTTTCAAACCTACCAAAGCTGTTTTGAGTAAAATGAGCCAAGTAAAAAGTGGTGTCATCATCAATATTGGCTCCATATCTAGTGAGAGGGCAGTTCCTCGAGTACACTTGGCAGTTTATTCAGCAACAAAAGCAGCAGTAAGCATGTTCACAAAAGCAATTGCTGTAGAATATGCTAGGCAAAACATTCGTTGTAATTGTATTAATCCAGGAATAATCAACTCTGGAATGATTAAACCGTATCTGGATGATCCAGATGCCAGGAAGGTTCTTGAGGATAGATTACCGTTGAATAGAATTGGTGAACCGGCAGATGTTGCAAATGCAGTGCTTTTTATGGCGTCTGACGAAGCAAACTGGATTACTGGAACAGTTCTCGACGTAGATGGTGGAAAATCAGCTTCAGAAGCTTAGTTACCAAGAAGTGTTTTTGCCAATAATTGTGCAACTCTAAGTGGTTCTGGCAAGGAACCTTGCAATGTCAAGTCATTTAGTAGATGTGTAACCTCTGGAACGGTACAACCTTCATTTCTGACGTAAACATCATACGAAGTTTTTAACGAAATTTTTTCCCGTTTACCTAACTTTTTGTATTCAACAATCTTTTTTTCAAAGGAATCAGGAAAATGATGCTTGATTGCTTCTTCGATTCCAGCAGAGTCTTGATATGTTACTCCAATTACCGGAATCTCTAATTGTTCATGAATCTTTTTGATGTCCACTATGTTATACATGGAGATGATTATTCCAGAAATCAAAACATAACTGATGTCCGGCCTTCCCAGTTTCTCATACATTTTGATTATTTCATCCGTTGCGTCATCACCAGAAAGTGTCGTATTACCAAGAACAAAGCCATCGATCACAAAATCTCGACGCATCACTATTCCAGCTAGAATAGATTTTTCAGAATCTTGTTTGAAGCTTTCCGCTATAGCTAGTCCTCTTAATCCTTTTTTTTCAAGGCGAAGGTGTTTCATTTTTTCTTTTCTTTAGATAAACCCTGTAACTCAGAGCAGAAATAATTATTAAAATTCCAGTAATTGCAGACCACGTCGCAAAAGGAACCAGATCAGATTCTTCCATTTGATTGTTCTTTAAAGTTAAACATCTAAATGTGTTAAAAAAAGTTAATTAAACTCCGATCCCACGCCTAGCTTTCATTTAAGGTTGGCTGTTATCATGACATGATGATCGCAATTCTGAAAATTTCAAACTGATCTCACCAAAAGGATCCTGAAACTATACCACATACCTTATTTGAAAAATACTTGTGATCACTTCATCGTCCAAACAACGATTCACAATCTGCACAGGTCTCATGCACCCTCGTTAGACTTGAAACCTGTGCGGAACAATTTTAAAATTTTGCACTCTTATAATTCTCAGTTCGTATCAATTGTGAAAAACAAATTTGAGGGAATCTTTGATTTTGATCAATAATGGAAGTGATTCATCATAAGGTTTTGTTCTTTCTAAAAGATCTGCAATCTCATTGTAAGATTTCCTGTGACCATCATTAAGATGGATAATCAAACTAATAAAATCTGAACGTGCATTACAAATTGGGCATCTAACTTTTGGTGGTTTTTTAATACCTAATCTTTCAAGGATTTTTATTGGTTTAATGCCAAAAAAAATATTCCATACTTTTTCATCATAATGATGACAAATAGTTCCTAAAGCACAGAACTGCCATTTTCGTTCAAAGATGCTATAATGACACAATGCCATTTTGCATTGAGAATCATTTGATTCCCGAAGAATTTCTGGGATTTTACCGTAAAGTGTAATTTCTTTTTGTTCCACATTTTTCTGACACATATCTGCTATTTAATAAGATAATTAACAGATCGTATCAAATGTTAACGAATTGAAATTAATCAGGCAAATAACGCTTTTTCCATTCTGAAACAATTTCTTGTTCGGTAAGACCAAGATCATACAAGGGAGACTTTATCTCTTTTGCCACATCGATTGCAATTAGAACTATAGCCTTCACCTCACTCTTTACGCCAAGGGTTCTGTAATGGGACAAAATCTTTTCAAACTCTTCACCATCAGAAAGAATTTTAGCTGTTCCCTGGAATCTGTATCCTCTACGTCTTATTGGATCTACCACATTAATCTCCAAATTCGGATTCACTTTCAAGTTTGAGATTGTTTGATCTGATCTGATACCTGTAAATGCTAAATGGTTATCATCCAAAGCAATAGTAGTTCCTTTTGGTGACAAATTGGGCTTATTAGCAGGACCGATCGTTGCTACAAAACCCATCCTTTGTTTGTTCACAAAGTCTTGTATTTCTTGAGTTAAAGTTGGCACTGTTATTAGGATCCAGTTTCTTCATTAAATTTCTAATGGAGCGAAGATTCTCAAATAATAGATTAAATTTTGAGATTGTTGATCTTTGCGGCTACAATAAAGTCGTTTTCACTTAGTCCATTCATCGAGTGCGTCCAAAGCTCAAGCAAAACTTTGTTCCAATGAATATGAATGTCTGGATGGTGACCCTCATCCTCAGCAAGATTGGCTACATTGTTTACAAATTTCATTGCTCCTTTAAAGTCGTTAAAAACAAATTCCCTCTCTATTTTCTTTCCATTTAATTTCCAGTTAGGAATTTGTTCTAGGTTCTTTTTTGCATCATCTTCAGATAATGGGGTACCTCCGCTTTCACACGGTATGCATTTTTTCTCATATAACTCCATAACAATAATTATATGGATTTAATAAAATAAAAAGTTCGTATCAAATATTACTCGACAGACAATATATTGAAGTAAACTCTAGTGCATGATGCAAAACTGATGAAGATATATCTAGTACAACACGCCAAGCCAAAATCCAAAGAAGAAGATCCTGATAGACCATTATCCGATGAAGGAAAAAATGACATCATAAAAATAGTAAAGTTTCTTCCGCAGCTAAACATCAAGAAGGTTTTGCACAGTGGCAAACTACGAGCCCAACAAACTGCAGAAATCCTTGCAAAATCATTAAAAGCCGATGTCATAAATGACGATGCGCTTGAGCCTTTGGCAGATCCTGTAATATGGGCTCAAAGATTGGATAAAGAAACTGAAGATATAATGCTTGTGGGGCACTTACCACATCTTGCTAAACTTGCTTCATTACTACTTTGTAAGGATGAAGATAAACAGGTAATTGGCTTTAACCAAGGAGGCGTTGTCTGTTTAGAAAAGACAGATGGCTGGTCAGTCTCATGGATCGTAACTCCTCATTTAGTTCATAACATCAGTTAACAGTTCGTATCAAATGTAAAAAAAAGAAAGACGTCTGAGATATGGATACTAAAACTTGGATACATAATTATAAGAAAAAGATTCATTTTCTAGAGCCATGCCAAATAGTCTAGAGAATTGTAAAGAATACGGGGACATCTTCAAGATTGTTAAGAGGAATGTAAAGGAGGTTCTCGGCACAGAGAGGGTTGGGTTTATGCTTATACTGAGTGAGCTTCCTGCTGGTGTTGCAGCTATGCATTATATGGGCTCCAATTCCATAGTCATAAACAAGTCTGTTGTTAAGTCTCTTAATGAGATTGAAAAAGCAAGGGAGAAAAGAAATTACGTTATATACGATCTTCTGCTTCACGAGTATATTCATTCGCTAGGTTACGTTGATGAGCGTACTGTTAGGTCATTATGCTGGAAGATTTGCAAAAAGACATTTGGGAAGGATCATCTAACGACAAAAATGGCTTATCAAGGACTGGGTAAGATCTATCCCGAGCTTGCGTGGGTAAAACCTTCAGCGAGTTTCTATAACAGTGCAGAAATAGTAAATGATTTTGATACAGATAACATAAGCTACATTGCCTGACTGAGCGATTTCGTAGGCTTTACTAGTTTTTGGCTTTTCTTCTTCTATTGTATACAACATGAAGACTTGAGTCTGTTTCGTTTTTATTTTACTCCTCTAGTTAACAGTTCATATTAGATATCAATTACGAGTTAGTTCAGCTTTCGCAGCGCTCTGTTGTAGGCAACACCGAATCTGTGTGCTTCATCCCTTGCATGCTGCAATATCTTTAGCGCAGGATTACTCTTTGGAATTATTATTGGCTCTTTTCTTTTGGGAACAAAAACTTCCTCGTTTTGTTTTGCCAATGATGCGCATGGAATGTTAACACGAACACTTTGAAGTGACTTTTGTGCTGCCTTTAGTTGTCCTTTTCCACCATCGATTAAAACCAAGTCAGGCAGAATAGTTTTTTCTTCAGATAACCTAAAGTAGCGACGTTTGACAATCTCTGATATCATTGAATAATCATCGCGGCCAGAAACCGTTTTAATTTTGAATTTTCTGTAACCCGATTTGTCAGGCCTGCCATCAACAAATCGAGACATGGAACCGACTGAATATTGTGCACCGTGGTTTGAAATATCAAAGCACTCTAGAATCTTGGGTATTTGGGGAAGATTTAGTCTTTCTTGAAGTTCCACCAAGCCCGGGTCACCACCTTTTGCTTGAATTAGATTAATGTTTTTCATGACAAGATTGATCATTTCCTTTCGTTTTCCACGTTTTGGCTTTATTATTTCTACATCAAAGCCGGCTTTTTCAGAAAGTAGTGATTTGAGAAGGTTTTTGTTTTCTGGCTCTTCGCTAACTATAACATTTTTTGGAATTGGATTTGTTGTGTAATACTGAAAAAGAAAGTTTGGGAAGGTATTATCTCCTACTAGGTCAAATGAGAATCTATTAGAGTCTCTAATAATGCCATGAGTTTGTCGCAAGGTCATTACAAGTGCAGTTTGCTCTTCAATTTTTATTCCAAAGTAATCTTCAGATGGTACACCTTTCACATACTCCATCTTTTGTTTTGTTTGAAGGGCGCCAAGTCGATGCAGTGTATCTCTTATTTCTTTTGCACGCTCATACTGTAAAGATTCAGACGCCTCTCTCATTTGGCCTTGTAATTTTTCTGCAAAGTCTTTCATTTGCTGTTTTCCTTTCAGAATTGATTCAAGATTAGATACATGGTGTGCATATCTTTTCTTCGCCTCTTTGAATTCACATGGAGCTTCACAATTTCCCAGGTGATACTCTAGACATGCCTTTTTTGGCAAGGTTTTACAGATTCTTATCTTGAATGCCTTTCGCAGTGTACCGATAGTTAGAAGCTTTGAGCTACCAGATGTAAAGGGCCCAAAAAACTTTCCACCACCTAAAAATTTTCCGGTTCTAATTCTGCGCGCAACTAAAAGTCGTGGAAACTTTTCATCTGTTAGTCGTAGGTATGTGTAGCGTTGCTGATCTTTGAGCTCAATGTTGTAAATGGGTCTGTATCGCTTTATCATGTTAGACTCTAAAAGATAGGCCTCACTTTCGTTATCAGTTAAAACAAACTCAATGTCACAAATTTTTTCAACAAGTTTTTGTGTTTTGTAGTTTTGATTTTTTATAAAGTATGACTTGACGCGGTTTTTGAGATTTTTTGCTTTTCCGATATAGATGATGTTTTCTTTTACGTCCTTCATCAAATAAATTCCTGGATGCGAAGGGATGCTTATACTGGAAATATCAAAGGTCATCGTTTCATGAATCTTTTGAGGAACCTGCCTGTGTGGGTCAGCGTTTTTGCTACCTGCTCAGGCGTGCCTGTAGCTGTGACTTTTCCTCCTTCATCTCCCCCTTCTGGACCAAGATCAATTATCCAATCAGAGTTTTTTATAACATCCATGTTGTGCTCAATTACTATTACGGTGTTACCAAGATTTACCAAACGATTCAAAACATCAAGAAGCTTTTGCACATCAGCAAAGTGTAGTCCAGTTGTTGGCTCATCTAATAGGTACACCGTGTTGCCAGTTGTCTTCTTTGATAACTCAGAGCCAAGCTTAACTCGTTGTGCTTCACCACCAGACAAGGTTGGTGATGGTTGGCCCAGTTTGATGTATCCGAGGCCAACGTCATAAATTGTTTGCAGTTTTCGTTTAATGGCAGGAATGTTTTCAAAAAACTTTAGAGCCTCATAAACTGTCATGTCAAGAACATCAGCGATATTTTTTCCCTTGTAATGGACCGACAAGGTTTCTGAATTGTAGCGTTTTCCTTTGCACTCATCACACTTTACAAAAACATCTGAGAGAAATTGCATCTCAATTTGTTTTACACCATCTCCATCACATGCATAGCATCTTCCATCTGGAACATTAAAGGAGAACTGACCTGGTGCATATCCACGTTCCTTTGATAATTCGGTGTTTGCATAAAGCTCACGAATTGGTGTAAAAGCACTAATGTATGTTGCAGGGTTTGATCGAGGTGTTCGCCCAATCGGTGATTGGTCAATTGCAATTACTTTGTCTATTTTGTCCAATCCAACAATTTCTTTGTGTTTGCCTACACGTTGAGTTGAGGTGTAAAAGTGAGATTCAAGTGCCTTGAACAGCGTTTCATTAATTAGTGAAGACTTTCCAGAACCTGAAACGCCCGTTATTGTAATAAATTTTCCCAATGGAAACTCTACTGTAATGTTTTTGAGATTGTTTTGTCTTGCACCTTTTACAATTAGCTTTCCTTTGTCTTGTCGCTTTTTGTTTTTTAATTTAATTATTAGCTTGCGTGTAAGATAGTCGCCAGTTAGTGATTGGTGACCATTAAGAATTTGGTCGACTGTTCCTTCAAAGACTATATTTCCACCGTGCACTCCGGCGCCTGGACCCAAGTCCACGATCCAGTCCGAGCTTCGTATCATCCCTTCGTCATGCTCAACAACGATGACTGTATTCCCCAAATTTCGCAGCTTTGTGAGCATTTTAATCAGTCGCGCATTGTCCCGCTGGTGAAGCCCAATTGTTGGCTCATCTAAAATGTATAGCACCCCAGTTAGATTAGAGCCAATTTGTGTAGCCAGCCTTATTCTTTGTGATTCGCCCCCAGACAGTGTTGCACTCAGTCTGTTTAGTGTAAGGTATGTCAGGCCAACGTTTTTTAAAAATTCTAGTCGATCTTTGATCTCTTTTAGCACATCGCGTGCAATGTAAGCTTCAGTTTCAGATAGTTTTAGGTTTTGGAAAAAGTCGTAACAAGCATCAATTGATAAATCACAAACATCCATGATTCCTTTTCCGTTGATCAATACTGCCAGTGCTTCTGGTTTTAGCTTTTTTCCATGACAGGACTTACATGGCGTTTGGCGCATGAACTGCTTTAGCCACTCGCGTTTTGATTCTGATTCTGTCTCCATAAAGATGCGATGTAAATTCTTTAACACTCCTTCAAAGTAATTGGTGTATTTCCAGTAAGAATCACTTGACTTTGATTCATATTCAAATTTGAGCATTTTGTCTGTTCCATGTAAAATTGCATCAAGTTGTCTTGATTTTAGCTCATTAATTGGTGTCATCAAGTTAAATCCAAATTTTTTACCAACGGCTCGAAGTTCTTGGCGACGGAATGATGAAAACCTACCGCTCCATGGTACAATGGCTCCATCTAAAATTGATTTTGTTTTATCTGGTATTACCAAATCAAAGTCAAACTCCATTTTGACGCCAAGACCATTACAGGCCTTGCATGACCCAAAAGGAGAGTTAAACGAAAATGTTCGAGGTTCTAGCTCGCCAATTGTTACACCACAGTGCGGACAGGCATTGTTTTGTGAAAATATTTTATTTTCTTTTTCTGCTGCAATCATTACTTGGCCTTTTGCTGCTGCCAGCGCGTTTTGAATTGCCTCAAAGAGTCTACTTTTTTCTGCCTTTGCTGCGATTATGCGGTCAACAACAATTTCAATCCAGTGCCACTTTTGCCTATCGAGTGGAGGTATCTCTTCATCAAGCGACGTGATTTGGCCATTGAGGCGAATTCTGGAGTAACCATCTTTTTTTATCTGCTCAAATAGCTTCTCGTAGGTACCTTTTTTCCGTTGGATAATTGGGGCCAAGACCAAAACCTTTTTGCCATCAAAATCCTTGAGGACTGAATCACAAATGGTTTGCACTGATTGGTTTGATATGCGGCGGCTACAACTTGGACAGTGCGGAATGCCTACTCTTGCATAGAGCAGTCTGAGATAGTCGTAGATCTCAGTCGTTGTTCCAACAGTTGAGCGCGGATTTTTGTTTGTTGTTTTTTGTTGTATTGAAATAGCAGGAGACAGGCCTTCGATGGAGTCAACGTCGGGCTTGTCCATCATCTCTAGGAATTGTCTTGCATAAGCTGAGAGTGACTCTACATAACGCCTTTGTCCCTCTGCATAAATTGTATCAAAGGCAAGCGTTGACTTGCCAGACCCAGACAGCCCAGAAATTACAACAAGTTTATTTTTTGGAATATCAATGTCTAAATTTTTTAAATTGTGTTGTCGTGCGCCACGAATCTTTAGCTTATTGTTGTTCATTTTTCTTTTCAATCTCCTTTTGAATTCTTTTTAATCGGTCTCGGCACTCTATTGCGCGCTCAAAGTCAAGGTCTTCTGCATATTTTTTCATTGAATCTTCGATGTCAATGGCATCGCGTGCCAGATCACTAGCTGATTTATGCTTGGTGTCATCTAGTGTTGTTACTTGACCGGGAATTGATTTTATGATTGTTTTTGGGGTGATCTTCATTTTTTTATTGTAATTGAGCTGTTTTGTTCGGCGTCGATTAGTCTCAGAGATGGCTGCCTTCATTGATTGTGTTACAGTATCAGCATACATGATTACTGCGCCATCGACATTTCTTGCAGCCCGCCCAAATATTTGAATCAGGCTTGTGTTGTTTCGCAAAAATCCTTCCTTGTCTGCATCGAGTATTGCAACAAAGGATACTTCTGGGATATCAAGTCCTTCTCGTAGCAGGTTTATGCCAACCAAAACATCAAACTCACCAAGACGCAGCTGGCGAATAAGCTCAGTTCTCTGCAGTCCTTCAATTTCAGAGTGCATGTAGCGCACCATTATTTGCCGCCGTGAGAGATATTCAGCCAAGTCCTCGGCCATCCTTTTTGTGAGCGTCGTAACTAATACTCGCTGGTCTTTTTTTGTTCGTTTTTTAATCTCTTTAATTAGATCATCCATCTGGTTTTTAGTTGGTCTGACTTCGACTGTAGGATCAACAAGACCTGTTGGTCGCACCAGTTGTTCGGTAATCTGAAAGGATCTTTTTCTTTCATAATCTGATGGAGTAGCCGAAACAAAGACTGTGTCTTTGATGTATTTTTCAAATTCTTCAAACTTTAGTGGCCTGTTATCATATGCGCTTGGCAATCTAAAACCGTAATTTACTAACTCCCTTTTTCGTGAATGGTCACCTTTGTACATTCCATGAAGCTGTGGCAGTGTGACATGGGATTCATCAATTACCAGCAGGAAATCATCTCCAAAAAAGTCAAGCAGGCAAAATGCCTGCTCACCGGGCCTTCGACCATCAAAGTGCCTTGAATAATTTTCAATTCCAGAACAATATCCAAGCTCTTGGATCATCTCCAAATCATAATTTGTTCTCATCTCAAGCCGCTGGCGCTCAAGCTCATTAAGCTCAGGCAACCTCTGTTTTAGCTCTGCTTTGATAGATCTTATTGCATGTTCTCTGACATCTTTTGCAATCAAATAGTGTTTTGCTGGGAAAATTTTGATTTTTGTTATAATTCGTTTCTCTTTTAGAGATATGTGATCAAGTAAGGTGACCTTTTCTACTTGATCACCAAACAATGAAATTCTAACAATGTCTTGTGAGTATGCAGGAATGATATCAAGTGTGTCGCCTTTGACACGAAAGTTTCCTGGCGCAAGCTCCAAATCATTTCTTTCATATCGTGCATTGATGAGACTTTTGATAATTGTAGCGCGAGAAATCTCTTGTCCTGCTGATATTGTAACTGACATGTCATCCCAGTCTGCAGGAGAGCCAAGTGAGTAAATGCAAGATACTGTTGCAACAATAATTGTTGGCTCACCCGATAGTAGCATCGCGGTTGCTTCAAGCCTCATCTTTTCAATTTTTTCGTTGATCTGAGTGTTTTTTTCGATGTAGGTATCAGTTTGTGGAATGTAGCTTTCTGGCTGGTAATAATCATAGTATGATACAAAATAGCCAACATTGTTTTTTGGGAAAAACTGTTTTAGCTCCGAATAAAGCTGCGCAGCAAGTGTCTTGTTATGAGATATTACGATGGTGTTTTTGCCAGTTCTCTGAATCACATTTGCTATTGTGAAGGTTTTTCCGCTGCCAGTTACGCCTAGTAGTGTCTGAATTTTGTTTCTTCTAACTCCTTTTACTAGCTCATCAATTGCTTCTGGCTGATCACCAGTTGGCGCAAACTCGGATTCTAGCTGAAAGCCTTGAATTTGTTGCAACAAAGAAAATCCTCTAGAACTGAATTTAAAGGAATTGAAGAACTTGTCTGATCCGCATGTTGTTTTTGCCTGAGTGATTTCCATTGCATCATGTTATGAAAGTTGGTTTTTCTATTAATTTTTTGATCAGCTTGCAAATAGTACTATTAGCTTAGAGTTTTAGGCATTTTTTGATTTCATATTGGATTCATTTACAGTTCGTACCAAATGTAAATTTGGGATTAGGAGATAAAAAAGACTAATGAACTATTAGGATAATTATTTGATTCATGGGAAATGAACATAATGAAATAATGATAAAACAGAATGAACAGATAATTCAGTTATTACAAAAAATCAAAGAAGAGCTTGAGGAAATTAAAAGGGACACAAAAGTTACCTCAAATTTTGCCACCTTGAGATCACAAATAATTAAAAAAACAAAAGGTCAAGAGCTGCAAAAATCATCTAAACTTTGAACACTTTACAGTTCGTATCAAACGCAGCCATCAACTCATCAATCAAAGTTGACAGTATCTTCTCTCTATTGTCAGGAGTTAACTCATACAAATTGGACTTTCTTTTGACTTCTTTTACAAGGTCATCACTTGATTTGTAATGAACAGTAAAAACAGTTGATTTATCACTATTTAGTACCTGATGTGCAACCTTTCTGAACAACTCGCTCTTTAACTCCATTGGTCCCACCTCATCTATAATGAGTACTTGACAATTTTCTAATCCATGCTCTAAAGCTTTAACTCCAATTCCTTCTAGATCTTCTACGTTGACCCCGTATTTTCCCACCTTTATTTTAGATTCCTGATCTACTCCTGCTAAAACTCCTCGTTTACCTGTTGAAATGTCCACGATTTCAAATCCTATGCGTTTATCATTTTTCTTTACTTCAACAGTATAGAATCCTCCGACTTTAATCCCGTTTTTTAAGAGAGAGTTTACAAGCTTGAGTACTGCTGTGGTTTTACCAGACTTTGGTTTGCCCGTCAAAGCTAATTTTAGAAAATGGTAAATCATTGTAAAGATAAAAGTTAGATCTCAGAAATAAGCATGTATTGCAACAATGTTGGGCAAGCGTACATGGACTGAAAATAAGATATCTCGAGTCGGGAAAAGGCAACAAGAAAAATATTTTATTCATTCATGGTCTTGGATCCTCAGCCGATAGATGGCTGGACATTCCTGATGCTTTATCTTTAGATTTCCATACAATTGCTCTCGACCTGCCAGGTTTTGGGGGCAGCGACACACCCGCAACGATGGACTATACCATTGAGACATTCAGGGAAGTTATTGTAGGTTTCATAAATGAGGTTCTAATGAATAATACCAAAACAAGTATTGTAGGCCACTCTTTGGGAGGTTACATAGCAGCAGAAGTAACCATAGAAAACAAACAGCAGGTCGAAAGGTTGGTGCTGATAGACTCTTCAGGGATGCTGAAGAAACCAACACCCTTGTTGGAACAGTACCTGAAAGTGGCAATGAATCCATCAAAGGATGCAGTAAAAAAAGTGTTTGAGCAGATGGTGGCAGATCCAACAAGGATTCCCCCTAAACTGGTTGAAGGTTTTATCAGCAGAATAAACTTGCCAAACGCAAAATACGCGTTCAAGTCGACTCTTGCAAACAGCGCCAACACGCAGATAGGATTGAGACGGCTAAAATTGATCAGCGATATACCTACTCTGATCTTGTGGGGAATCGAGGATAGGGTAATACCACTTGAGCATTCCAGACTGTTCAAAGAAGCGATAAAGGATTCACAGATTACGATTATTCAAGACGTTGGGCACGCACCGTTTGCCGAGAAACCTACCCTAGTATGTGAAATATTACGTAAATTCTTAACCTGAAGTTCGTATCAAATGTTAACGGAAGCCAACAGGGAGAACATTTCTCGAGCATTTACTTGATGGATATGCGCCTTACACAATTCAAAGCATGTGTTAGCTTCCGTGTTATTAGTACGTAATTCTAATACAAAAAAGGTTCGTCGACAGTTCGTATCAAATGAAAAAATAATTCAGAGTAAGATTTGCTAGAATTTTGTTTATATCCTTTTACAAAAAATAAAGTTACATGAAAAATGATTTTTCATTCCCAAAAGGACATCTAGTTGACCTTACCCATAATTATTCTACAGAAACAATCTACTGGCCTACGGAAGAGGGTTTTAAACTAGATGAGGAATTTGATGGAATGACAGAGAAAGGATATTATTATTCTGCAAAAAAATTTTCCGCTCCAGAACATGGCGGCACACACATGGATGCTCCCATTCATTTTGCTAAGAATGGAAAAACAGTTGATCAAATCCCATTGGACCAGCTTATTGGACAAGCCATCGTAATTGATGTTTTCAAAGAAACGCTAAAAAATCCTGATTATCAAGTATCAATACAAGATTTTGCAAATTGGGAATCATCTTATGGCAAAATACCAGAAGGAGCTATTGTTCTATTGTATACTGGATATGGAAAATACTGGCCTGACCGCCTCAAGTATCTTGGAACAGATAAAACAGGAAAGGAGGCTCTAACTGATTTACACTTTCCGGGATTGCATCCTGATGCTGCAAAATGGTTGATTGAAAATCGTAAAATAAATGCAATTGGATTAGATACTCAAAGTATAGATTACGGGAAATCAGAATTTTTCGAAACGCACCGCATTCTCTGCGCTAAAAACATCCCTTTTTTTGAAAATGTTGCAAATTTGGATCAGTTACCAGCCACTGGTAGTTTTGTTATTGCATTACCAATGAAGATTGAAGGTGGTAGTGGTGCACCCTTACGTTTAGTTGCGATAACTCCCTAATTATTTTTCAATTCTCATCCTTCCCAAAAAATAATTCAGAATTAACATTTCATTAAATCTGTTAACAGTTCGTATCAAATGCTAACTAAAAAAATTATGCTGAGCCTTTTTGCTGAGTAGCAATATCATATGATTCTTCTACAGGTACAACAAAGATTTTGCCGTCTCCTTTGGAACCAGTATGAGCTGCTTCCATTATCGCTTTGGTAACAGAATCCACTTTAGAGTCATCTACAATCGTGGTGATTGTGTCTATTCTGTTATAATCTGCAATATACCTTGATGTCCCACGTGCGCCTCCAACCAGTGGTCGTTCAGCTGATCCCTTTCCTCTTGATTCAACTAAAGTTACGCCATCAGCGCCAGCTTTGATTATTGCATTAACTACTGCACTCCGTTTGATAGTTGGTACAAACACTTCAATTCGTTTCATGTTTTTGTTACATGGATCACTTATTAAAACATGATTAAAAATTATCAAAATTAAATCCAATTTTCGTTAACGTTTCATAATATCTGTCATTAACACTTTGTATCAAATGTTAAGGAGATATTATGTTTTGGCATAACTCAATATCTGGATTTTCTGCTAGTTGATAGTTAAACAAAATTTACAGCGTCTTTCTAAATAGGATCAAGTTTAGGATTAGTTATTATGACAACAGGATATTGTGTAAAATGCAGAGCAAAAAGAGAAATAAAGAATCCAAAATCTATCACCATGAAAAATGGTAGGCCTGCAACAAAAGGTACCTGTCCTACCTGTAGTACCAAAATGTACAGAATAGGAAAAGGCTAATCCATCCAATGATTACCTTGTTTTCCTATGTCTTCTAAAAAATCACTTAATTCCTTCACCTTTGCATCCTAAGAACCTT
>JACZSC010000062.1 GCA_022574415.1 Nitrososphaerota archaeon | reverse complement strand
CAAAAAAGCCAGGATATTTTTCTTGATCAAAATAAACTTCTACTTTGTCTTTCTTGATCCAATCTGAATAAATCTCATATTGAGCAGACAAAAGAATACCATCTCTATCTTTGTTAATGAGGGATGATACTCCCCTTGCATCAACAACAATTTTACATTTAATATCACCATCACTCGTCCTTACTCCCTCTTCTGTAATCTCCTGAAAACTTGTTTTTACTTTGATATCTGCACCATTTTTTTGGGCCTGATGTGCTATTTGCTTGTCCAGCTCTCTTCTATTTACTTCTGCAACCTTTTGCTTTTTCGAGTTTATGATAAAACTAGCACCATTTGGGGCAAAAATTTGAGCAGAATCTATCAAATGTTCAAAAGTTTTACTATGTGGAATTATTCCTAATTCTTCTAATGCTGACAGACTAACTAATCCACCACAATGTTCGGGGGTGCCTATTTCATAATCTTCTTCCAAAACTAGTACACTATGTCCATTTCTAGCAATTTCTCTAGCACAAAATAATCCTGCAACACTTCCCCCAGCAATTACAACATCGTAATTCATAGTTTGTATTTTTTGTGCAATTATTTAATTTAAAAGATTGAACCCGAACACAAATTACCAAAATGGAACCGTCTAAATCGATCAATTTCCATATTCAATATATCAAAATTAGTTGTAGGTAATATTATGACTCAAATGAGGTTTGACTCAGGATGGGTGTATGAACAATGAGCATGAAAAGAATTACTATTTCACTCGATGAGAAAATAGTTTCTATGCTCAAAAATAAACAAGCTGACTTTATTTTGAAAGCAAACAAAACTGTTAGTATTTCAGGCGTTGTGGCCTCGCTTCTAGAGAACACGTTCAAAGCAGATGAAATGATTAATGACAAACTAGATTTGATATTTACGCGTCAAAATTAACTGATTCTATTGGGATGAAAAGTTTTTCATTACACTTGTTAATTGATATTGAATATGTCTAATGTGAAGCAAGTCATTGCAGTAAGAATTGATCTAGACATGGGGAGAGGAAAAATTGCCGCCCAAGTGGGTCATGCATGTGTTTTAGGTGCAGAACATGTCAGAAAATCCAATCCCGAGTGGTTTAACGAATGGTGGAATGGACAAGAAAAAGTTGTTGTTAAAGTTAATAGTATGAAAGAATTAGATGAAGTAAAAGAACACGCAATTTCTCTAAACATCCCTTGGTCCGAAGTAACGGATGCAGGACATACACAAATCGCTCCAGGAACCACGACTTGTATTTCGTTGGGGCCAGCTCCAGAAGATCTTATCAATAAAGTTACTGGAGATTTGAAATTATTATAATCCACATTTTGGTGTTGTTGTTGGAATGAGATATAACATAGCTACTTGAGTTTTTAGTTGTGAAGAAACAGACCAAAGGAATTGTCTTTTTTGTTTTTATAGGCGGGATAATGATGACTTCAGCTGTAGTTATTGGCATACCTGGCCTTTTTCCTGACGAGCTAGAACAGGAAATTACCTTAACAGGAACCCCTGCTGATAACTTTCCTGATGAACAAAGAGCTCAATTCTGTGGAACCGGTGTAGCAAAATCAAATGCATATGTTAAAGAATATAAAATTCCAACAGACTGTACTCAACCTTTAGCCATTACAACTGATCCACATGGAAACGTGTGGTTTGCGGAAACAAACACTGGTAATATTGCAAAATTCAATTCTATAACTGGAACTTTCACCGAGTATGAAAATCCAATTTGGCCAGAGAATGCAAGATCAATGATGTGGGGAATGGATTATTCTTCTGATGGCTCAATTTGGTATACTGATGAAGCATTTGATTCTGTTTGGAAATTTTCAATCCAAGATGAAAATTATCAGAGATTAAACTATCCTGTTGAAGGTGAATCTCTACCACAAAGACTACAGGTGGAAGGTTCTAAAGTTATTGTAAACGATTTTTATGGAAATAAAATTACATTCTTAGATGCAGCTCAATCAAGTGAAGAAGAGTTAACTTACATGAGTCTACCTTCTCCAGTTCCAAACTCTGTTACTAGCGGATTTGCAATTGATTCAGATGATAATTTGTGGTATACGAATTGGATTTTTCAACAAGATGGAGTTTTGGTTCGGTTCGAACAAGACAACTATTTTGCCGCCCTATCCAATTCTGCAGGTCCTCTACCTCCACTATTTGATTTTATTCAATTATTCAAACTTCCTCTTGGTTTAAACACCCCAAATGGTGCTGCTGTTGATTTAGACGGGAAAATTTGGTTAGCAGAGACATCAAGCAGCTATTTCTTTAGATTTGATCCCGAAACAGAGTCTTTTACAAAATATGTTACATCTGACCCAACCATTTCTGCATATGGTAATGCTTCTGGGCTAATCAAAAACCCAGTCACTAGACCATATTGGATTAATCTTGATGAGAATGGCAGATTAGTTTTCAATGAACAAACCGCAAATAGAATAGCCGTATTTGATCCAAAAACAGAAACTCTAACTGAGTATATGGTCCCATCTAAGAATCCTGGCTGGGCTGATTGTGGACAAATTGAAGACTGTGGTTTGGCTCAGATTTTTGATTTTACAATTGATGGAAGCAAGATTTGGTTTACCGAATGGGTTGAAAACAACATTGGTGTTGTGGATACTTCGATTGGTTTGCCTTTTGAGGTAGAGCTTGATACTGATCAAATTACCTTGGGAAAAGGAGATACAGCAACATTAATTCTCAAAGTTCTGCCACTGACAAACTCTGACATCCCTAACGTTACAATTACTTATTCTTCAACAGCACAATTTTCAGATATTGTAATCAATACCGACATTGATCAATTCCAACTTGATTTTGATGGCCCACGAGTTATACGGACCTCAATTACTGCACATGAAAATGCTTTAGTTAATATTCATAAAGTTCTGATAGGCGCTCAAACGGACGAAGTGACCATCTCAAAGTATGTTACCGTTAAAATTGTACAGTGATTCCCAAAATAGATTCTGACATAGGAATTTCAATTTATTCTACATCAACAGATGGGTGTGGCGGGAAAATTCGTCAAAATGTAGAAGATTTTCTGGTTTCTGAAATTCTTTCTGACAAGACCATGTCTTTAATAAAACAAAATGATGGTTATGCAGTTTACAAACTAAAAAAACAAAACATCGACACGAATCATGCTTTAAAAGATATTTTCAACAAAACAGGAATGCGATTAAAATCTCTTGGATTAAAGGACGCATCTGCAATTACAGAACAATATGTATGTTCTATGAAGAAATCAAAAATAGTTCAAAATTTTTCAACAAAAAAATTTTCCATTGAAAAAGTTGGATTTGTAAAAAAACCATTGACAAAAAAGGATATGATTGGAAACCATTTTACAATCAAAATTTCAGAGCCAACATCTAGCCCTTCACAGTTTAATGATTATGATAAAATTTTGAATTTTCACGGTTACCAACGATTTGGTTCATCAAGACCTGTAACTCATTTAGTAGGCAAGTCAATTTTACAGCGTAATTTCCTAGAGGCAGTCAGATTGCTTCTCTCATTTACCAGCGAACATGACTCTAGAAATACAGATTTACGGAAAAGACTGGCTGATGAATCTAATTTTAAGGAACTTGTTTCAGAAATTCCCCCACAAATGGATCTTGAAAAAATTGTAGTTTCTGAAATGATTAATCACAATGACCCTTTCAAAGCAATTAGGGCGTTACCGATTTCAATTCGACGTTTTTTTGTGCAATCATATCAATCTTTTATATTTAACAGAACACTTTGCCTGGCATTTGAGAATGGCGAAGAACTATTTACTCCACAAGAAGGTGATGTTTGCTTTGACAAAAATGGAATTCTTGGAAAATATGAAAATGGATTAGATCAAAATCTTTCAATCCCTCTTGTAGGTTATTCTTATTACAAAAAAACACGATTTCATTATTATATTTCACAAATTCTTCAAGATGAAGAAATTACTACAAAGGACTTTTACTTCAAAGAAATACAAGAGGTAAGTAATGAAGGAGGATACAGAAACAGTTCTATTCATTGTACAAATTATTCAGTTAAGGATAACATCATATCGTTTTCACTTTCTAGAGGTTCATTTGCAACTATACTTTTACGTGAGATAATGAAACCAACCGATCCAATTGGATCAGGGTTTTGACAGATTGTTACTTCGCAATGATTAATTATAAGTGAGAAGCAATCAGCTTTTGTTAGCATGGAATATGCATACATCTTGATTGTATGTGAAATTGGAACTGAGCATGATCTTTCTTCCAAACTTAGGGATATTGATGAAATAAAAAATGTGATGATTACTTATGGTGACTATGACATCGTTATTGAAGCCGAAACAGATGATGCAACAAAAATGGATGATCTAATAACAACTAAGATTAGAAAGTTAGAAAAAATTCGAACTACCATCACATTACGTGTAACTAATTAGCCTTTTTTTGAAACAGTTATGCCTATCCCTATTGCTAGAATCACAATTCCTGTAATAGCTATTTGTTGTCCATATGTTATCCAGTCTGGGTTAGAATACATGAAGGATGATTCTGGACCCACTAAACCCTGACCTTGAAAATGAAAAACAATTCCTGAAACAAGAATTATGATGCCCAAAATTATGATTGGATATCCGAATCGCACAGCCTATGGTAGTTTTTCTGGCTAAAAAGGTAAACAGAATTGATTAACTAAACATTACAGTACCAATAGCCATACGCCTTAACTGCAACAGATTCGTTCTAGAATGTGAATGAGCATTCAAACCCAAACAAAAACACCAGAACAAGCACTAGAAGATTACTTAGATTCAATATACATTCAATCTCATAGCAAAGCTTCCGTATCCGCATATAGAACAGCAATAGTCGGAGCAAAGAACGGTTTTAGAATTTTTCTTAAAGAGAAATACAATTGTAATGAAATACAGTTTGTTACCAGGATACAAAACCAAGAACTAGATGTTTACAAGATTCTTAACGAATATGTTATTTTTCTAGACAAAAAAGGAATCAAACCAAAGACTATTCGACTATGGTTTACAGTTGTTAAGGGTTATTTTACTCATTTACAAGTAGAAGTTTTTTCAGAAAAATGCAAACAAAGAGTTAAGCTTCCTAAGATTAGACGAGTAAAAAAAGAGGCATTAACAAAAGAAATTCTTGTTAAGTTACTTCGTAACCTTGACGCCAAACTAGAAACTGCTGTTCTTGTTGCTACTGCAAGCGGTATGAGGGTTGGAGAAATAGCTGGTCTAAAACTATCTGATATTGAGTTTAATCGTGACCCTGTTAAGATTAACATCAGAGCTGAAACATCAAAATCACGAGAAGACAGAGAAACATATCTCACTAACGAAGCTTCAGAGGCCCTAAAGGATTATCTAACCAGGTATTTTGGTTGGAAAGAAGACAGTACAAACTCACAGTTACAGGATCTTAGAATTTTTGGCAGAACAAGTAAATTCAGAATTGATGATAAAAGAAGTAGATTACCAAACTCAGACGAACAACTTTCAGACGCAGTTTTACTTCAAAAGACACTTCATAGAAGAATTGCCAAGGTTCCTGAATTAAACCGTCTAGCTCGAAACGGAAGAAAAGTAATACACTTTCACGCTTTTAGAGAATACTTCTATACTATAGTAAGCAACGTTTCAGGCTCAAATTTTGCCCATGCCTTAATGGGCCATCATGAATATCTGGATACCTATTACGCATTATCAGAAAAGCAACAAATCATACTCTATCAAAAAGCAACCCCCTATCTAACAATATCGGATTATAGTAAGATAGAACAAGACTTAGAGAAAATTCAAAACAATCAATCAGACTTGATAGAAAAATATGCACAGTTTGAACGATATCTCAGACAAAAGGATCCATCATTTTCAAAGTTTCTTGAAATGTTGAAAGACGGTTCTTTGAATTAAAAATGTCTGATAGATGACATTTGTTATGAAGTGTTAAGAAATTAGTTTAAAGGAAATTACTCGTTCGTGAAAATAATACAACCACACACCAATAGTTACCAGCAGGATAAGAGGTTTCAAAGATGCCAATTAGAGCAGTTGTTGTTGATGATGAAAAAGAAACACTAGATGTGTTTAGTGAATTACTTGCCAATCATGAAATCAAGGTAGTTGGTACAGGATATAACGGTCAAGAAGCTATATTTCTGTTTCAAAAACTCAAACCCGACTTAGTTTTTCTAGATGTATCTATGCCAACCTATGATGGAGTCTATGGTTTAAAAAAGATCCGTGAATTAAATCCAAATGCAGCAGTGATCATGATAGTAGAACGCATGACACTGAAAACAGAAATGGAAATGAATAGACTAAAGCCATCTGCCGTATTTCGTGAACCCATAGATATTAATGAAATAATTCGAAAAACGCATGAACTATGTGCACCATCTAAAGACGAACTAGAAAACATGCAAAAAACACTTGTTATATTGGCAGTAAAAAATACCTTACTAGAATTAGGAATGGAAGAGCTTGATAAAGTAATGACAATGTTACAAAAAGATTTCAATGCGACACTTGGTGATTGCTATGAAAATCCTGAATATCTGAAGCAAGTTTTAGAAGATTTGTATGGTGATTCATATCAAGATATACTCAATTCACTCAAAGCAAACATGAAAGAAATTTCAATGAAATCATTCTGATAAAGAACTCGATTACACAGCTACTTTAGATTGGGATTCCTTAATGCGTTATTTAGATGAAAAATACGGCAAGAATATAGAGCAAGTAACAGAAAACTATCAGGATCTAAAAGAGCAATTTAAACACCTACAAGAACAATTCAACATTCTTTTAGCACAAACAAGGCCTCAAAAGGCCTAAATCCCTTTTTTATTAGATGAGCAGAATGAAAAATCAGATTCTTAGTGTTTGTTTTAATTAAGAGTTTTCAGGCTTAGATTCCTCTTCTTTAGCAGGAGATTTCTTTGGTTTCTTGACTACTTTAGCAGGAGCCTTCTTTGGTTTCTTGACTACTTTAGCAGGAGCCTTCTTTGGTTTCTTGACTACTTTAGCAGGAGCCTTCTTTGGTTTCTTGACTACTTCCTCCTTTTCTTCTACTGGGGCTTGTTCAGCTTCTTTAGGAGAAACCTCTTCTTCCACTTTTTCTTCAATTTTAGCTGGTTTTTCTTTAGGTTCAACTTTAGTTTCTAATTCTTCTTCCGAAGGGGCTCGG
>JACZSC010000061.1 GCA_022574415.1 Nitrososphaerota archaeon | reverse complement strand
TCTTAACATCAGATGTTTGATCAAAATTAAATTGAATCAAGTTTGCAATTATTTCAGTATCTGTTTCGCTTTTGAATGAAAATCCATTACGTTCAAGATTTTCTTTTAACTCAGTAAAATTTTCAATTATTCCGTTATGTACAATTGCAATTTTACCAGAATTACTTGAATGAGGGTGTGCATTGATATCAGTAACCTTTCCATGAGTGGCCCACCTTGTGTGTCCAATTCCTATATTTCCTGGTAAAGCGTCAAGATGAAATGTATTGTTGACTTCAGAAACTTTCCCAACTCCCTTTTTTGTTAAAATTTGATGGTCAGACTTGGTGGCAACACCCACACTATCATATCCTCTATACTCCATTCGTTTTAGCCCTCTCACAAGAAGAGGCGCTGCTGCTAAACCTTTGCCATAATAACCAATTATTGAACACATTTTCTATCTATTTCATATCAGGGTATTTAGAGATAAGCTTAATCTTTTGACTGCTCAGTTGAAGTCTTTTCAACTTGTTTAACCTCGGCATTCTCAGCCTTAGTTTCAGTAGGTTGTTCATTTGATTCTGCCTCATCAGTAACTTTTTGAACTGACTCCTTTTCTAATTTTGATATTAGATCATTTAATGATGAATCACTCTTTATTCTAATGTTCTTCTCTTCATCAACAGAAACAACATATGACGGAATATTTACTACTCGATCTCCGATCAAAACATGTCCATGAACCACTGCCTGTCTTGCTTGATATGGAGTTTTGAAATTAAATTTTTTTAAAACAACAGTTTGTAGCCTTCGCGACAATAAATCAATCACTTTAAGATTTAATACATCATCAAGAGTTGAATTTTCATTTACCAATCCAATTCTAGTTAATGATCTCATAAGTATTGGCTCTTTTTCTTGTCTAACTTCTTGTCTTAATGCAAGCAAAGAACGCGCTTGTTTTCTAACACGAGAAAGTTCTGTGCGGGCTTTCCATAGCTCTCTTTTTGTTTTTAATCCAAACGTGCCAAGAGTTTTGAGTTCCTCCATTTTTAATTCATAATTTAAGGGACGTTTTGGTTTTCTCCAAAGCCTTCTAGGATATTTAGGATCTCCCAATTATTTCACCTACTTTTGCTTACTTTCAGCAGGAGCTTCTTTCTTTCCAGCAGGAGCTTCTTTCTTTCCAGCAGGAGCTTCTTTCTTTCCAGCAGGAGCTTCTTTCTTTCCAGCAGGAGCTTCTTTCTTTTCATCTGCAGCAGGAGCTTCTTTCTTTTCATCTGCAGCAGGAGCTGCTCCTTCCGTCTTGACAGGTAATACTTTACCACTTTTAGCGACACCAACCGCTCCTCCTTTTCTACCAGTAGTTCTGGTTCTTTGTCCTCTAACCTTTAATCCAAAAGTATGGCGAAATCCACGCCAACTATTAGCTGCTTTTTCCCTTTCAACATCCTTTCTAACAGTAAATGCAATATCGGATGTAATCAAATGCGCATCCTTTCCAGTCTCTATATCCTTCCTTCGATTGAGAAACCATGAAGGAAAATTAACAGCTGAAGGATCTTTCAAAATTTTTTCAATTGATTGCACTTCAGAATCTGATAAATAACCGACGTTTGTATTTGGATTAATTTTAAGGGAGTCTATAATAGCATTAGCAAAATTATAACCTATTCCCCTAATTTGGGTTAAGCCAATTCGGATTTTTCGATCTCCGGGAATATCATTCCCCACAATTCTTACAATGTACTTATATTCTTGAGTAGTCAAGTATGCAAAATTCAAATTTACCCCGATAAAAACCCTGCTGGGTTTTTGAAAAAAACCATTCGAAATTTTACTGAATCAGTGAAATATTATAAATTCCACCTAAACGAAACCATATGATTGACAGAAGATATTGAAAGTATAGTTACACAGAGCTATAACTCCAATCCAAAATATACTGAGATAAAAGCAGGACTTCCTGAAGATTATAAAGATATTAAAACACTTCGTGATCTTTTAGCAATAAACTATAAGCTGGTTGGAGCAAAGGAACAACTTCGTAGAAATTTAATTTCATTAATTGAAACTGGCGGATCAAAATATCCAGGAATTATTGGATTCGATGATGATGTTTTACCTGCACTTGACAGAGCAATTCTTTCAAAGCATGACATATTCATCATAGGACTAATAGGTCAAGCAAAAACAAAATTGGTTCAAACTATTGCTGAAAACCTGTTATCCCCAATTCCTATCGTCCAACATAGCATTACAAACGACTGCCCACTCGATTTACCAAAAAACGAACTGGCGTTGATGTTAGATGGAAAAGACACTCATATACAAAGTCCTAAATTCCATATCAGTCCTGAAAGTGCTGAAGAAATCCGTAATAACAAACTAGATACTCCAATAGAATGGTTAGCTGGAAAGGATAGATACAAGTACGTTCTTGCGACCCCTGATATTTCTGTAAAAGATTTGGTAGGGTATATTGATGCTGTCAAAGTAGCGAAAAAAGGTATTGAAATGTATAAAATTGATTCTTATTCACCAGGCCAATTGATGCAAGCAAAACATGGAATATTTTGTATAGATGAATTACCAGTACTTGACCCAAGAAAACAAGTAGCATTACTTTCAGTTTTACAAGAAGGAAGATTCACTACAGGTTCATATCCAATAATTTTTGAACCAAAAATTGCTTTTTTTGCTACAGCAAATCCTATTGATTACACCCATTCTGCCAAAGTTATAGAGCCTCTTTATGATAGACTCAAAAGCCACATTCATACCCATTATCCTAAAACAATAGAATCTGAAATGATGATTATCCTCCAAGAAGCAAATATTTCTAAATCGTTAATCTTATCTCCATTACTAAAAACCCTGGCCAAAGTAGTGCAAAAAACTAGAGATTCCACTCAAATTAATCAAGAAAAAGGAGTAAGTGTACGGCTTGGAATTCATGGACTTGAACTGTTAGTTGGTGAGGCAGAAAGAACAAGAGCGTTATCTAAAAAAATTTTATCAGTACCTCGAATTTCAGATATGCACTGCCTTGATCAAATAATCAAATTTGAGCTTTCAGAACTTGACGATACAATAAAAAATCGTGAGAAAGTTTTTGATGAATTTTTAAAAGAATCAATTAAGGAAACATGTCTTGAATATTTGGAAGGTATTGATAATGAACTACTTGAATCAATCAAATATGAATTTCTAGAAAAAACTTTTCAGGTATCACAAAACTTGATCTGGAAAAATGGTCAGACATCATATAGTAATCAACTTGAAAATTTTTCAAACCTTAAAAATTTAATTGAATCAAAACTGGACATAATTCAGTCATCTCAAAATACATTGAAAAAACAAGTAGACCATTTCAAAATCAATTCTAAAAATGTGGAATTAACAGATTTACAAGAAAATGAATTACGCTCTACTCTTCTTGAGATAATTCTTGAAGGATTATGCTGGACAAATCCAAAGATATTAGATAAAAATGAGGCTGGTTATGTCTCTGTATGACACAAAAAATTTAGTTTATTTCTCAAGTAAAACAGGTAAAGGAAAATCTAAAACAAAAGAACAATTATCTGACGAAAAAATTCAACAAATTTTGGAAACTTTGGCAAAACAAGCTATGAAAGAAAAAACTCCTACCATGGAAGAACTTGAATCAATTTTACAAAATTCAAACTCACCAAAAGAAGAACAAGAAAGCAGAACTAAAACTGAACAAATGGAACAAGAAGAAGGTTCTGCCTCTATAACAAAATTGCTTAAAGAAAGAGGATACCTTCGTGATGGAAAAAAATGGTTAACAAATAAGGGTTTTTTTGAAATTGGAGAAAAAATCCTTCATGAAGTAATGAAAGATTTAACATCTGACTCTTTTGGTTTACATGAAACACGTTACTCAGGAAACGGGAGTGTTATAATTGATACAACAAAACAATTTGAACCTGGAGACGATATTAAATTTCTAAGTGTTCCACACACTCTTCTTAATTCGATACAACGAATTTCCAAAACCAAATCTCAAATCGATTTTCCAATTTCAATTGAGCTGGATGATCTTGAAGAATTTGAAACACTTGAAGATGTAAGAGTGGCTGTAGTATATTGCATTGATCTGAGCTCCACTATGAAATCTTCGCTTACTAAAAATGGAAGAAGTAGAATCGAAGTTGCAAAAAAAGCATTATGGAGCCTTTATGTCCTAAACAAAAAATTTTTTCCAAACGATTCTGTTTTTGTTGTAGGTTTTGCATCATTGGCATCTATTGTTAATCCTTTTGATATACCATTTCTGAAAACATATGATGCGAATGACAACTTTTTGCATTACACCAATTATCAAGCTGCTTTAAGATTAGCAAAGAAAATTTTACAAAAAAATTCTGCTCAAAATAAAAGAATAGTTCTGATAACTGATGGACAACCTAGTGCTTGTTTTGTGGAAAATGAACAACAAAAAAATGAAATCATCTCTGAAAAACCCTATTCAAACTTCTATTCGCCAGACGCCACAGTAATTTCAAAAGTGAAAAAAGAACGTAACATGAACCTCGACTCGGATCCTGATAGGCTGGTTTATCTCTGTTATCGGTATAAAAAAGTGGATCCAAAAATTAACAATAGAACATTACTCGAGGCCAAAAAATGTATTCGAGATGGAATCAAAATTGACACAATTGTGGTAAGTGAAGAAGAAGAACTTTTGAATTATGTTCAGGAATTAGAAAAAGATCTCAAAGGCACAACTTATCATATTACTCAAGAAAATATGGATAAAGTTCTAGTTCACGATTACCTTACCAATACAAGAAAGTTTTTAAATTCAAAGCAAAATTGGTAATTTAAATGGAAGATTCTTACGATAAAAATAAAATTATAGAATGTATGTTTGATCCCACTACTTCTGAAATTCTTGCTGAATTAGAGAATGAAGGGAAAGAATCTACACACCTTGCACAGATATTAAAAATTTCAGAAGAAGAAGTAAGAGAATGCCTTTCCTATTTATTAGAACATAAATTTGTTTTAGAAAAAAAGGAAAATGAAAAAATCATTTATTCAGCAGACGCAAACAAATTAGCTGAAGTTATGGAAAAGGAAGGAAACTTCGATTCTGCTGTTGATGGATTAGCAACGATGAATAGCTATCTCAACTAAAATTTTTTTGTCTTTTTTTAAATGCGTAAATCCCTACTCCAACCATTCCTGTCAATCCAACAATTAGAAGGTAAAATCCAGCGATGCCTATGGATAACTTACTTTTATCTGGCATATGTCCTAACACTCCGACAATTGTTGTTTCCTCAGTTCCAAAATTTTCAATTATCAATTGATATTTTCCCTTGAATGAAATTTCAAATCTATCCTCAAAAGAATCGCTTTCAATAGATTTTGAGATAATTTGAGTACCAAAGGGATCGGAAATTTTTACTGAAATAGAGTTTTCTTTAAAATTCATGGTCTGAACTACATAAACACCAGTTTCACTAACTGAGGAATCTAATTCAACAGTTATTTCTAACGAGTTTCCTGGAATTACTTCAGCTTGCTCTGAAACTAGATCTTGAATAATTATTTGGGAACCATAAAATGACATTGCCATCCCAACTGCCATTATGCTTCCTACGATGACCATGAAAACCACTGCTTTCTGCATATTTGGGCTGATAATAGCCGCTAGTTAAAACTTGACACAAGGTTTCCTTATTATTTATGCTACAGTTTTTCACTAATAAAACAATATTAGATTAGACTAAGAAATTTAGCCCATGCTAAATTTATATTCAGTTACACCTCCCACATGTGTGAAATATGGAAAAATCGCACTCTAGAATAATGATCGTGTCAATTTCTGTATTAGTTGCACTGTCTGTATTTTATTTTGTATTTCCAGAAGGGATTAGTGCACAACAAGAAGAAAAAACCTTCGTTACTCATTTCGGGGGAGTTATAAAAACTTCAGGAGAGGTGATAGATATTGTATATACAACTGCCACTGTTGATTTTGATCCAGACAAGTTTTTACGTGAATTCAATTATGGAAGGGTTTCGCAATTAGAAGATGGTACGACAGTTCGTGAATTTACTTTAATCGCTGAAGATCAAAATGTTATGGAAATATCACCTGGAGTATTTTTCAACGTCTGGACCTATAATGGAACGGTTCCAGGTCCTACTATCAGGGCAACAGAGGGAGACCTCGTACGAGTGAAATTTATCAATAACGGCGAAAAGCCACACACAATACATTTTCATGGAATCCATCCTGCAGAAATGGATGGAGTCTTTGAGATAATAGGACAGGGTGGACAATTCACATACGAATTCATCGCTGCACCTGCTGGAGTTCATCTGTACCACTGTCACGTAATGCCTGTTGAAGAACACATAGCACGCGGGTTGTATGGCATGTACATAGTCGATCCAAAAGAGGGCAAACCACCAGCAGACGAGATGGTGTGGGTACTGAATGGTTTTGATACTGACTTTGATACTGAAAATAATAACTATGCTGCAAACACAGTTCCGTTTTACTATCAGAACAATCCAATTGAAATCAACGTAAACGAACTAATCAGAGTTTACGTAATGAACATACTTGAATTCGACCAAATAAACAATCTTCACATGCATGGCAATCTCTTTGACTATTATCCTACAGGAACTTATCGGGTTCCTTCTGCATACACTGACATGGTAACGTTCTCTCAAGGCGATAGGGGAATTATGGAGTTTGAATACACATATCCTGGAAAATATCTGTTCCATGCACACAAAGTTGAATTTTCAGAAAAGGGATGGGTTGGAGCATTCCTAGTTAAGGACAACCCAGATCAAAAATCACAAACAGGAATAGAATATGGAAGTAAGCAAACCATCAAAGGCTAAATTCATAGCAAGTGGAGTAATCCCATTTGCGTTTCTCATAGTTATGATAGCATATATCTTTGGTCCAGGATCTGATCTTTTAGATTTCGGTGTACCATTACCTGAGATAACTATAGAAAAGGTTGATTTTGTAGACTCGGAGATACGTGTAACTGTAAGGAACACTGGACCAATTCCTGTAGAGGTTGTGATGGCAGATGTCAATGATAGAATTCAACCAGCAGCAATAGAACCTGATAGATTTCTGGAAAGATTCGAGGTAGCTGTAGTAAGAATTCCTTTTATTTGGAATGTGGCAGAACCCTATACAATTGGACTCACTATTGAAGACGGAACTAGATTTGAAAGAGAAATAGAAGCTGCAGCGCCTGCATTAGAACCAAGTCTTGAGCTTGCTGGATTTTTTGCGATAATTGGAACATATGTTGGAATAATACCTGTTATGATTGGATTACTATGGCTTCCATTTATCAAAAGGCTTAAAAAAAATAAATATCATTTCTTTTTGGCACTAACTGCTGGACT
>JACZSC010000060.1:5341-7453 GCA_022574415.1 Nitrososphaerota archaeon | reverse complement strand
TTACTGGTATTATTTCAGGCTCTGATATTGCATCTGCAACTAGTCCATTAAAACCTGGAGAGGGTGGAACATCCGAATTTATTCCATCAAAAGAAGGAGTTTACTATTACATCTGTACTGTTCCTGGCCACAGAGAACAAGGAATGATGGGTAAAATCATAGTTGGTGCAGCAGAAATAGCTCCAAGTAGAGAAGCGGCAGCACCAACAGGAGTGAGTCATGAGTTTGAACTACATTTCGTAGAATCGGATGACTTTAGAACTTTGGCGTTTAATGCCCTTCCAGGAGAAGAAGGAAACAATCCAGAAATTAAAGTAAATTCAGGAGACGAAGTTACCATAACAGCTGTAAATAATGGGAAATCCTTCCACGCCTTTGGCGTTGTTTCAAATCCTGAAGATCCAAATAGTGTTCTATGGAATTCTGCAATTGCCGCAGCAACAAATCCATTGAAACCAGGTGAATCTGGTGAGGTTACATTCATTGCAGGAGCACCAGGAACTTACCATTACATCTGTACAGTTCCAGGACATTCATTGCAAGGAATGCAAGGAACTTTCATCGTAGAATAATATTGATTCTCAAGTATCTATCATTAACAACACTGATCGTTTTGTACTCACTAATGTTTATTGGTGGATATGTTTCAGCTGCTGGTTTGGGTCTTACTTGTCCTGATTGGCCACTCTGTCCAAGTGGAATTTTGCCAGATGAGCAATATTTTATTGAATGGACACATAGATTTATTGCTGCAATAACAGGCACTCTTGTAATTGCAACAACAATTGGCTGTTGGCTGACTAAGAATTCTGAAAGCAAAATTAAACTTACTAGTACCTTGGCTGCAATTTTTGTTATAATTCAAATCACTCTAGGCGCCATAGTAATTGATCTTAAGCTTCATGCTGTTTTAGTTTCAATACACCTAGGAATTGCAATTCTCCTATTTGCTATGGTTCTTTTGACAACTTTGTTTGCATTCAGACTGAAAAAAAAATCAATTCAAACTAATGTTTAGAACCAAATCCTAATCTTTTTGGCAAATAGATGTATCCCATTACTATAAAGAAGATAATAGCTCCAATGGTTATACTAAGAAAGAAAATGTATCCAAAAGGACTTTGGGTGCTCATGTTAAATGTGTAGGTTAGGACGTTTTGTGTTCCTTCCATATCATAAAGATCTACTCTGAATATATGATTTCCAGGAGTTTCAAAAACATAATCAGTAATCCAGTGTGATCCTTCATGTGATTTTGGATGGAAGACGTCTATTTGTTCGTCATTTAAAAAAACTCGAATTCCCATCGTAAATCTATCAACCTCATTAAAGTCTGCATCAGTAACTCGAAACAAAAGCTGAGAGGTTTCACCCACATTTGGAAATTCTGGAAGAGTTGCAATTTGAACACGGTAACCACCCATAAATTGTTCTGCTGAATTGAACAAAGAATGACCATTAGCTTGAGAAATCATTGGGATCGATGAAAAAACAAAAAAAACTAAAATTGTAAATAAAAGATTTTTTTTCAATTCAAGTAGATCTGATTTTAATGAATATATTGTAAAGGAATTTACAAATTTAAAAATTGACAAAACCTTTAAATCCAGACTGACGAAACATCCACCGTTGACTGTCGTTAGCAAATCTATTGACATCAAAGCACCCATTGATACAGTTTTTACCTATTTTGCAAGACCAGAACATGTTTCAGATCAGATGACAGAGAAAGGCGTTGGAATGACCGTTATTCCTATGGACATCAAACAAGGAATGGGTGTAGGTACAACATTTAGAATTATTGGAGATTTCAACGGCAAAAGACTAGAATGGGATTGTGAAACAACTGAATTTGTAAGAGAGGAAAGAATTTCTGCAAAAATGATTGAAGGACCTTTTAAGAGATGGCAAATTAAAAATGAATTCAAAGCATTAGGTGATAATCTTACTAAAGTAACTATGACAGTTGATTATGTAATGCCGTTTGGTCCTTTAGGAAGTATTTTAGATAAAGCCAAGTTTGAAAAATCTGCAAAACGTGGAATGGAAACTGCACTTTACAAAGTTAGAGGATTACTTGAAGGAAATGGTTCTATTCCTGTGTACATTACA
>JACZSC010000060.1:0-5244 GCA_022574415.1 Nitrososphaerota archaeon | reverse complement strand
ATTTGGTCCTTTAGGAAGTATTTTAGATAAAGCCAAGTTTGAAAAATCTGCAAAACGTGGAATGGAAACTGCACTTTACAAAGTTAGAGGATTACTTGAAGGAAATGGTTCTATTCCTGTGTACATTACACTTGACGCATACAAAAAACTTTTAGCTGAAAAGAAGAAAATGAATAATGTTCCAGTTTCGACAGTACTTACTGCGATTTTAGAAAAGTACAACGAAATAGAATCTAAAGTTACGAACTAGATTTTTTTTTAACTCAAAGTTAATAACGATACAAACATTTGCTAAGTTTATCGGGTCTATGGCTCAGCCAGGTAGAGCACCGGACTCTTAATCCGGTTGTCGAGGGTTCGAATCCCTCTAGACCCGCATGTTGCTAGATACTTTTTCTGGATTTTTTTGCAAAAATTAGGCACGCGACTTTGCCAAGATCAAACAGTAAAACAATTTACGAACAAATTAACACGAAACCGAACGGGTCTGCTTCTATGTAGATACGTTTTCTGGACTCGCAAATACAAGGAAGCTAACCGAACTTTTTCCGTTCTCAATAGTATCATCGGAGTGATTTAATCATGGATTTGCCGATCAAAATTTCACCTGACGACATAGAACTCGAGTCAGAGGATCCACTGGATTTGTTTTACGCAGGAATAAAAGCAAAACAGACAAGAGATACTCTGAACAGAACCCTGAAAAAGTTTCTTCTTGAAGCTTGTGAAGAAATTCTTTCAGGTGACTACGGAGAGCGTGCAAAACAGTTTGTAGAGCTTGCGAGAACCGATCAGAGAAGAGCTGTAAGCATCATTATAGCATATGTCAAACAGCTCAAAAAAAGAACAATGCTTGAGAAAACACATCCAAATTACATGAATCCGTCATACGTTCCAAACAAAATAAAACCAATAAAAAAACTCTTTACAATGAATGATGTTGGCCTGCCCTGGAAGCGCATCAGAATGTATTATCCAGAAATTGATAATACTCACAAGGGGCGCGGGTATACACGAGAAGAGATTAGGATCCTGTTAGAGCATTCTAATTCCATAGAGACTGACTTTATCATATTGGCGTCAAGCTCAGGAGGCTTGAGAATCGGTGCTTGGGAGGATCAAAGGTGGGGTAATATTTTTCCAGTGTACAAAGTGGATGAGCAATACAAACTCGAACTTGAAGATGGAGAAAAAGGACAAGTTGTCTGTGCAGGCATGATAATCTACAAAGGAACTAGAGAAGAATACGTTGCACTTTTTTCCATCGAGGCTTGGGAAAAGCTTCAAGAATACAAGAAAAAATGGACAATCAAGTTTGGAAGACCTCCAAAAAACGACGATCCACTTATTCTAGCAAGATATCACAAACCGACTCAACTGTGTGCGTTATCTATCAAGGAAAAAATCGAAAAATTGGTTAGAAGAGCGGGTCTAAGAACCAGTCTTCCTGAAGGAAGAAGGCGATATGATGTTCCAGTGACTCACGGCTTTAGGAGGTACTGGGACAAGATAATGATGCAGACAAAACACAGCTCAGGAACGCTATCATCTCTAGTTATCAAAGAGAGGCTCTTTGGACATTATGGATTGGTAAAGACTGACAAGAATTATTTTTGGACCGACACGGTGGAGCTTGTGCCTGAATACATGGAGGCAATGCCAGAGCTTATGATAACAGAAGAGTACAGACTACAAAAAAAGTTAGAACAACAAATCAAAAGAAATGATGAGCTTGAGCAGGCATTACAGGAAAAGAAAATTGAGATGCGAAGGGTTGCTGAGCTAGAGACAAAGATAGAACGGATGCAGCACTACAATATCACACCCCAATGAGTTCTTCTCCGAAAACTGATTTGAATATTTTTTCAATTTTCTCTCTCTCTGATTCATCCTTGACTTCTTTTAAGAGAGCGCGTGCTTCATCAGCATAGTTTAACACCACCTCGTCATAAGTTTCAAAAGAAAGAATTTGGTGGGTGCCTTCCTCCTTCCTGAGCAGATAATGAATTTTTGCATAATCAAGATTTTGGTCCATGGCTAGGTGATCAGCGATGTCTGAATCAGGCACACCTTTTCGCATTAGCGGAGCTGTTATTTTGGTAACAGATTTCATTAGAATTTCTAAGTCTTCAGATACTTGCTTTTTGGTGACAACTGCGCACACCTTGGCTATTTTTACCCTCTCTGCCCACGATCTTTTGCTTTTTAGATTTTGATAATAAAGGAGGTCCCATTCGTATTCAGTATCAAGATGACGCACAAAACCATTGAGTTCTGGAAAGGATAAATTCCATGTCTCAGGTTTTCCATCATAATTTTCCAAGAATCTTTTCATATCGTCAAAAAGTGAATATAACTCATCGTGATAATACCATTTTTTTCGTTTAATGTAGGATTCATCCATGTGCAAAATTTTTTTCTTTTCAGAAAGATATGTCTTTACTTTCACATAGTATAGATTGAGAAACTTGAAGAGGATTTGTTCTCTAACATCAACGTTTTCATCAATACCAAAATGATATCTGATAAAACGTATCTTTTGGAATTTTGATTTGGAGACAGCCCGAAGATCTTTGATAGAATAATGTTTTTTGAAGTCCTGACACAGTTTGCGATTGCTAATTTTCTCAGTGTTTTCTATTATTGACGTAACTTCCTCTTTTAACATTAGAACATGTGCAATTGGACGCTGATCAAGGGAATCAAGAAAATTATAAACAAAATATTGAGACACTTCCCACCCATTCACTTGATTAACTATTCTTTCCTTGACAAGGTGTTTGACTGAATTGTTAACATCTTCCCAATTTTTTGGAATGTTAACTAAATTTTTAATTAAGATATCATTAATGGATGAAAATGGATACTCAATTAAAAATAACAAAAGCTTTGATTCAAGAATTCTTCTAGCTAAAGAAAGATTATCAGGGTTTTGCATTCCCATAAAATATTAGGTTGATTTATTGCCAATATAATTATACCCAAAATTAGATCAAGGAAGCTACACTGACTTTTGAGGTTCTGAAATACACTTTGATTGTATGTAGTGTATGGTATTACAGCTTCAATGTGGACATGAATCCAAAAAATTCATTCTGAATTTTTCCTGTGAAGTAACGGGAGATTACGAAGTGTTGCTGTGTGAAAACTGTCACAAGACTGAGGATCGCAAATTTCTGATTTCTGAGAAGGAAATTTCAGAGGGTGATAATCATACCTAAGATAATACCATATGATTTGAAATTCAAGGTAATTTCTCTATTTTATCTAGGATATTCTAGAGATGAAATAGCTGAAAAACTGGGACTAGGAAAGGGAACAGTCTCAAAATATCTTGACGAATTTAGAGAGGAAATAGGAATTCCAGCATTTGAAGCAATCAAGGGATGGGGACGATTCTTAAACAAAAACCAAATTGACCATAAAGATGCGATAAAAGGGATCAGAATTGGTAAACTGTTGGAACGATTCGACATTAAGGAAGATGAACTGAATTCAGTTTTTGAGAAAGCTGGGGCAATTCTTAGCGGAGAAAATGAAGTTGGAGAACTTTTGATATCTACAAATCAGCTACTAGAAATCAAAAGAAAAACAGGAAATTCCTATCAAAAAACCGTTTCAGAATATGAGAAATTATCTCAGGAAATCCCAGTTTTGAAAAATAATAAAAAGAATTTAGAATCTATGGTTGAACAACTTTGTAAAGATCGGGACAAAGCCTTGAAGTTACACGAAACAACAGAAGAAGAGCTACATCAATTTACCGCCATCAAGTCACAGTATGAAAAAATAGGTTTGACGTTAACAGAACTTCCAAAATACCAGGATGCATTAGTAGAAATAAAACGACAGGGTTATGACGCTACCAAGCTACTGAATTATCTTCAACAAGTAGGAAATTTGGAAAAACAAATTGAGACAAGCAAGAAAGTTCTTGCAGATTACGATAATGAAATTCAAAATGTAAAGAAAGATCTCAAATCTGTATTAGAAGAGCTTAGACAATCAAAGCTTGAATACAAGCAATTCTTAGAAGCTGTTAAAATCATTTTAGAATTTAGACGAAATCAACAAGATCCTACTACAGTTATACAATGGAATAAGATTTTGCAGCAAAACGATCTTAGTGTGGTTCAATTTGATAAGAAATTAAGGAATTACAACGGTTTACTTGAATACCTAAGAAAACTCAAAGAAAAAATTCTTTCCTCTGAACAACAAAAAGATGCATTACAAATGACAGTAACTGATCTCAAAAACGAAAAACAAGATCTCATTACATTGATCGGTAAGGCTGAGATTGAATTAGAAGACAAGATCAAGCATGCGAAAAAAGAGATTGAGCAGCTTGAAGCTACGAATCCGCTCAGATTGATTTATCAATCAAAGGGAGAATCTCAAAAAGTTCTGCCTATGCTTGTAATATTTTTTAAACAACTCAGGATCTGGTTTGAAGCACACAAAATCAAGGATTTTACAATTTTACATTCTATTGATGATTTGATTAAAGAAATTGAAAGGATGTTAAAAATTAATGGATAAGAATAAATTCATAGAACAAATTTCCTCAAAAATTGATAATCTTTTGAAAGATGAAAGGAAAACTAATGAATTTGCCTCCAAAAAACTCAAAGAATATGTAAATAAAATCTTGCAATCCTCATATAAAAGAGCTAGAGATGACTTAGGTCCAGGTACTGTGGGAGGACTACTAACTCTTGGAATGATGGGTCTTGGTAGCTTATTCTCCAAACCTGAAATTGTGGATGCTGCGATAAAAGTCAACAAAGACTGTGAAAAAACTCAATTAGATTTGGATGAAAAATGGAAAATGGCAAAACCAAAATTAGACTCGTTATCTACTGCCGAGCTTTTTTGGATCATACATATTAATAGAAAAAATGGTTTTGAGTCTGCTCTGGCTTTTCTAAGATCACCGTTAGTACTTTAAACAAGTGTTAGAACATAACTGAATAATTCGTCATTAATTCATCAAATAATCGTCATATTGCCAGAAAACCGTCATAAAAACCGTCAAAATAGATTTTTTTGTTATTGTTTTATTTTTTTTAAAAACGTAGGTAAATATAAAAAAAGAAAAAGCATGTACTATATTTTATTAAAAACATGTATTTGACGGAATTTTTTATTATGTGATTTATTATTTGACGCAATTCCGAACTGATTTTTTAGAGCTTAAAAGATTCCAAGGTAATAATAAAAAAGATAACTACTAAATAATGT
>JACZSC010000059.1 GCA_022574415.1 Nitrososphaerota archaeon | reverse complement strand
GCATCTTCATCATATTTTGTTTCTAATGTCTTAATTTGATCAGTACGAGTATTGTATTTTTTTGCAATTCCAGAAATCGCCAATGAAATAGCATCTTTTTCTTTTTCAAGCCTTCTTTTCATTAATCCTATTCCGGGAGTCATTATTTTTCGTGATAATCTTCATATAATATAGCTAATGATTTTTTCACATGATGCGAAAAGTTGTAATCCCTTATTTAAAAAATACCAATCATTCAAATTATAATTGATTAAAAATGTCAGCGATAACTATTATAAAGAAATTTTCAAATTTATTAATTTCAAAACCACAGTCTATTCTGACTCTTGTTATTATACTATCAATTTTTGGACAGCTAGTCATTCTTTCTGGAGGAATATGGGATGCTATATCACACTTTTTGAAAGAACCTGAGTTTTTTTGGACAATACAACATGTTGTAGTTTATACTGGCGTCATAATGTTATCTTGTGGCGGAGTATTAGGTTCAATCCTTGTAATTAGAAAATTTGTTACTAGGAATATGAAAAAAGGAATCATAATATTTCTTGTTGGTTGTATAATTCAGATTGTATCTGGTTATACAGATTTCATTTATCATGAAATTTTTGGTCTTGATGGTTTAGTTTCATGGTCCCACCAACCATTAGAATTGGGCTTAGTACTAACTGCCCTTGGCGGATTTTTAATGATAAAATCTCTAAAGTATGGAAAAATCAAAAGGTTTGTTCCTGTTTCAATAATTTCCCTAATTTTCTCAATCAGTTGGCTTGGTTTTAACCTGTCATTACTTGTAGGAGGGACAATCTTATGTTTACCCTTCTATGAGATCTTCTCATCAGGCTGTGCGATTTTGTAATTTTTCAATTTTCTATAGCCTGAAATTACCATCAACACGAATCCCAAAAACAAAACAATTCCTGGATTTCTAATCTGAGAAACATTGGTATTTCCAAACTCAACTTCAATTGGTATGGGATAATCTGATAGGTTTGTGATCTTTATGGTGTAAATTCCAGGATTTTCAAAATCAAAATAGTTAACAGCCATCTTTGTTTCAATTTTCTTGTCAGCTATGATCTTTTCTTCAGAATCAAGGACTTGAATGAAAACAGCATCACCTGAATCAGGAACTGATGTTTTGTAAAATCCAATTCCTGGATCTTGTAATTTCAAATCAAAGGATGCAGTTTGTGCAATGTTTAGATGAAAACTTTGAGAAATTTTTTCGCCCTCTGAGAAAACAAATCCTGTCCACACAACACCAACTATGCTCAAAATCAAACCTACTTTGAAGAGCGATGGTCTTTTCAATACTCAATAATGGTTTTATCATCATAAATAAGATAAGTTAAATTGATTTTGATTACAGGGCTCGGAGGGCTTCGATCCCTCGACCTGGCGGTCCGAAGCCGCCCGCACTATCCTGACTGTGCTACGAGTCCAAAAAAGTAAGAATTTAACGGGCTAAAATACCTGTCTAGATACTTTGAAAGTAACAAAAAAAGTTGCTGGTGTTGAATATGCAATTAGAGATATTGTAGTTGTTGCAAAAAAATTAGAACAAAAAGGAAAAAAAATTGAATATCTAAACATTGGTGATCCTGTAAAATATGGTTTTCAACCACCAGACAATGTTAAAGAAGCTTTGATCAATGCAATACGAAATGGTGAAAATTATTATTCTGAATCAGAAGGTCTTCCTGAACTACGAACTGCAATTGCTGAAAAAGAACATGCCAAAGGACTTTCAGTGTCCGGAGATGATATTCTTGTAACAAATGGTGTCTCTGAAGGACTCGATATGGTAATTTCATCTATTGTAGAAGAAGGTGATGAAGTTTTATTGCCTGGTCCCTATTATCCTCCTTACGCATCCTATGTAAGACTGCGTGGTGGAATCCCGGTCGAATTTACTGTGGATTTGAATAATTCTACACCAGATATTGATGATATTCGTTCCAAAATTACTCCAAAAACCGTAGCCATTTGCCTTATCAGTCCTAACAATCCAACCGGTGCGGTCTTTAACGAAAAATCATTAAAAGAATTAGTTGATGTAGCAAATGAACACAATCTCTACATTCTCTGTGATGAAATCTATGATCAAATTGTTTATGACGAAAAATTTGTTGGAATTGGAAAGGTTGCAGGAGATTCACCAGTAATTATCCTTAACGGTTTTTCAAAGGTGCATTTGATGTCAGGATGGAGAATTGGATATCTTGCATTTAATCAATCGCCACAACTAAATGAGATTAGAGAAAACCTTCCAAAGCTAGCAAGAGTTAGAATTGCCTCAAATCTTCCTGTTCAAAAGGCGGCCCTCGAATCCCTGAGAGGCCCACAGGAATATATCGCTGAATTTGTATCTGAACTTAAAAAAAGAAGAGATTTAGTTGTAAAAAGACTAAACTCAATTCCTGGATTATCTTGTTCTAATCCTAAGGGCGCATTCTACGCTTTTCCCAAAATTGAGACTAACAGATATAGCTCAGACAAGGAATTTGTGCTAAAATTATTAGAAACAAAAGGTGTTCTAACTGTTTATGGTTCAGGATTTGGAACAAAATATGGCAGCGGTTATTTCAGGATGGTGTTTTTGCCAAGTTTACAGACTTTGGATTCCGCATTAAATAAAATTGAAGATTTTATGAGTCAGTAACTCCAAACTGAAAACTTCTTTGGCGTTATTTCAATTATACAATCAGTATCATCAAGTAACTCTTTTGCAGATTTGTTTTCAAGTGATCTAAAATATCGTAAAAGAATTCTTTTTGCAAATTTTGAGACCAACTTTTTATCCAAAATCAGTTTTGCAGAACCTTGCCCAAGCACTCCAAAAATATCCGGAGATTGTATTCCTATATCTATACACAAACCAACCTGTTTGTTTTTTTTAATGTTTTTTGCTTTTTCAGTATGAGTATTTGTCCCAATATAGAATTTTTTTGCGCTGTAAAGATACCATACAGGAACAATATGTGGAGTTCCTTTTTGATCAATAGTTGCAAGCCGCAAAACTTTTTGAGTTTTTATAAAGTCATCTCGTTTGGTCATAGTTTTTTCTAAATCCTAGAGCTATCATAAAAACTCCAAAGGCAATCATTCCAACAGATATTTTTTCATTTGTTATTTCAGAGTTTAATAAAAAATCAAGTACAAATTCTGGTCCCCAAAGCAAAATTTGTCTAACCAAAACCACTGTCGCCATAATGATGAAAAGAATACCCATTACAGTAAACCAGTTTTTACCACGACGATAATACTCTGGACACATAATTTTACAAAATGGATTTATACTATCTTTATTCCTGGGTTCTTCAACTTGTTCTTAATCATTGCATTCAGCAATAAAGGAGTCGCCATTTCAGTAAAATAAGACAATGAACCAGGTCCCAAGTAAATTGGTCGTAAACCTTCAATTTCATTAATTAATTCATTTACAACATTTACCGAATCTTTATCATCACCACAAACAAAGATATCATAATCCAAAACTAGAGTTGGATCTGCTAATTTTTTTTCAGAAATTACATGAAAAGCTGAAACAAGTTTTGATTTATTTTTCATATGTTTTTCAACAAGCTGATATGAATATGGTTTATTTTCTTTAATTGGAATGAACTCAAATCCAACATCAGTTTTTGTCATTGGAACTATTGGTGATATAACAATACAGCTGTCTTTAATTTGTGGAAGCAACTGAGAACAAACCGAATCAATGTGTTCGTATTGAATTGACAGAATCAATACATCACTATCTTTTACAATTGTTTCATTGTCGTTACCAACTATGCTGCCACTAATTTGACCATGAACATTCTTAGCAAGATTTGTATATTCTTGTGCAGATTCAGCAGCCCGTGTTGCATCTCTAGAACCAATCAAAATATCATGTTTTTTACACCATCTAAGTGCGAAACCTTTTCCCATTCCACCGGTTCCGCCAACGATACCAATTTTCATCTATTTCAGTCTGGCAATGTTATTATTATCTCTATTTGAAGTTCGAGTGAATCTTGGGATCTATTATTTTTTTAAGACATGGTCAAGCAAAAAATAATGTTGAAAAAGTATTGGCAGGTAGAACAGATGGTGTATCGTTAACTGATAAAGGTATTAAACAAGCTCAATCTATTGCAAAGTTTCTAGAACCAATGAAAATTTCTGCGATTTATTCTAGTCCAATTGAACGAGCATCAAAGACTGCTGAAATTGTTGCAAAACACAACAAAATTGATTTCACAACTGATGAGAGACTAACAGAACTTGATATGGGAAAATTTACTGGACAACGATATGATGAAATCTTTGAAAAACATGGAAATGTTTTTTTAAAATTTTATGAAGGCCAAATTGAGATTGCTCATAATGGAGTAGAAACATTTGTTGAGGTTAAAAAACGAGTTTTGAGCATGGTTGACCACGTATTAAAAGGACATAATGACGAAAATGTAGTTCTTGTCACCCATATGGACCCAATAAAATCAATGCTAGCTACTGTAATGGATTTGAAACCACAATCCTTGTTCGAATTAATTATTGCAAATGGTTCTCTTACTGTTTTTAGAGAAGAGGGAGAAAAACTTTCAGTCAAAGCAATCAATGCAATGGATCCTGTCCAGTTCAATCAAACATGGTAACTGGAAATCTTAAAAACCCTTAAATAGAAATTTCAGGCCACCACAAATTAATTGGGAATGAGAAGCAAAATTGGGCTACTTGTAGTGTTTACAATTATTTTTATAATTCCAACATTAAATTATGCATTTGCTGCTGGCGATGAACCAGGAGAATACCTTGATCGTAGAGTTGTGATTTGGAACCTTTTTTTCAGGATGATGGTTGTAGCATTTACAATTGGAGCTGTAGTGTCTGGTACTATGGTCTGGCTGGTTTGGAGATTTAGAGAATCCAATCCTAACGCTAAACCAACAAAGTACGAAGAAACAGGAGAATGGTAAATAGTTGTCAGAACACGGTAATTGGGCAGAATGGGTGTACATTGGTGTTGTTTGTGCTTTGCTTGTTTGGGTTGGAGCCGAAGCATGGAATGTTGAAAGACTGGTTGAACATGTACCAGCAGATGCTGAGGTTATCAAAGTTACAGGCCAACAGTGGTTCTGGTCTTTTGAACATGAAGATGGAACAAAAGAAATTGGAGAACTTCATGTTGAGAAAGGCAAAGCCTACAAATTCGAAGTTACCTCAAAAGATGTCATTCATTCCTTTAATATTCATGATTATGTAGTATTGATAGATGCTGTTCCTGGCAGAATTAACATAGTTTGGTTTGTTCCTGATGAAGTCGGTGAGCATGAAATCCAATGCAGAGAATACTGTGGATTGTTACATTATAACATGCGAGCGAAACTCTATGTGGAGGAATCAACTTGACGCTGACGCTTTTTATTACAACCTTCTATTCGTCAAATGGGGATAAAACATGGTACTAGAACTTCAAAAACCACGCCCAATTTGGCAAATAATGTTTTCAACTCATCACACCGATGTAGGTTTGCTTTATCTGATTATGTCTCTTGCATTCTTCTTTATGGGCGGTGTACTCGCTCTATTCATCAGAATAGAACTATTCTTACCTGGACCTCAAATCATCGCTGACTCTATGACATTTAACAGAATGTTTACCGTTCACGGTACAACTTTGATTTTTCTTTTCATACTTCCATTTGCATCTGCAGTTGGAAATTACTTTGTACCAATTATGGTTCGATACAAAGACATGGCATATCCAAAACTTAATGCAATTGCATTTTGGATGCTTCCTCCAGCAGGTGCACTAGTTTGGCTGGGATTTGCTGACTTTACGTGGTATGCTCAACCACCATATTCTGTAATCAGTGCACCAGCCCCTGCAGCAGACATGTGGATTTTTGGCCTAAAGATAATTGGAATTTCCCAAGTTCTTGGTTCAATTAACTTTATAGTTACCATTCTAAAATGTAAACATCCTGATTTACCCTTAAGTAAAATGCCATTGATGGCGTGGTCCTTTTTATCTTCCTCATTGATTGTTATTGTTGCAATTCCTACATTTGCTGCTGCACTTCTAATGCTGCTTACAGATAGAATGGGAATGTCAGGCTTTTTTGATCCCAACGTAGGAGGCGATCCTATTGCTTATTCACACCTGTTTTGGTTCACCTTCCATCCTGAAGTATACGTGCTCGTAATCCCAGCAATTGGTATGATGTATGAAATTATTCCACGATTTTCAAGAAAACCTATTTTCAGCCATAGCTCTGGAGTATTTGCTTTTATAATGCTGGCAATGGTTAGTTTTGCCTCTTGGGCTCACCATATGTATGCAACAGGCATGTCATTTACAGAAAAAACAGTTTTCATGGTTGGAACTTTGGCAGCAGTACCTGCATCAGCAATGCACGTTTTCAACTTTTTAGCTACAATGTGGGGAGGTAGAATCAAGTTTGCAACACCAATGATGTGGTCAGTTGGGGGAATTGCATTATTCTTTGCAGCGGGAGCAGGAGGTGTAGTAAACAGTGCAATGCCACTAGATTTTATCACACATGATTCTTACTGGGTTGTAGGCCACTTTCACTTGTTTGTGATGGGCACCATAGCATTTGGTTCATTTGGTTTTGCATACTACATGTTCCCATACGTCACTGGAAGAATGTACCATGAGAAACTCGGCCAGGTTCACTTTGTTCTTTCATTTGTTGGCGCCATATTGGTATTCTTTACACAACATATTCTTGGATTGTTTGGAATGCCAAGAAGAGTTTACGATTATCCACCATTCCCTGAATGGATTGCAATGAATCAGATCATTACTATGGGCGCAGTGTTACTAGCAATTGGTGCAGCGATTTGGTTAGGAAACTTCATCTACAGTATGGGTAGAGGAAAACCAGCTGACATGGAAGATCCATTTAAACTGGGCGGAAAATACTATTATCCATATCAACAAAAAACTCCACATCATGATTAGGTGAAATAATTGAGTTATCCAGAAACAGAACATCCAAAGGGAGAGCAAGAATACCCAATCTTTAGGACAAGTCCAGAAAGAGCCACAAAAATGATGGTAATCATGCTTGGCATTGTTATTGTTGGTGGTGTGATATTCTTTAGCATGTGGGATTATTGGATCTCAAGTCCAGCACCTGTAGTTCTAATGAAAAGTGCTGCTGTATCAGAAATGCCAGCAGCTATTGTAACTGGAAAAGAAATTCAAGTAACACTAACATTTGTCGAGTCATCTGATTTTAGAACACTTGCGTTTAATGCACTGCCTGGTGAAGCTGATAACAATCCAGAAATTCATGCGAACGTTGGAGATAAAATAATCTTTGATGTTTCAAATGGAGGAAAATCCTTCCACGCTTTTGGGGTGACTCAAGAAGAAGAGGGGTTTACTGGTATTATTTCAGGCTCTGATATTGCATCTGCAACTAGTCCATTAAAACCTGGAGAGGGTGGAACATCCGAATTTATTCCATCAAAAGAAGGAGTTTACTATTACATCTGTACTGTTCCTGG
>JACZSC010000005.1 GCA_022574415.1 Nitrososphaerota archaeon | reverse complement strand
TTTTTGATTTAGTACCATCTTTTTTCGCAGCTTCATCAGCCTGTCTTTTCTGTGCTTGTGCTGGAGATGTTTTTTTTGATCCTCCCATACGTACACAAAAAATTTTTCCTCTTATAAACGATAGAAGTTAAGTGAATCCCTACTTGTTTGAAAATTCTTAATTCTTAGTTTGAGCTAGAAAACACATGGGCGATAGGAAAGACTTCAGTCAAACTGAGCTTTTGAAGTATCTTGGTCAATTTACTGTTAATAGGGCTAGATGTGAAAAATGTGGAATAACTGCACTTGATATAAAATTAAACTTACATCACAGAGACGGAAATTCTGAAAATAATAGTTACAAAAACATTGCAATCTATTGTGATAACCATCATAATCTTATTGAAGGACGAGATAAGAAAAAAAGTGAATTAAGGTAACCACAAAAATTCTTAATTCCTAGTTTATTGTGAATGTTTTATGGCTCTCACTAGATGTGGTAGATGTCTGAAAATGAAATATAATGAAGAATCTAATGTTTGTGAATCTTGTGGTTTCGTAAAAACAAGTTTTGGCTCAGGTTCTACGATCTGAGGAAATCAAGCAACTCATACCATAAACTCTTGATGAAATACCTCTTAGGGTGTTCTAAAAATTCGTTAATCCTGAAAATTCTTAAAAACTAATTTTTTAATCAAAGTATAAAATTGAAATAGTATAGCAGGAATCTTTGAATATGAAAGCGAAATTTTTTACAGGTGATTCCATTGATTTGGATAAATCTGTGAACTCTTTTTTGGATGAAGTAGGAAACATTCGCATCAAGAAGGCACAAATGGTTGCAACAAACGAAAAGAGTGCTTTGGATGAGGCTAAGTTTGGTGTGATGATTTTTTACGTAAAGAAAGAAGAAGACTAAACTGAAAAAATTCTTAATTCCTAGTTTGGCTATGAAATAATGGAGAAAATAATGACCTTAGTTGACCTTTTACAAATAACTAAAGGTAAAGTTGTGGTATTTATTTTAGTAAAGGGTTAAGATTGAAATTCGGAGCGTCATCTGGTGGAAAAGGGAATACTGTAATTTTTGGCATAGGAGTAGCTTTTGCAATAATTCTTGCAATTGTTGGATTGCTAGGATTTTTGGAAAAAATGTAAATTTTAAGAATTTTCAGAACCACTTTTTTAAACCAAGGTCTTTCAAGACAGGGGGTATCCATACCCTATACCTCCCAGAAGCTAATAAATGGCGTATATAATAAAATAAAAATAATTAAATGACTTTAGACACAGAATTCACAAAACAAACAGACCATCTTATAAAACAGACTTTAGAGCTTTACAAAAATGCTGGCGTGTCACCACGAATTACTGAAGTTTGGAATATCAAAAATGTTGGAGATTTTCTTTGTGGTTTTTTTGTTGGTGAAATGGTTGGTTCAGCTCTTAGTGCATTTCAAATTTTTCATAAAAGAGAGCCCACGGCAGATGAACACATGGAAATTGTTACCTTAGTAGAAAATTATTCAAAAGAAATTCAAGATTTTTTTTCAAAATTTAACTGATCAAGCTACTAACTTAGCAAGGATTAAATCGCATTTATCAAAGTACAAATTTGTTGCCGCCCTAGCTCAGCGTGGTAGAGCGTCGGACTGTTAATCCGTTGGTCGCCAGTTCAAGTCTGGTGGGCGGCGCATATATGTTTCTAAATTCGAATTTAGAAACATTAAATTTTAAATGGGAGGTTACTGAATGGTTAAAAATAGAATATTTCTAAATTCGAATTATGAAATATTGATCGTTTGAAACTAGTTAGTGTATTCTGTTAGACTGGAAGGATCTAATATTTGATCTCATATTACCAATAATGCAGGAGGTTTACTTTGGCCAGAACTAGAAGGGCCAACAGATATTGTGTAGATTGTGGTGCAAGACTGGTTTATTATCCAAGATTATCAAACCCAAAGGCACCTAATGAATATCGAGTGTTGGTATATGCGTGTCCAGATTGTACAAATGATTTTGATAGACCAAAAATGTTTTCCATAAAAAGAAACCAGGTTCAAGACCCTCTTGAAACTGTAGAAATTGAAATTACACAAATTCGAAAAAAGTTAGATTCTAAATAGCCCTAAATAGGCATCATATCATGCATCCTGAAAGACAACGAAGCCTTTGGTGGATTTTGCTACCCAATTTTTTTGGGATAATTGGGAGTGTAATTGCATACTTTATTCTTAAAAATGATGATCCGAGATTAGCAAAATTTTGTCTTCAATTTGGAATTTTGTTAACAGTTATTCAAATCGGTACGTTTCTTATAATTGGACCTCAATTGGTAGAGATCGATCAAAATTTTGGGATCAATATTTAGGGGTTTAACTTTTGAGCCTATGAAAAAATGATCGCCCAAATTGAGATGAGTTATCTAGGTGGTTTTAGGCTTGTCTGTATTATTTACGAACAAGTGTTAAACCCCCACCAAAAATCATGATTTTTGGAAAAATCACATCATTCGTAAACAAAGTTTTTTGGTAAGGGGTTTAGCTTTTAAGCGTAAACTGCTGTTTCAACCTAAAAAGAAAATATAGTGTAAAGATTGAAAATTAACTAACGAAATGGTTAGAGTGTTCATTATTGCAGTTGTAGTTGGCATAACTGTATCAATTGGGTTTGCAATAGCATATTATCTTGAATTTCAACCAAATTTTATCTATGTAAGTGGAGGTGAATCTGTCCAAGTTGGGCCTGTAAAATACATTATCGAACACATTGGAGAGCATAATGGTGATGAAAAAACTAGTCCTGAACATACTTTTGTTCAGATTAGTATTATTGCAGAAAATTTAGGTAAAGAATCGACCAGAATGAATGGAGGACAGTTCTACATCATCGACGAAAATGATGCTAAGTTTCAACCTGTTTATGGCAATTTTTCAGAGAATGATTTACTTAATGATATGTTAGAGCAACAAGTACCAATATCATTTACTACACAATTTGATATCCCTTACGATGAAAATAAACAATATAAGATAGGTATCTTGCCAACAAAAGAGCAATCTTCAATGGACATTGGCATTGTTTGTATAATTAATTGTTAAGATCACATCAAAATTTGTGATTGAAATTAAAATTCTTGTCAAAAAAATGTATTAACTGAACAAAATTTCGTGACTTGTACTACATAAGACACAATAGACACACAAATTATCAATGGCAATTTCAAAAGCTAGACGCAAAGCAGCTGCGCAAAAAGCAGCTAGAACGCGTAAGCGAAATGCAGCAGCAAAAGATGCAGCTCGCAAAAAATCTGCAACACGAAAGAGACGACGTGCTACAGCTAAAAAAGGCGCAACGAAAAGAAGACGAAGTACTGGCGGAAAAAAGAGAGGCAGTAAACGCCGAGCCGCTGGAAAACGCAGTGCGAAACGTCGTCGACGTTAAACGCCTCAATTTTCTTTTTTTAAATTTTTTTTATTTGTATATGATTTACTAGTATGGAAATTTAATGTTTCTAAATTCGAATTTAGAAATATAATAAATCTTTAGTCATGATTCATTTTTAATTCTGGTAAAACAAAAACTTTGTCGGGTTTGATTTTGAAAACAATTCTTTTTTCACCTTCTCTACGAAATGGATAGTTTTCTACTCCCATGTATTTTTTAGTTAGTTTGTTTATGTGTGCGTAATCATAATCTGGTAAAATTTCAACAACTTTGCCGCGAATTGTTATCATATCCAAAGGATTTTCATTTGCAACAACAGAAACAGCTACCCTAGTATCGTTTAGAACGTTTTTGTGTTTTATTCTTCCTTCAGCAGTGTTTATCATTACAGATCCATCTTCATAATCGGCCCACACTGGAGACAGTTGGGGGGAACCATCCTTCATTAATGTTGCAATAAATACAAGATTCTTACCTTTTAAGAGATCGATGGCCTTTTGCTCCAATTTTATTGTTCATATCTCCATATTGTTGGTAACCGTTCCATCATAGTGATGTTTTTGTTCAAGTTTTAAGTACTTTAGAGTTTTCTGATTATAATTATTATTTGAGGTGATTATTTGTGTCCATTTTCTAGAACATTTGTTACAGCACGATTTATAATTTCTATCATAAGGTATTGAGAGTATTCTGTATCATTTTTCTTTTGGTTTTTTGTTTTAACTATTGTTTTTGAGGATATTCCTTTGAGCAGCTTTTTCATCTTTGTTGAAGTATTCTTAATCACTGAAGAGTATTTGATTTCAAAATCATCAGGGATGTCAAATCCCAAAAGCTTTGTTGAAGTGCTATAAAATTTTGTTACTGCACCACGTGTTTCTTCCATCCTCACAATTTCAATCAAACCAGTTTTTTTGAGAATTTCAAGGTGATGACGAATTGTAGTTAACGCTTTTTTGTGTCCAGATTTATGAAGTTTGTTTCTAATTTGGTCAGCAGAAAGTGCTTTTTTGTATAGAATTTTTATAATTGCTGCCCTTGCAGGATCTTCAATTGCACGAGCTTGATTTGAATTTAGTGTAAGAATACGATTAACTTGAATTTGTTTTTCTGCTAATATTGACATGTATTTTGTTTTTGCATATGTGATCTAAAAGTTCCTTATATCATATTTTTTTGTCCTGTCGCATCAATTTTTTTCCGTTATGAAAAAATCATAACCGCTATAATTATAATGATAATAATACTAACTATTTAGTTATGCTATCAAGAAAATAATAATAATTTCGAATTTTAGTAATAAAAGGTCTGGGGAAAATATTAGCATTTTCAGGGTCATGATAGGTCTAAAGACGCAAAAATGAAAAAATTATTTATCAACAAAAAGTAAAATTCGAGCTAAAGAGTGTTGCCAGTCAGGCTTTCATAGGATGTAACATATCGTTCGGTCATTTTGTTAATTAATTCAGTTGGTATTTGTGGTGCTATTGGATTTTTTCCTGCTGCTCTCGCATCATCAAATTGTTTTTGATATCCATGCTCAGTTAACCAATCTCTTAGTAATTGTTTGTCGTATGCTTCTTGTATTTTCCCTATTTCATAATCTGATTTTGGCCACAATCTATACTCATCTGGACCCACAGAATCCCCTAATAGAATTTTGTCATCTGATTTCCCAAATTCTAATTTAAGATCAGCTAGAATAAATTCTGCTTTTTCTGCTATTACCGCCATTTGTTTGTAGATTTCAATAGAAGTTCTTGATAACCAATTGTATTCTTCCTCTGAAACCAATTTTTTATCTATTGCCATTTGTTTGGTAATTGGAATATCATGTTCAGCTTTTGTTGTAGGATCAAAAATTGGTTCAAGTAATTTTGCAGCTAATCGTGTGTCAGTTCCAGAAGGTAATTTCACATTACCATTTTTCCACCTATTTACTAAACTTCCATAAAAATAACCCCTAACAACACACTCAATTGGAAGCATTTCCATTTTTTTAACTATAATTTCAGTATCAGATTTTCGTTTTACAAAGTGATTTGGGGTTTTGAGTTCATTAAACCAAAATTCGGCAAATTTACAGAGTACTTCACCTTTTTTGGGAATATCTTCATTGAATTTTACATCATATGCAGAAACTCTATCACTAAATTTGAAGAGTAGAATTCCATCCTCGAGTGCATAGATATCCTTTACTTTTCCTGAACCTAAGAACTTCAATTAGAAAACCTGGTTTTATTATCATGCAAATATTATTTAACTGACTGCTTATCGTGCCTAAGAATTAAGAATTTTCAGGATCAACCAGTTTCTATCAAATGTAAATTTGAATAGCTTATGCTGAAAAGTAGGGGCTTTTTTTGCAAAGTTCAACAATTTCCTCGTCTGTAAAGCTGTGATTATCAATAATAATCTCATCTATTTGTCCAGAAAAGAATCCGTGAGTTGACACATCATCCGTTCTTGATGTTTGTTGGGCTCCAAAAAGAATGGCAGAATCAGAAGAAATTCCATCAATTGGAACAAATTCAACATATCCATATGAGTTCAAGATTGGAATTTTCTCGATCTGTTTTGTGGCTTCCAAGTTTCCATTTAGGTAAAGACTAATGGTTTGTCCATCAAGTTTGGCTGCAACGTGGCTCCATTCCTCTTCAACAATAGAATAGGATTCTATTGTTGTCCACTTGAACCCATTAAAAACGGAAAATTTTACAATATTTTCTGGTGTGTTGATGTTGTTAATTGATAGCTTGAATGCATTCTCCTTACTTAGAACAGTAAATTCAGATGAACCGGAACTATAATCTGGTTTTACCCAAGCAGATACAGTAAATTCTGAAGCATCATTCATTAATTTTGATAAATGGTATTGTATAATCTGGCTTTCAAAAATTCTATAATTGTAGCCATTATATTCCTTCACCGTTAGAGAGACAGGTTCTTCGACGGTAAGCTGAACGAGATCATTTTCTTCAGAATTGATTTCAAAGATTTGCTCTAAACCATTTGTATCCTCAGAATAATCAATTGTTATTGTCTCAGATTTTTGTTCTTGAGTTACTTCATTAGTTACAGATTCTATATCATACATTGGATTCATAGCAAATTCACCTAACCCTTTGGAATCCATGTATGAGACAAAAGCTTGTTTTGTCTGGGTTGGTAGTGCATTGAAATGATCAATGTTTGAAACTTTGTTAATCAGCCCGTATTTTAGAGCCGTTTCATGGGCAAACTGAATTCTTTCAGCTTTTGTAATGGCGGCATATTCAATGAAGACCTGTTGAGCTTCAAGATATGAACCACCATGGGCTAAAAAATTGTCACGATATTCTCTTGCAGTTGTCACCTTGGAGTAAAAATAATCAAAAAGCTCCCAAAGATAATCATGATACTGTGCAGGATATTTTGCTACCATTTTTTCAAAGGCTGCACGGGGAGTTTTATCAGCATCTCTTTTGTTCATTCTGTCTAGTTCTTCCTGAAGTTGTTGCTGCACGATCTTTCTTTGCTCTTCAATGAATATCTGGTGTTCAGTCATTATTCTTTGTGGATTTTGAAGGTCGTAAAGTATTTGTTTTGAAATCTCAATATTTTCAAGGATTTTTTGAGCAATGGGATCGGTTAGAATGCTTTCTCCAGTATAGGTTGTCCATTCAGACAGATTGATGGACTCGGATGAGCTTTGGGCATAAACTGAACTCGAATTTATTGAAAATAAGAGAAAGAATGAAAATGATAAAGCCCATACTACCTTGGAATCTTTCAAATCTAGCTTAATGATATCTTATTGTTTTTTAATATTTCTCATAATTGATTCCAAGATTCATTAACAGTTCGTATCAAATGGTTCAAGATACAGTACAATATTGTCCGAATCTATTGAGACCGCACCACTGTTGGTCTTATTTTGGACCCGTTAATAGTTCGTATCAAATGTTAATAAAAAAGCAATAGGTACGATTACTTTGAATTGTGTGTCATGACACATAATTTCTCTACGTTTTTTTGAGTCGCTTCATCTATTCTTTCAATTTCCCTATATCCATTAGTGATGGATTCAAGTAGTTTTAATTTTTCTTTGACATCCGAAATATAATTTTCCTTGAGATTTATTTGAATTTCTGATTCAATTGGATTCTTTCTTGTTATTTCTCTATCACGTTTCTGGATTAAAAAGTTGCTTGCTGGTTTGCTTGGAACTTGATTCTCTACTTCAACTGGATTCTTTCTTGGTCTTCCTCTACTACGTTTTTGTTGTAACGGTGGACAATCATTAGCTGGTTTGCTTAGAGCAATCTGGTCTAACTCTGTTGTATCAAGTTTTTTTGGTCTTCCTCTACCACGCTCTGACATCACTAAAAGCTGGCCATAGTTTGAGGTTCTTCTTCCTTGTTCATCAAAATCCATTTTTACCATTATTGATGTAATTGTATAATTATTAGTAGAATTTTGTAGACCAATTCATCCTGTAGCTAGCGTTCTTGGCATTGTATCAAAGGGAAATTTGTCTAAAAATTTACCCCCTAATCGTACTGCGTTGGTCTTCCAACTTTGCGTTTCTTCTTGGGTCTACCAACCTTTCTATCCATTCTTAGGGAAGCAGTGCGTTCTTCAAACTCGATAGCCTTCTCAATAAGATCAACTGCGACTACTTTGATTAGACTCGTAATTTTTTGCTCCATTTTTGACTGATATTGACGGCTGGTAAGATGCTCACTTAGTTTTTTACCGTGTATTTGAAGGCTCTTGGCAATACCAGTAGAGGCTAACAATTCTTTTATCAATGTCAAGCCAATGTAGAATTTTACCCCACTACGAATAATCTCGTTGTAACTGATATCGTACTTGTCCCTTATTCTCTTAATTTCCTCAAACTCATCATCAGGGAACGTGGCCCTAAGTGCTTTCCATTTAGTCATAGAATTAGTCTACAAATTTACTCTAATAATTGGTGTTTGTAAATGAAGTATGACTGAAGTGATGACTCGCTGGAATTTTTTTGGCCCAACTCATATAGCCCCAGACCGTTACAGATTATCTCGTTGTCTGATACCTTAAACCGGGTCTAAACCTTCAGTTATTTTTTTTTTGTCTTCTGTGTTAAGTATAGGACGAGCTACGAATTAACAATTTTCAGTATTAAGATTCATTTATCTCAAATTTTATTTTATCAACCATGCATTCGAAAAATTTTCCATTCATCATAAAAACATCAATTCTTTATGGTGCTCTTGCAGCTGCCTTTTCTCTAATTGGATTATCTTCTCCCGAGGCTGATATTATTGGTAGCCCTTTGGAAGTCAGCAATGTCACAATAGAACACGTTACAGGTCATATAGTATTGGGAATGATGGTTGGAATAGTAACTTTAAGTCTAAGGTATTTTTTGCTGGGTGGGATTTTTTCAATTATCTTAGACGCTGACCATCTGATTCAGTTCTTGGGTATAGAGATCGTACCCAGAATGGCCCATTCAGTTTCATTTGGCATTATTGCTATCTTTGTAATGATGATGGTTTTCGGAAAAAGAGACTATCTGCTTGGGGCCATCGCTTTTGCAGCTGTTCTTTCACACATTTCGTATGATATCCTATTGACTGGAACAGCTGGATTTCCATTTTTCACACCATTCACCAATGAATTAACCACATTCCAAGGAGCCGATTGGATCTTGATGGAAGTTGGTGCGATTATACTTGTAGGGATTTCAGTGTTTATCTCTAGAAGAAAAAAAATGGAAAAAAGGCTCTAGTTTACAGTTTGTATCAAATGTTAGTAATGTTATGAATATTGGTCCCTCAATTTGGTAGTAAGTATAATGAAAAAGTAATAAAACCTTTTTTGATGAGGTATGTGATTGCTGTTTCTAATTCTTCATCTGTAACTAAATCCTAATTATGCCACAAAAATAATTTACCAGCCCACGTATCCAACACATCAAAACAATCAACCACCTCTTTCTCCACACCATAATAAATTCAGATTTTGAGATTAATTCGCATGATTCATGCCATGTAGAACAGTAGAATAAATTCGACATCAATACCATGAACAAGATACATGGGTATAGAAAGTGCCCCCATCATCATGATCAGAACTATTTTGAGTCATTTCATAGTCATGGTTCTATGCCCGTTCCTTTTTCAGAATGTAGCTTGAAGACTGCAATGTGGTTTTTCACATCAAAAAAAGTTAGTTCTCCTTCAACTTGCATGCTTTCAAAAATCCTTGGAATTATAGAGGTTTTTGCCATAGTTGTACCATAACCTCCTTGAATTTCCCAAGTTATCATTGGTGCATTTACAACAATGTCACTCTTTTGAATTGTCAATTCACCACTCGCTTCTGCTTTTAAGATATTAGATTCTGAAGTCAGAACTCTTGGTTTGGCATTTTCATTCCAAGTTACTAAATATGGAACTCTAAATTGTGAGTATTCTCCTTGTCCTGGAATTGAGTCAAACACATCTATCTGAAACATGAATGGTCCACCCCCATAGGGTTCTGAACCAGGTATTCCATTTGTAAAGATGTAGACTTTAGCTGTTTGATCTTCTGGAATATTTTTTAATTCTGGTACGTGTAGTGTTGGAAAATTAATCATACTAGTCATCATCTTTGCCATGCCAGAGTCAGAAACTTCAGTGTGTACAAAGTTAACCTTGTTTCCTTTGTAGTACCCATCAATCATTGGCATGATAACTGGAGCATCAACGTTAAATGGCATATTTTGCATCATTAATCCTTGACTCATCATTCCCATTGATTGATTTGCTAAATCTATCTGGATGATTTGATTTGCAACCAAGAATATTATGGCATTGAGAACATCGTCTTCGGAGATCTGTCCTTGTCCATACCAGATGAAAATATTCCTAACCCAATCAGGAATTTTTGATTTTAATACTGGATCCGAATCACTAAAATTATTTGGAGGATTTCCAACATAAAATTTTGTTTGAGCAGTCTTGATAATGTCCCTTACATGTACAGTATATTCACCATCATCTAGAGTAGTTGGTAATATCCAAGGTGTTGAAAAATCTCCGTTGTTAGAAGCTATGATCATTAATTTAGTTATGATTTCACCTGCAGAAGAAGTTATTTCAATAAATACAGTATAGGAATGAATTCCATTCCCCTTGATTGTTAGAAGATCACCTTGTTTGTATGATGGTTTGTCTGTTGATACCTCGATGTCTACTTCATCTGGTGCGTAAGCCCCTTCAACATTTACAATTAGAGTAAGACTGAAAATTCCCAGACAAACAATTAGTAGGATCAAAGTAATTCTAAGCATCTAATGATTTAGTATACTGTGAATTAAGAATTTACAGGATTAAGCATACTTAAGAGCTAACGAAGTTCTAGGAACCCATCATTCCGACCATTTTTGGAGGAGATCTATAGGCCTTGCTTACAAAAATATCTGGATCAGCTGAAACCTGAACAAATTTCAATTCATTTTCAGCAGGTGGGGAAAGAATAAGTTTTTCTCCTGCATCAAGGGTGCCAAGTTCCAGAGTATCACCTCCACCAAAATTAACTTTAACATTAGTTAATGGTTGAGATCCAGTATTTTGAATTATAACTCTAGCCATGACAAAAAGACTTTGTCGATCAATAAGTGGGTCTACGTAAATATCATAATCCTGTGTCGCAATCGCTACTTTAGAAATATCAAGAGTAATAACTAGAGCGATAATTACTATAGCACCAATACCTGCACTAATTAGGATGGTGTAATTATTCACTGCTAGATATCATCTAATCCTATCAATAATAGTGTTTGAAAATATTATTCAAGGTTAATCTTGTTCAGGGATTATCGGAAGTGTTGTAGTAGACAATACATGTTTCGTTTTTCGTATTTGTTTTGTGACAATATCCTCAATTTCTTTGCTAGAATTTGCTTCAATTTTTACAAAAACATCATAAACACCAAAAGTACCTTTCGCTTCTTTAACAAATTCCAACTTTAATAATTCTCGCATCACATCCATTTCGTGAGCTAATTCACTGTTTAACAAAACATATGCAATTTCCGTTGTTATTCGCCTTTCATTTCTTCTCTTGTCTTAAATTCTGGTTTTATGCCAAGAGAATCATAATTTCCTGTTGAACAAGTAAAACAAAGAGAATCTTTTGGAATTCCAATTGCGTTTGCTAGATTTTCTGCATCATTATATCCTAGAAAGTCAGCGCCGATATCAGACCTAACTTTTTCAATAATTGTTTCTTCATCCTGATTTTCTCCATTTACAAATGTGGCAAGTTCCTCTTGTGATGGGAAATCAATTCCAGCATAACATGGATAACGAATTGGGGGATAAGTGATTAACATGCTAATTTTTTTTGCGCCGGCTCTTCGTAATGCTTTGATAATGGCCCTTGAGCTAGTTCCCCTAACTAAGCTATCATCAACAACTACAACATGTTTTCCTTCAATTATTTCAGTGATTGGAATAATCCATCTGTTAATTTCTATTCTATCGCTTTGATGCGGTTCAATAAAACTTCGAAGTGGTCCTTTTCTACTGTATCGATCTTTTAACAATCCTTCATCAAAAGGTACTCCAAGTTCTTGCGAATAACCTAGTGCTGCAGGTCGTGCAGAATCTGGAACTGGAATTACTAAATCAGCGTCATTAATTGGGAATTTTTTTGCCATAAATTTACCAATTCGTTTTCTGGCCAAGTAGATGTTAGAACCTTCCATTTTGCTTGCAGGATGAGCAAAGTAAGTAAATTCAAATGAGCAATGAGCCTTTTTGCAATCACTCGAGAACATCTCTGTCTCAAAACCATTTTTACTAAGTTTAATGAGCTCACCTGGTTTTACATCACGTTCTAACTTTGCTCCCACAGCAGATAGTGCCGAGGATTCGGATGCAACCACGTAGGAATTGTTTTCTTTTTTGTATCCAAGTACCATTGGTCTGAATCCTTTAGGATCTCGTGCAGCATAAACTGAATTATCATCTGAAAGAAAAGTAAAACAATATGATCCAACTATTTCATTTTTCAAAATTGAAAGTGCTTTTCCAAGCTGGCCTTGTTCTGAAATAAGTGAAACCAATCTTTGAGTTGCAACAAGTGTATCACTCGCATTTTGTGGCGTAAATGAACAACCCCCAACCATGTTAGATAGTTCTTGAACATTAGATATAGTCCCATTATGAGCGACACAAAGATCTTTCACTTTGAGTGGTTGGGCATTTTCTAAATTGCTTTTCCCAATTGTTGAGTATCTAACATGACCAATTACTGCAGAAGAATTGTACTCATCAGCAATTTTTTTAAATTCTGTAGCTGACGCAGATACCAAACCTAGTTTTTTTAGTGGAGGTTTATTTGGAATTGCAATCCCCCATGCTTCTTGACCTCTATGTTGTAGCGCCCTCAGAGCATCAATTGCCATAGGGATGACATTTGAGCCATCAAGACTAAAAATTCCAACTACGCCACAGTTTTCCTTAACCATGTAATACTAATTCACCCAATGATTTCATCCAAGTTTGTCTAGCCATATCAACGCTTAGTTTTATTATTGGTCTAGAATTTTTTTGGAAAAGAATCTGATCGCCTACAAATTTTCCTATTATAGCATATGTTATAACTTTTCTTTCCAAAAAACTTTGAATTTTTTTAAGATTTTTTCTTTTAATCACGAGCAAGTATCTAGAATGACTTTCTGAAAAAAGGGATCTGTCTTCAGAGAGTTTTTCAGCAGGTATTTTTTCCATTCCTATGTAACAACCAATTTTATTTTGCATGCATAATTCAGAAATCGCTATGGCAATACCACCTTTTGAACAGTCATGAGCTACTTTGATCAAATTTTTCTCTATTAATTCTAGTACTGCATTCATATTCATTTTTGAAGTTTTGAAATCAACAATTGGGCATCTTCCTCCAACAAAATTATAAATATATTCAAAATATTCTGAACCGCCAAGCTCATTTTTTGTATTTCCTATCAACAAAACTAGATCATTTTTTGAAATGATTCTAGGTTGAAGTGGTTTTTTTTCTATTAAACCAAGAACGCCAATCAACGGAGATGGTTTAATTGGTCCTTTGGAGGTTTCGTTGTAAAAACTAACTTTACCACCAACACATGGGATTTTGAAATATTTTGCAAAATCTGTTAATCCTTTCAATGATTCTAAAAATGTCCAAAATATCTCTGGATCTTCAGGATTCCCAAATTGAAGATGGTCAACCATTCCTATTGGTCTTGCACCCGTACAAACTACATTTCTACAAGCTTCTTCAAAACATCCTATTGCCCCATCTCTGGGATTCAGGTAACATTGTTTTGGATTACCATCAATTTTTACAGCTAGAAATTTACCATTATCTAATCGAAGTACAGATGCATCATGACCAGGTTTTACTACAGTTCTAATCCCCACTTCATGATCAAATTGACCATAAACCCAATTTTTATCGGCTAAATTAGGGGAAGAGAGCATTTTAAGTAGAATAATTGAAAGGTCTTTTGTAGGTTTAAATTTTTTTTCATTTTGAATTTTTTGTAGATATTTTGGAGTAGTGGAAAGTCTATCCAAAAGAGGAGCATTCACAACAACACTTGTGGGTAACTTTGCAAATATTCTTGCTCCTTTTTTTACAAGCATTATTTGATTAGAAGTAACTTTACCAATTACAGAACATTTAATACGAAATTTTTTGCAGATCTTTTCAAGTTTTTTGAGTTTTGTCTTATCTGTAATTATTAACATTCTTTCTTGAGATTCAGAAATCATTATTTCATCAATATTCATATCTTGTTCACGAGTGTGTACAGAGTTTACATCAAGTTCAATTCCAATAGAAAGTGAATCTGCTATTTCGGAAATTGCACACGACAGGCCACCGCCACCTAAATCTTTCATCGCCTTGATTAATTTGTGATCTCTAGCTTCAAGAATGGCTTCAATAATTAATTTTTCAATAAATGGATCAGGTATTTGAATTGCTGATCTGTCTTCAGATTCAAGTAAATCTGAGGCAAATTGCGAGCCGCCAATTCCATCACGTCCTGTTGAACCACCAAGTAAGACAACAACGTCATCTTTTTTTGCATGGTTTTTAATCAGTCTGTCTTTTTTCCCAAAGCCAATTGCTGCAACATCTACAAGTGCATAATTTGTGTAGGAATCATCAAATTCTACTTCACCACCTATTGTCGGAACACCTAAACAGTTTCCATAGTCTGCAATCCCAACCACAGCATTTTTGAAAAGCCATCTTGCTTGAGGATCTTTTTCAATATTTCCAAATCTCAACCCATCTAAAATTGCAATTGGCCGCGTACCAGTGGAAAGAATATCTCTAATAACACCGCCAACTCCAGTTGCTGCTCCACCATATGGTTCGACAGCTGAAGGGTGATTATGGCTTTCAATATGTACAGTCACAACGTAGCCATCACCAACATCAAGAACACCCGAATCAAATCCTTTTTCAGAAATTACTAATGGTCCATTCATTGGTAGCATTTTGAGATGCTTTTTAGATGATTTGTACGAACAGTGTTCTGACCATTCAGCTGCTACAATCTGAAGTTCTGTATTGGTTGGCTCTCTTTTTATTTTGGATTTGAGATGTGCAAGTTCCTGTGTCGTGAGATTCATTGTTACGCACCAATACAACTCAAAAGTGATTCAAAGATTAGTGAAGATGGTTTACTATCTGTTGGATTGATCACAGATTCTGTAGCACGTTCTGGATGTGGCATCATACCAACCACATTAGCATCTTCATTACATATACCAGCAATTCTAAATAAAGATCCGTTTACAACTGTACTATAGCGAAAAACAATTTGATTGTTTTTTTTAAGTTTTTTTAGTGTTGAATCATCAGCATAATACCTTCCTTCACCATTCGCAACCGGGATTGGAATTTTTTGATGAAGTTTCAACTTGTTAGTGAATGGAGTTATATTGTTTTCTACTATCAAATTTATCCACTTGCATATGAAACTAAGAGAATTATTTTTTAAAAGAGCGCCAGGCAATAGGCCAGATTCAACTAAAATTTGAAATCCATTACAAACGCCCAGAATTGGAATTCCTTTATTTGCTAATTTTTTAACATCTTTAATGATTGGACTATGTGCTGCAATAATTCCAGCTCTTAAGCGATCACCATATGAAAAGCCGCCAGGTAAAACAACAGCATCAATTCCACTAGGCAGGTTTTTTTCATGCCAAAAAAACTGTGCGTCAAGATTGAAGACATCAGTCAAAACATGAAACATGTCTCGATCACAATTACTCCCTGGGAAAACTATGATCCCAACTTTCACATTTATTTTCAATTTGAGCTGTATTTAATTGAAAGCAAACCAAAAAAAATTTATTTAAAAAAATCCGGTACGAGATAACATGGATCAAGTACGAGATATTATGGCGAAAAATGTAGTTACCATCGAGCAGGATAAAACCGCGCTTGATGCAGCACACATACTCGCAGAAAAAGACATTAGTTTTCTAGTAATAGTTAAGGCTGAAAAACCAGTTGGGGTCGTGACAGAAAGGGATTTTGTTCAAAAACTGGTTGCGCAAAATAAATCGCCATCCAAAGTTCCATTAAGTGAGATCATGTCCTACAAATATAGATCTGTTGAACCAACCACCAAAATTGAAGACGCAATACAAAAAATGCTGAACTATAAAATTCGTAGACTTTTGGTGATTGATAATGATGAATTAGTTGGTGCCATTACGCAAACTGATTTGACATCTTTTTTACGAAGTAAACTTTTGATTGATGGGACAATGGAAAATTTAGAAGCAAATACTGGTTAATCGTCAAAAGCTTCAATTGAAATTTTACTAACCACTGGATTATAAATTCTTAATTCATCACAGAGGGTTTGAATTTTTTTCTTGGCGAGATTTTTGTTTTTTTCTGTAATTTCAAATTTTAACATTTTAGCAGAACGAATCTTTGTTACGGATGAAAAACTATCTTTTAGAACTAAATCATTAAGAATTGTATCCCCTTCAGGATCACGTATTCCTGGTTTATTTTCAATGATCACATGAACTCGGTATGTTGTCATATAAGTTATCAGGTTAGTATTATAATTAATCTATCTTTTCAACTAAAAAATTTGTTACTTAATTTTCGGGATTATCATCATTACAAACAGGAATCTTTCTATGCTTTTCCTCAAAGTCTTCTAAAAGATATCTTTTTCGTTCTTTTGGATGTTCGACAAACCCTCTTTGATAAGTATAGGTTTTTGTTTACAGGCATCATTTTCAAAGTTTGTGACAACATACTTTGCAAATTGATTCTGAAGATTTTCGTTTTCTCCAATGTTGATAACATCCTTGTTTTTATCATAAAGAACATACATGTCTAGCTTTGTTTTAACAAATCTCGCGCTTTGAAACTACAAGTAAATTTCATCATCGAGAATTTCCATGTTAATTAAATCTTTACACTATAGTAATAAAGCAATTGGAAACCTAAACGAAAATAGTTATCAAAAGTTTATAGTCACTCTGATTAATTTATGATATGCTGGGCACTAAAAATGAATTAACAGTTGACAAGAAAATCATGTATAACCATTTTTCAAGGATTGCCTCAAAATATAGAACTGTAAGAACAACTGACATAAAGCCAATTTTACACATTAAAAATAGGCTAAACGCAAAAACCAGTATTAACATTGTAGATGTGGGTTGCGGTGATCGAAGATATTCACTAGAACTTCTGAGATGTTTGAATGATGACTGCTTTCTTCACTGTATTGATACCAATGAAGATATGCTGAGTTGTTTGGAGGATTACTTGACCGAACAAAATACTCTGAATTTTTGTGTTAGACATGGTGATGCCAACAAACTGCCCTTAGAAAGTACTCGATGGATTGTATTATAACGTTTAACGCCATACATCATTTTGATATTCAAAAATTTTTAGGAGAAACATTAAGGTCACTCAAAGAGGACTGCCATTTGTTTATTTACACACGGCTGAAAAATCAAAATTCAAGAAGTGTCTGGGGCAAATACTTTCCGTTATTTAATGAGATAGAAAATCGATTGTATGAATTTGATGAACTGAAAAGCCATATTCATCAAGCCGACATGAAGATTTATTCTACCAAAATATTTGGGTATCATAGGACTACTAGTTTGGAAAGGCTTGTAGAACAAGCAAAGAATAAGCACTACTCTACCTTCGAATTTTATGATGGCATATTTGGAAATTACTTGGATGAATTTAGAAAAAATATTTTGAAAAATTTTGAAGATATGGATAACATTACATGGCAAGATGAGAATATACTATTAGAAATTAGAAAATAACCTTCTAGAAAAACTAAGATTTGAGACACTTACAATCACAGTCAAACATACCAGCCTTACCCATGCACTGATCATGCTTTTCTTGATCACATTTGTCACACATGACCATAACTTGTGTCTAGGTAACCGATTTTTATAACTTTGTTTTAAATTACGGTTCATTAAAGCCAAAGAACAATGCCTTTCACTAAACCAATAATCAGCATCGAGAATGTTGTTGCATCAGCAACAATTGATCAAAAACTAGATCTCAAAGATATCCAAAAAAAATTTCCTGATGTAGAGTGGCATCCAGACACATTTCCAGGTGCTGTGTTTAGAATAAAGAATCCAAAGACGGCTACACTGCTTTTCAGAACTGGAAAGATGGTATGTACTGGTGCAAAATCAGAAGATCTGGCAAGAAAGGCAGTAAAAATGGTGGTTCAAAAGTTGAGAAAAGGTGGAATTAAGATAAAAAAGGAAGCTGTGGTGACAATTCAAAATATCGTAGCGTCCATTAGTCTTGGTGGTAGAGTTAGCTTGGAACAAGCTGCAAGAACATTGCCAAGAAGTATGTACGAACCAGAACAATTTCCCGGGTTGATATTTAGAATGCTTGATCCAAAAACAGTAATTCTGATTTTTTCTTCTGGCAAATTAGTATGTACAGGGGGCAAAACCGAAAAGGATGTCTATCGTGCTGTGAACCAACTTCATAATTTACTTGAGGAAAAGGACCTCATGATTTATGACTAGGGATCATTTTTCACTAATGACTTTTGGTAAATTAAACTATATTGTGTCTAAAGTTGAGAAAGTCTGTTGTCAGAGAATTATAAATCAGATAATCTGCAGGTTTTAGCAGAAATTAATTGTATGTGCGTAGAGTGTAACTGTATGAGAGTTATTCCACTCGTAGTTTCAATTGTGACGCTTGTTTGAAGGACAAACATATAACATAAAATTATTTGTTAGTAAATAGCTGTCTTCCGAAATAGTCAAAACATTGGTTAGTTGTGTCAACAAAGTCATTTTAGCCTAGCTGAGAATTAACCAGATAATTCAGGGAAAGTTGCAGACTTTTGATGAACACATTAATCTCATTTTTATAGAATCTGAGGATGTTACTGATGACAAAGTAAAAAATCTAGATAAAATTATTCTACAAGGAAATAATGCATTAATTATTTCATTTCCTAAAGAATAATCTATCTTATTTTGTGTAGTTCTATTTTTATGGTTTGAATTTTCTTAATCCCTCTTCTGTAACACGATTCAAAACATAGGAAAAACTAATCGATTTTGTTGAACCGCGTAACATCTTTGCTTGTATTCCACGGAGTTTTTCCACATTAGATTCATCTAGAACCACAGTAACCCGTATTCCCATAATATATGATACTCATAATCGTATTAAAGATCTATTATTTGACTATACATTGTGAATTAGGTTTGGAATTTATAACAGAAGAATTGTGAAAAATTTGAAATGGGTAAATCAAGATACTGGAAATTAACTTCAGATGAGGTTGAAAAATTCACCTATAATGAGGATAAATTACTTAATTGGGAAATCAAGTGCGTAAGAGAGCCTGAAGAAGATGCGATTTTCATTGGTGTTTTTCTTTTCAGACATGGAATCCCTTTAGATTATGAGCCAGTAAAGGGTATTGTCTATTACCATAATCATATACCACTAAGCGAATTGCCAAGTATTACCAAATTTCTAAAACAAAAGTTTGGAGGAACTGAAAAAGAGAAAGCGGAAAGGATTTTCCTCCAAGGTTCTAGGGAAATTTATTCTGGAAAAGATATCGCTTCATTAGCAAAAGAATTAGAATCAAAATTTAATACAAAACCCATCATTTCGTTAGAATTTCAAGACTTAACAGATGAAGAAGTAAAGGAATCAGGTCTACCTGGTGCAAAGCTTTTGCCGATTCCTGGAAAGTAGATAAATTAGTTTATTGTAATATGATCTCAGATGTCAGAGATTCAAGAAATTAATAAACATCTAGAAGAGTTAAGACGTCGTATTCTAAAAATTGTGATAGTAGTTATAGCAATTACTGCTTTTCTTCTAACTTTTCATGCAGAACCAGGAGAAATCTTCGGTATTAAATTATTTTATCCAATCCCACAACCGTTAGATAATATCGCAGCGCAAATCACAGATTACTTTAGAGTAAACCTAGTTCCAGAAAGTGTTCAACTCATTCAAACTGCACCGGGACAAGCATTTTTTGCTCAAGTATACATCGCCGCGCTTGTGGGGGTTGTAGCTGTAATGCCGATCATTATACGAGAAGCGGCAGCATTTCTAAAACCTGCCCTCAAAGAAAATGAGATTCACATAAGTAGGACTATAACAATTCCATCTCTAGGGTTATTTGTTGCAGGATGTTTATTTTCGTATTTTTTGGTAATTCCATACATACTTGATTTTCTGTACAAATATGGTGAGTCAGCTGGATTGGTTACGTTCCTGAACATAATGGATTTTGTAACCTTTGTTTTACAGTTTTTACTTGCGTTTGGTTTATCATTCCAGCTTCCAATGATAATGTACGCAACTACTGCTTCTGGCATGACCGATGCAAAATTTTGGCGAAAAAATATTCGCTACGCAATTGTGATAATTGTGATATTTGGAGCAATCATTACTCCAGATGGCAGCGGTGTAACGATGTGGTTTATTGCAGTACCTATGATCGCGCTTTATCTTGGCGGCATGGCAATCATTGAACGAAAAGAAAGGAAACTTGAACCGTTAACTTAGTTTTCGTGAACATTTAAATCATAAACACGAGAAGGAAATGTAAATGCTTGAAAACATAACAAATTTTGTCGCAGGAGCAGAATGGATTTGGATCATAGTTATTGTTGCTGTCCTGCTTTTTGGCGTAAAGAAAATTCCTGAGCTTGCAAAAACATTTGGAAAAGCGAAAGGGGAATATGAAAAAGGAAGAATTGAAGGCGACAAAGAACTAGAAGAGCTTAAGGGAAAACAAAAGGATCAATCAGACTGATTCTCTGCAATTTTTGCAAATTCGTCCATTATTCTAGAAAATCCTTTAGTAATTTTTGATTTACCGAAATAAGCAACGATTCTTAATGGTCCTCTAAGTTTTAGATCAACGTCAACAGTAATTTTTGTTCCTTCTGGAATCTTTTCATATTTTTCAACTATATGACTGCCTTTGGCATCACCACCAATAACAAAGACCTCATGAATTTCTGGAAATTTTATAACATGTTTTGTCATCATGACTAATTCATAACCAGCCAAATTAAGATGTTCTTCGATTACAGTAACATTATCCCGAGATGATATGACACGAATTGATATAAAGTATTGAGGAATTGTTTTTTGAAGTTTTTCATAATTAGTAACAATTTTAAAAATCTTATCTCTTTCAGCTTTTACAATCTTTTCAAAATTAATTCTGGTCAATTGTTACTTTCAAAAGCTTCCCCATCGGTGGTATAAATCGTGTTCGATGTCAAATTGATCGAGACATTTTCCTATTCCGTGATTCACTATATCATCAATAGTTTTTGGTTTTGTGTAAAATTCAGTTACAGGGGGCAATATCACAATACCAAGTCGTGCCAATTTCAACATGTTTTCAATGTTAATTGCACTCAATGGAGTTTCGCGTACCATCAAAATCAATTTTCTGCCTTCTTTGATTGTTACAGCAGCTGCTCTTGCTACCAATGTTTCATCATAACCATTAGCAATACTAGATAGAGTTTTCATGCTGCAGGGTGCAATAATCATCCCATCAACCTTATGAGTGCCACTTGAAACGCTAGCAGCCATGTTTCCCTCATCGGAAAATGAATGTGCCAACGATTTTACATAATCAGCATCATGATCAGTTTCCATTCCAATACATTTTATGGCCCACTTCGTCATGATCAAGTGTGTTTCCACATTCAATTTTTTTAAAACCTCCAATAATCTAATTCCATAAATCACTCCAGTGCTTCCAGTGATTCCAACAATTAATCTCAATAATTGCTGATGAAGAATCACACTATTTTAGCTATTACTCCTGAAAAAGAAATTATCACTAGGGAGGATTCTGATTATTTTGTTCTTCATTTTCAGCTTGTTTCAATTGTTCAATTTTTTCATTCCTTCTTTTCAGCCACAAACTAATTCCGCCAACAGTCATCGCAGTTAGAAGAATAATTCCGGCAAGGATCAATTCAAAGGAATAGAACATGGGTTTTTTGGAAAAAGGTTCATGATAAACTCTTTGATTGAGTTGTGGATGAAAAAATTATAGCTATATTAGAACCGCTCATGAAGAAATAATATGATTAAGATTAACGAGATTAAAAAAATTGTTAATGACTACTCTGATGTTAGAATTGGTGTTCTAGGCAGCCATTCTGCATTAGAAATTATGGACGGAGCAAAGGATGAAGAATTGTCTACTGTTGTTTACTGTCAAAAAGGACGCGAAGAACCATACAAAAGATTTGGAAGGATTGCTGATGAAATTGTTGTTCTTAAAAAATTCAAAGACATTGTTTCTGCACAAAATCAAAAAATCCTTAGAGATACAAATACAGTAATTATTCCACACCGTGCACTAACAGCTTATTTGGGTTACAAATCAATTGAAAATTCGTTTAAAGTTCCAATTTTTGGTAATAGAGCATTATTCCAAGCAGAAGAGCGATCATATAGGAAAAACCAATACTATCTATTAGAAAAAGCACGGATTAAACATCCAAGGCTTTTCAAAAATCCAAAAAATATCAATAAACCTGCTATTGTCAAAGTTCAAGAAAAAAAACGTAAACTTGAAAGAGCGTTCTTTACAGTTTCTTCATACAAAGATTACAAGGAAAAATCTGAAGAAAAAATCAAACAAGGAGTGATCACTAGAAAAGATCTTGAAGAAGCAAGTATTGAAGAGTTTTCTGTTGGGACATACATGAATTTTACTTATTTTCACACGCCGATTTCAGACAATGTAGACTTTATTGGAATTGAAAGAAGACTTCAAACTAATTTGTATGACTTTAACTCGTTACCTGCAAAACAACAACTTGATCTTAACATAGATATACAAAATATTGAAGTGGGTCATACTCCTGCAACTGTAAGAGAGTCACTTTTAGAGAAAGTTATCTCTATGGGCGATAAATTTGTAAAGGCAGTGAAAAGGGAATACCCCCCTGGAATTATTGGTCCCTTTTCACTTCAAAGTGTCATAACGAAGGACCTTGAGTTGGTTGTATATGATGTATCATTACGCGTTCCCGGAAATCCTATTGTTGCTACTACAACACCATATACAAAATATCAATATGGAACAACATTTGGTGTTGGTAGAAGAATCGCAATGGAGATTAAACGTGCACAACAAGAAGGTAGGCTTGATGAGATTGTTACCTAAACTTCCATTTTTTCTTTGAGCAAATTTTTTCTAACTAAAATTGGAATGTTATAATATGTTGCAAGTGCCATCGCATCGGATGCACGGTAATTTCTCAAGACAAGATCTTTTTTGCCAGTAAAGTATAGATTAGCACGAAGAACTTGTCCGCTTTCATAAACTTTGACTTTAACAAGCATGATTTCATTTTGTTCACAAATCTCCTCTAACATTTTGTAAATAGTAGGAACAGAATCCTTAATATCTTCCATAAAACTTGTAATATGCTTTGCTACTTCGCCAGAAAATGCTCTCATATGAAAATCGCGTCCATTGTCAGCCTTTAAAATTAACATGCCTTCAACGGCATATGGATCAACAAATCCAACGTAATCAATTTTTACAGATTCATAATCTACTTCTTGAGCTTGATCAATTTTCATAGTAAATATCATCTAAAATTACAATACAGTGTTTATAAAGATATTAAATAATTCTAGCAACAAAAAATGTAATATTTTAAAAATTTATTAAGTGTCTAAAATTTCTTTCAAAACAATTAGAATTTTGATCCAGTTTGTATTTAAATTGTCAAATAATTAGTAGGGTAGATTAATGTCAGTAAATCCAAGAAAATCTGTATCATATGTGCTTTCTAAACCAGTAAGCCAGTTTATGGATAAAGATGTTTTAATGCTTGATCAATATACTCGGACGGGTGAAGCAGCTAGAATGCTTCAACATTATGAACGAGACGACATAGTAGTTACTGGTACCAACAAGGAGCCAGTCGGTATTGTTACAGATGAAGATATTCTAAGTAAGGTAAGTGATGTTACAGTCTATGCTGAAACTACAATTCTAAAGGATATCATGAGTACCCCTTTGATAACAATTGAAGAAAATGCGGCGTTACAGGACGCACTACGTAAAATGCGTGATCATAATATTCGAAAACTACCCGTCATTGGAAAAAATTCAAAGGTTATGGGTATTATTTTACAGACTAATATTGCCAATATAATACGAAACGCAACTACTACTCAACCAAGGTTACTAAGCCCGCCCGTTAAAGCTATTCTAGGAAATCTTGGTTTTGTACTTCAATTTGCAGGTGTCTTGATAATCGTTCCAGCCATTCTTGCTACAGTACTAAATGACACTGTTACTGCAACAGGAATTTACCTTACTATGGTACTTTTGCTAATCACAGGATTCTTTCTGAATTCCTACGGTGAAAAAGCTAGTCTAAATCTAAGGGACGCTTCAATCTTAGTTTTTTCAAGCCTGTTTATTCTTACATTATTTGGTACCATTCCATATCTCTATGTATCACCATATCCTAGCGGATCTGAAATTGAACTTTTTGCAAATAGTTTCTTTTCTAGCGCTGCAGGATTTACTACTGGCGGAATTTCTTTATTTGATAAGCCAGAAGAACAACTTTCGCAGAGTTTTACATTCTATAGAAGCTTTACACAACTAGTAGGTGGGATGAGTTTCATCTACCTCATTATGACAGCATTTTTTCCTGAAAGTAAGTTACAATCAATGCGTGGTTTCATTTCAGGTAAAACATTACACATGAAGGAATTATTTGGCACCATTACAATCATTTTCAGTGTGTATATTGTAATTGTTGCATTATTGTTATATGTATTTGGTGAAAGAAATATTATTGATAATTTCTCTCTTGCAATGAGTACGTTAGCAACAGGAGGGTTCCTTCCTAATTCTACAATCCTGCAAAACTTAGTTTGGCAAGAACATCTTATTTTAATGGGTTCAATGATATTAGGTGCATTACCGTTTACATTCCACTATGCTTTTGTTCGAAAGAGATTTTTGTCTCCTAAATTAGGAAAAGAGGTTTCGATCTACTTTGCAGTTTTAATTGTTGCCATAATCCTTTTTACATTAGCTAGTGGTTGGGACCCTCTACTCGGTGCATTTTATTCTGTTTCGGCTAGTACTACAACAGGATTACAATTAGAACCTCTCGATACACTACCAGAGGGCGCAGAAACAATTTTGATTATATTGATGTTTATTGGTGGTTGTGGTTTTTCAACTGCTGGAGGAATTAAAATATTCAGATTTTTTAATCTTAAAGATTTTCAAAAAGCCATTAAAAAGTCTACGCGCAAAAACTTGACAGATCAAAAGAAAAAAGAAATCATAACCGCTGTGATAATTATAGTTTCATTCCCATTAATCTCTGCATTTGTTGCACTTCATTTGATGAATGTTACTGATGCAGAATTTGGCGATGCTTTTCTAGATGCTGCAGGCGTCATAACAACTGGAGGACTATCTGCAAATGTAATCACAATTGACACAGATCCTGCCACAAAGATTGCACTAAGTTTTCTCATGATAATTGGCAGGTTGGAAATAATCGCAGTAGTTTACATATTTGTGCCTAAATTAATCTAGAATTTTCATATTCTTAGCTTGGATAGGATTTAATTCAAGCATTCAATTTTTGAGATAGGTGGAAAAACAGACTACAGAGAGTAATCCTGCTGGTAAGACGTTAATCATAGTAGGTTTTGTTAGCATTGTTATTCTATTCTTGGTTTATGCTAGGTATCAAGATTCTGAATTGATTACTCCAGAAGTAATTGACCCAATTCAAAGAATGGCCATTGGTTTTTACATTATTTTGCTGATTGCATTTGGTGCAATTTCATTCGGATTATATCAATTCCATAAACAAAAAGTAAAAGAAAATGAAAAAGGCATTATTTCAATAATTGCGAATATTACCTGGAATAATAAATCAAGAAAAATTTTTTTGGCAACATTTGTTAGTTATGGTATATTTTTTTCATTGTTTTCAGGTACTTTAGTATATCAGCCAGAAGTTTCTTTTTCACATCATTATGGAGCAATTATTCCATCGGCAATTATTTTTCCATGTTGTGACCAGCCAGGATATATGCCAGAAATTCTTGTTTATCTAACAGATCATGTTGGTCTACAAATAATTCCTATCAATCTGGTTTTACAGGTTGTTGTGTCATATCTAGTAGGTCTTAACACTGCAATTGCAGTAAGTGCTTATTCCATTTCGAAAAAAGGACGTAATACAAGTACAATTGGAGCAATAACTGGTTTGTTTATTGCGTGTCCGACGTGTTCTGGAAGTTTTCTTTCTTTATTTATTGGAACAGCTAGTGGCATAGCATTAACAATAGCTTTAACTCAACTACAAACCTTGTTTATTGCAATATCAATTCCAATATTACTTACAACACCATTTATCATGGCGAGAAAATTAAAAAATTCTGGAATAGATTGCTCAAAGCCATCAAAACTGCTTTAATTTTTCAACTACGATCTTAAAGATTTCATCATTATCTAAAAGAATACATGGAAGATTATTTTCTTGACAGGCAATTCCACTTTCAGTATCTCTTGTGACTAGAATCATGTCATTTTCACGAGCGTAATTGATTACAGAGTAATCAGCATGTAGTTTTTTTCCTTCTGTACGTAATTTTTTGACACTATACGCATCATAACCTATCTCTTTTAATTTTTCATCCATTCCATCATCCATTTCATCAACAAGGATTTTTTGATTTTTTAAAGTCATGGTTTAGAGATGAGAAGTCATCTTTTTTATTTTATTGACAATTCGTAGTTTTTGTTCTATTGTCATTTCTGGCTCCATCGAAAAATACAGAGTGAATTTTTTAGTATATGTTACCATTTGTGTTAATTTCTCTCTTTCCACTTGGACGTATCGAACTTTACCCAGAGTTTTATCAAACTCATGCCGCATATGTCTCCTTTCTGCAACCTGTCTGCAAAAATGTTCTTCCTCCTTTTGTGATTCTAATGAAGTTTTCCCACTCTTCATAATTGATTCAACAATGTTTCCATCAAGATCTATTATTGCCGCAAATCTCATTTTAGGATCCAAATCAATTATATCCTCAACTATATCCACAAATTCTAATCCTTGGTAATAATTCAAGCCTTTAAGGCAGATTAATTTACTCAATATAATTGATTGATGTGTCTTAAACTTGAATAATACCATTTTTGACCATGTATTCTATACCATTTGCAAAGTCTTCATCAGAAATCTTTTCTTCTGACCACCATCTAGCATTATTTTTAATCCAATCAGGAATTTTTTGCTTAGTTGTTTCTTCAGTTTCACCTAGTTCTGGAATTACAATGATTGATTGTTTTATCATGAATTGAATTCCACTTGCAAAATCGTCATCACTAATTTGATCATCTGCCCACCAATTAGCGTTATTTTTAATCCAATCAGGAATTGTTAGTTTGATCATATTGAATGGAGCAAATTTTTGAATTTTATTTATTGAAGAATCACTAGTCCAAACATTGCCAATAGAGTCAATTTCAATTCCTGAAATTTGTATAAACTGAGCAAAACCAGCTCCAAATGTGCCCCATTTTTTCAAGAACTTACCGTTAGAATCAAAAACTTGGATTCTATGATTTCCGGAGTCGGCAACATACAAGTTCCCACTAGAATCAAGGGCTAAAGAAGTAGGCAAAATGAGCTTTCCATTTTCCTCACCAGTTGTCCCAAAGGATTTGATAAATGCTCCATTAGTAAGAAAGTGTAGGATCCGATTGTCATTAGAAACGAGAATGAATAGGTTATCATCGTAGGATACAATAGAATTAGTGGCAGAAAATTTTGCTGCAGAGGTAAGTAGTGATTTAATATCACCAACATATTTTCCTTCTTGATCAAATTTCAAGATCTTATTCCAACCTGAATCAGAAACATAAGATATTCCCAGAGAATCAATAGTAAGGTCTTCTGGATTTTTTAATGATTGTGATTCAATTCCTAAGTTTCCCCATGATTTTTTGAAGTTGCCATCTTTATCGAAAGTAACAATTCTTGAATTTCCTTTATCAATTACATGTATAGTATCAGAATTAATGAATATTCCAGAAGGGTTATTTAGTTGGCCTTCACCTGAACCAAACGCTCCCCATGAAAGTAGAAAATTACCATTAGAATTAAATTTATGAATTTTAGAATTGCTGGAGTCAACAACATAGAGATTTTTTTCTGAATCAAATCCAATGTCTTGAATTTTTTGAAAATTAGTTTGTGAGCCGTCAATTGTTAGTAATAGTTCAGGACCATCATATTGAAGTGAAGATTGAATGGGACCTTCCACAGGTTCACCAGCCACAAAGAATATTGCAAAAGTTTTGGTGCCACCATAATCAACATACATCTTCCAGGGACCTTGACTAGTTTCTGGCGATAAAACATATGGAATTGAAAAAATGCCTGATGTTGGATTGGAAAATTGCGTTTTAATACTTGTGATAGCGCCTAAGGGATCTTCAAACCAATAAAAGATTTGTCCTTCAGTTATTTTGTTTGTTTGAAAAGTTGCTGAAATTGCTTCACCAGGTCTGTACTGTTTTTTATCCAATGTTAAACTTAGTTCAATTCCAGACTCGGTTGATTCTGTTTTATCTTCTATCACAATAAACGTGCTTATTTTCGTTGCACCACCATACTCAAGAGCATACTGGTATGAACCAGGAAGCGTGGTGTCAACATCATTTAGAATTACATCTGTAGATGAAGTGGTAATTGGAAGAGTTCTTGTTATCATCTTGCCTGATGGATCAGTTATTTTTAAAATTGCGTCTGAATTTAAAATTTCAGTAACTACGATATTTAATTCAGCTATCTCACCAGGTTTATAGTGTGATTTGTGTGAGCCCAAAAAGATTGTGACATCAACTGATTGGTATCCTATAGTGAAGGAATGTTTTGTTATCAAATTGAAATATTGAACAACTGCGGTGTATATTCCTGGCGGATTAAATTTTATGAGTTTATTGACGGTAAATTGAAAAGTTGTTGAAATCTGATAAACTTTAAGAGTGGTAGAATCTGTTTGTGATGCAAGTTCTCCATTTTCGTTATGGATTTCAATTTTATAAGAATAAGCTTTGGCTGAAATTGGTTCAAAGTAATTAGTTGTTAAAGTTACAGTACCGATATCTCCTGGAAAATAATTTTCTTTATCAGTAGTAACTTTAACAGTTAATGGTTCAACTTCTGCTGTTACAGTTTTTACGATATCATTGTAATAATATCGGATCATCCATGTTCCAAATTGATTATCAAATGCACTCCTGGTAATAACATGAGTTGTTTTTCCGTATTTGAAATTTGAAAGTTCACCTGAAATAGTAGACTGATCAGGTTTTGTAGCATTCCAATTAAAAATACCGCCAACATATCCGTCTATTTCAAGTTCAATCTGAATCCAATCATTGGATCCAAAGGGATTTTTTAATGGATTTGCAATAATTTCTGTGGCATACGCCTCTTGTAATGTAAAAATTATCGCAAAAAACAACAATAAACATAAAAGAGTTTTCATGAGGTACTTATTGAAATTAAATTTAATTATTTAACGAATTTGGGGGATTTTGATTAAGTTAGAGGTGTGCCTAAGCTTAAATTACCATTTTTTACTGAATTAAAAATCAGATCTTTGAATATTTTCAGGATTTAGTTCGTATCAAATGTAAATTTAGGTATTGTTTGATCCATTCTGGAATCCTTTTTTAAATAAATTTTCCAGCTTGCTTATGGCTAAAACTATGATTAACAATATAGGTAATAAAATAAGGCCGGCCTTGTTCCACTGCCCAATTTTTTGTCGGTTTTATTTACCTTTTATCTCTAATAGTTCGCATCAAACTAAGAATTAAGAATTTAAATTCTAAGTGAGGCTCTAAATTCGTGACAAGTGGATATTATGCCCTAAAGCCCTCACTTAGTTATCTAGAATGAACCACATTTCTTACGGATGGAAATTTCAAACTGTGTGATTCACACAGACATTTTGTAACGGTAGCAGTTTGATTTAAGAATTTACAAATCCAAGTTTCATTAAAGAGGCTTGAAATACGATACTTGTGTAATTATATCATGGCAACAGCTTATGTTTTAATTAGTTGTGATTTGGGATTTGATGCAGAAATAATTCATGAGATAAAACAGCTTGAGGATGTAAAGGAAGTCCACTGGGTTTTTGGTGCATATGATATTCTTGTAAAGCTTGAGTTAGCTAATGTAGAAAACCTAAAGGACATAATTACTTGGAAAATTAGAAAATTAAACAGGGTAAGGTCAACGCTTACGCTGATGGTAACAAAGGACTAAGAGTAAGTGTTAATCTTTGAGTGAATCAATGGTAAATGAATTTGTATGAATGTAGTGTACTAAAATAATAGAACTTAAAATATGAAATGTGGCAGATTTACAAATAAATTGCAAACAAGAAAGTGAAGTAGGAATAACGCATGTTGGAGTACATAATAATGGCATACAGTCAATTAGCAAAGTTATCGCGTGGATAGATCGGAGACATACGTTCTACACCCCTAGAAGATAACAAAAGGGCAGTAGTTCACAAGAAGCAACATCCTGAAAGTAAGCGATGGTTTCTTACAACTAATCCTGACGATATGAATGAGAATAATCTAGGTTTTCTTCCTACCTGCTATTAGGTAATTAATTTAATCACCACGTTTAAGACCTCACACACTTGAATGAGGCATGGTTAATCAAATTCCTAACATCAAACAAAGTTGTTTAAGATGTGGGAAGAAGGAACTAATCACAGATACCGAAACAGGTGAGATTTTTTGTGGTGGTTGTGGCTTTGTGTCATCTGAGCATACAGAAAGTACTGGTCCGGAAAGGCGCTCATTTTCTGGTGATGGAATCAATAGAGAAAGGACGGGAGCTGGTACATCTTTAGCAATACATGATCAGGGTCTGTCGACAGTAATCGGCCCAACAAACAGAGATTCCACAGGAAAACCTCTATCTAGCTCTATGAAACAGACTCTCAAACGTCTAAGAATATGGGATAGTAGAAGTCAAAATGAACGTAAAGAAAAGAACCTTAGACAGGCCTTCAATGAACTCAACAGACTCAAAGATAAACTCTCCCTCTCTGATGCAGTAGTGGAAAAAGCTGCATACATCTACAGAAAGGCTGTAGACAAAAAATTGGTAAGGGGTAGATCAATAACTGGCATGATGAGTTCAGCATTATATGCCGCATGCCGTGAGATCGGAACCCCAAGAACCCTCAAGGAGATTGCCGTGACAGCGAATATCAGAAAAAAAGATCTAGCAGCATATTACAGACTATTAGTAAAGGAATTAGACTTGAAGCTGCCCGTTGTAGATTCAGTACAAAATGTGGCCAGAATTGCTAGCAAAATAGGGATATCCGAAAAAACAAAACGTTATGCAATTGAAATTCTTAGACAAGCTGAAGAAGATAAAATCTCAGCTGGAAAAAATCCAATGGGATTGGCTGGAGCTGCACTTTACGCGGCATGTATTACAAATGGAGAAAATAAGACTCAAAGAGATATTGCAGAAGCTTCTAACATAACCGAAGTAACCATTAGGAATAGGTACAAAGGACTTTCAGAATTGTTAATATCGTCTTAATAGTTCCATTAACAGTTTGCAAATATTCATTCAATTCCAGCCCCACCTGTAATATTTTTCTTAAACTCTCCCCTCTTACGAGAGCATGTAAGTAATTCTTCGGAAGAATGTTTACTTTTTGGTCTCCCACACATGGGACAAACTTCATCCCCTTCTTTTGGTTTAGATGGTTCTGTCATTACATAATGTTACGAAGAAATTGTTTAAGAGATTTTCATTATGGTTTGTTATTCCAGTGTCGAGAAATGACTGATTTTCAATCAATGTCAGCATTACAACGTGGCATCTTGCCATGTTTTTTCTTATAGTCTTCTAAAAGCTGTCTTTTTCGTTCTTTTGGATTTTCAACAAATGCTCTTTGATAAGTATGGGTTTTTTGTTTACAAGAATCATTCTCAAAGTTTGTGTTAAAATACATTGCAAATTGATTCTGAAGATTTTCACTTTCTCCAATGTAAATTGCATCCAAATTTTTATCATAAAGAACATACACGGCAGGGCTGGCTTTAACAAATTGAGCATTTTCAAGCCAAACAAGTACCTTCTCATCAAGAATCTCCATGTAGATTTTCACTAGCCTTCATGATATTAAGATAAAAACGGAAGAGAGGAATAATCAAAGTCTAAAAAATTCTAAGAGACAATTTTTGTCTTATCTTGTGGATGTGTCAGATAATACATCTGCAGGATCCCAAATATTGCTAACACCACGAGGAGATTCAATAATTTTAATTACAGCTCCTCTCTTAAAATGAACAATTCTCTTATTGCCATCAGTAGAAGTTGCTTCAAGGGATGCATTTTCTACTAACGCAATCAATTTAGGTTCGTTTATCTTCGATTTTGGTACTAACTCCCAATCTGATATTTTAAAATCAATATAATCTGCTGATTCATCTGACATGTCTTTTCTAGATTAAACTAAGAATTAAGAATTTTTAG
>JACZSC010000058.1 GCA_022574415.1 Nitrososphaerota archaeon | reverse complement strand
CACCTTTACTTGGTAACATCATTCCATTGATTAGTTTTAACAGAGTTGATTTACCAGATCCAGATTGACCTACAATAGCATAGTTTACACCACGATCAATTGAGAGTGTTATTTCTTTTAGAACATAGTTCTTTGAATCATAAGAAGCCCATACATCATTCATTTGGATGATATTTTTAGTAAATAATGTAGAAAGGGAACTAAATTGCGTTGACATAGTGTGTTTCAATAAATAAACCAGTTTTACTTGTTTTTGTTATATTTGTCAAGAATTAATTGATCTAGGCCAATTAACGTGTCAATATTAGTACCAAAATCACCAATATGCATCTCTGTCGTTGTTGGAAGTAAAGCTTCAGCACCATACAAGTCACTTAGTATTTCATTATTTTCTTGGTAGTTTAGTTGAATCATTGCTTTGATTAATGCTGTCTTCGTAGAATCAGACATATCCGCACTCACCATAAAAACATGTGAGGGCACTGATCCGATTGTTGTGACAATACGTAGCTTCGCTTGGTCAGCTTGATCAAGATATTTTTGAGGGGCAATATCAGAACCAAATGCAACATCAACATTGTCATTTAGTAATAATTCCAGTGCTGCTTTGTATCCCCCCGCAAATGTGTAAGACTCAAATGAATCAACCAGAGCAGATTCTAATGCAATGATATCATCCCCAATGATATTAACATGGCCTGATGCTACCAAGGTTCCCATTGGCTTAACAAATCCTGATGAACCAGTAATACTGGTAAATGCTACTCGTTTACCTAACGTGTCCTCAAGGGTTTGAATGGAGTCATTATCAACTCTAGCCCAAACGGTTGCTTGATAGTTGACTTTACCCATAACGACCTCTGCCAACACTACTTCTGCTCCAGTTCTTACGTGAGTAATCCAAGCTGGCCCAGTATCCATAAATGCGGCATCAATGTGACCAAAACGCATTCCTTCGATTATTATTTCATAATTTGTTGGAACGACAATTTCAACATCTACACCAGACAACTGTTCTTCTAAAAACATCTCAAACGCCTCAGCCTTTGGAGTTAATTCATCAGCTTTTTCAACTGGGATAAAGCCAATAGTTATTGAATCAACATCAGGAGAACTTGAAATTCCAGGAACTTGGATTATTCCTTCACCAATTAAAAATTCCAGTGCATTAATAAAATCGGTATCACTGACTTGGCTTTCAGACCACCACTTTGCAGTATTTTTGATCCAATTGGGGATTTCTTCTTGTGCAGATACATATTGTGTTAATGGAAATCCGACCAATGCTCCAAACAATACAACGGAAATTGTTAATGTCAAGATGGTTATTACTTTCATTTATTCAGAAATCTTAGGACTAGCTAACTAATTTAAAGTGGCACTTCATTCTAAGATTTGATTCTAAGATTAGAGAATGAGTTTATGAGATTGGTTAGCTAGAACGAGTATTATTAGGAAATAGGTTTAAGACTGGTTCCATATTTGACATACTAATCTCAACCCTACTAATTCTGCTTCGATATAACTTGATTTTTTTACCCTCTGGAGATATTACAAATTTTTCGACCTCGATCAAGGTTAATTCCTCTAGGTTAGAGAGGGCTTTGTAGACTGTTGAAAGAGAAATTTTTAATTCATCAGCAATCTGTGTGGCGTCTTTCGCCTCGTTTTTAATGGAAAACATTATAGCTCTAGTACAGACATTACTTAATGATTCAATAATTTTTTGGGTTACGTCAAATTCACTTTGCTGGATAAAATCAGTTTTTGTCATTTCTTATCATTTGTTTGCTACTAGATTTATTGAAGGTTCAGATTTTTTGATTGTAATGTCTGCCTTGCTGATACGGCTTTTGTAAACTTTGAATTTACGTCCCTTATCAGAGAGAGTCCATTTTTCCACTTGAATTAGTGAAAGTTCCTCTAATTCAGAAAGTTTTTTGTAAACAGAACTTAAAGGAATTTTTAAAGTATAAGAAAGGTCAGTTACAGTTTTTCCTTTTTTGATTGTAGAAAAAAGAATTGCACGAGATTCTGCATCAGCTAATGATTCAATTATTTTTTGAGCAATGTCATATTTTTTTAATTGTGAAAATGTTAGTCTTCTTGGCAAACAAATTGTGGCAGTTTATCAGTTATTTAAATGACATGACCTTATTCTAAGTTTGTAGAATGAGAATAGTTAGCTGGTATATGTTTGAAGAGATTTGTCAGGCTGAAGCTTTTGCCAAAATGCACCTAAAATTATTCCCAATGCTATCCAATATATTGAGACGGCAATCACTGACATAGCTCTGAATCCAATAACTAAATCCATAGGAGCAGTCACTTCATCTGGATTTTGTGGCATCGCAACAAAAATTATACTAATAAAAACAGCATATCCTAGTATGACAGCAATTTTCTTACCTTTATCTAATCTGTTTGATAATTTATAAAATCCTAAAGCACCAAATCCTGAAATTGCAATAAATGAAAGGTACAAAATGGATCTAAGAACTACAGTTTCTGGATCACCCACAGTTGGTGGATTTGCGGGATATTTGAGGAATGGAATAAAGTAAATCGTAAGCCACATAATTCCTGCTAGGATCAATGCCTTCTTGACGTTGTGATTTCCTGGCAAAGATCTTCTAGAAAAGGCGAAAATTATTCCAAACAGTGCTCCAACAGATGTTCCAAGAATAGCTCCTGCTAAAACTTGACCGCCTTTTTGCCAATCTCTATATGAAGAATATTCTACCCAAAATTCAGGAGTGTCTTGTTTTTCACCAGAAGAAAATAGATTTTGATTTTCAATTCCTATTGCCTCATCTAGATATGGTTCTACAATTACAAGATTAGCTGTACCATGAATAATACCAGCAAAACAACCTGCCAACAAAACTAGAGCGATAAAGCGAGCAGTTTTCATGATAAAGACCTAATGACAGGGGAACCCTGCTGCATGTCTCATATCGTGAGTGAGTTCATGAATAAACAGATCATCAAATGCTTCAGCACCTTGAATTATACTGAAAAGATGTCCCTGATCATATCCAACTAAAAATAAACCAAATCCAAAGATTAAAGCCAAAATTACAACTGCAAAAGTTGGAACAGCTTGTTTAGAAACAATAATCTCTTCGAAATTAGACATGTCCGTTCAAAGTTTTTTGTGTATTTAAATTCTTAGACTACAATCAATTATAAGAACCTCAAAGAGCGATCAAAAAATGAGAAATTATTATTTGTTGGTTATTCCTATAGCAGTTGGAATTTTAATCGGTGGCGCATTATCATTTTTTAATTTTGAAGAGAAAAATCAAGATGGAGAGTTTCTATTAACAACTCAAAAATTAATAAAAAATGGTTCTCCAGTTTTAGGAAATCCTTCTGCAGCGATTACAATTTTGGAGTGGGGGGATTATCAATGCACATTTTGTTTTAGGTTTCATGGATCCAGTTTGAAAATAATTGAAGAGGAATATATCGAAACAGGTAAAGTAAACCTGGTTTTCAAAGACTTTCCCTTAAATGGTCTTGATTCGATTTTGGCAGCTGAAGCAGCATATCGTGCTGGAGATCAGGGAAAATATTGGTCTTATCATGATGAATTATACACTAATTGGAAAGGAGAAAGGACCGGATGGGTAAATAAGGAATCATTGAACTCTTTTGCAAGAACTGTTGAGATTGATATAGAAAAATTCAATTCATGCCTTGATGATCATAAATATCTGAAAAAAGTGTTAGATTTGGAACAATTTGGAAGAGAAATAGGAATTGATGCGACCCCGACATTTTTGATTTTCAATGATGAAAAAATTATCAAGATTATAGGTAATCAGCCAATAGATGTTTTTAGAAATGCAATTGAAGAGTTAAGCAATACTTCTGCTTAACGTAACTTAAAACTCATAGATTAGAGATGAAAAACTAATGGCAAAAATAAAGATCGAAAAACAAGATTCAGTAAAACTTTACAAAATTAGGAAAACGTTAGATGAACTATCACAAAAAACAGGACATGGAACTGAGCTAATCAGTGTCTATATTCCTAAGGGTAAACAATTGCATGAAGTCATAACTATCTTGAAGGAAGAACAAGGAACTGCGGATAACATAAAATCTGATCTGACTCGAACGCATGTGGTTGATTCTTTAGGTAAAGTAATTCAACGGTTAAGACTTTACAAAAAAACTCCTGAAAGAGGATTAGTAATTTTCTGTGGTGCCTTACCACCAGAAGGTGGAGGACCAATTGGAAGTGAAATTATAAATACGTATGAGCTAGATCCGCCAAAAGATCTCAAAACATTTCTTTATCGATGTGATGACCATTTTCATGTTGATGTTCTAAAAGATATGCTCAAGGATGACAATCTAATTGGATTTTTAGCAATAGATGCAAAAGATACTGGCTGGGGTTTATTATATGGTGATAGGATTGAAGTTTTATCTGAAACTGGTTCTGGAGTTGCCGGTAAACATAGACAAGGAGGTCAATCTGCAAAAAGATTTCAAAAACTTAGAGAGATGGAATTAACATATTATTTTAATCGAGTTGCTCAAACCACAAAAGAGTATTTTATTGATATTTACCCAGTCAAGGGTTTAATTATTTCAGGTCCAGGGCCTACAAAAGAAGAATTCATCAATGGAAATTATCTTGAATATCGTTTACAAGATATGATTATTTCCACCATTGATTCATCATATGCTGGTTCAGAGGGTATCAGAGAAGCCTTTACAAAGTCTGGAGAAATTTTATCAGATTTTCGAATGGTAGAAGAAAAACAAATTGTAGAAAAACTTTTCAAACATATCAATTCACATTCTGGACTTGGAACATATGGTTTGAATGAAATAATCAAATTATTAAAAAATAATGTAGTTGAAACTTTAATCATTACTGATAATACTGATCTGTACAGAATTGAAGTAAAGTGTAAAAGATGTCAGCGTATACAAGAAGAGATTCTTGAACGTCCAAAAGTTATATCACGAAAAACCGAACTGCTTAATTCTCCATGTCCTAACTGTAAAGCAATGGACCTTGAAGCAATACAACAAGAAATTGTAGATTATCTTGCACTAATTGCAGCCAAAACGGGTTCAAAGATTGAGGTTATTTCTGGTAAAGCAGAACATGGCATGATGTTATCCAGTCTTGGAAAAATTGGCGCAATTCTAAGATACAATCCAGGTCATTCAGCTAGTTAAAACAATTAATTCTTAGAATCTAGATTCTGACGAATTTTTTGAGCCAACACTTCTAATTCTTCATCTTTTGGAATTTGTCTTTTTGTCCAAACTGCGCCCTTTGCATCATAACGAGGAATAATATGAACGTGAACGTGTGGTACAATCTGTCTTGCAGCTCGGCCATTATTTTGTGCAATACTAAACGCATCAGCATTTGTAGCTTGTAAGATTGCTTTGGCAATTTTGAGTACGCGGGAAAAAAGATCTACAACGTTTTTTTCTGTCATATCAATAATTTTTTCGTGATGTTCACGAGGCATAACTAAGCTATGCCCAGTATCAATTGGATATTTATCTAGAATGGCAACATGGTCTTGACTCTCATAAATAAAAAAACCAGATTTTTTCCCGCTAATGATATCACAAAAAATACAATCCACATTAAGATTTAATTTATATTTTATTTATTGTTTGATTGGTTAAGTTAATTAGGGTAATTTTTAGAAATTGAATATTCTATGGGGAAAAAAGCTAGAAAAGAAAGAGAGGAAAAAAGAGAAAGTTTTGCTGCAAAAAGAACTCGTCAAAAGAGAAAAAGCATGTTAATGACAGCTGGTGTTTTAGGAATAGTGGTAGTCATTGTAGGATATTCTACATATACTTTTGTGAATATGCAAGGTTCAGTACCTGGAGCACCACCTGGTTCTGGAGTACTAGGTGATGATCATACTCATACATCAATTCTTGTTAGAATCTTTGGTGACAAATTTGATTTTTCATCACCAGCATTTCAGATAAAGAGTAGCTGGATACATTTTGAAGGACAGGATGGAGATACAATTCACCGTCATTCAACTGGAGTAACCCTTGGTTATCTCTTTGAAACACTTGGCATTACTGTTAATTTTGAATGTTTCATATTTCCTGATGGTAGATCATTCTGTGAAAATGATGACTATTCAATAAAGTTCTTCATTAATCATGAACAAGTACCAGACATAGCTGGGTATGTAATTGATGAAAATGATAAAATTTTGATTTCTTATGGAAATGAAAGCCCAGATGAAATAGATGCACAGTTACTTGAGTTAGATAATCAATCAATTCGAAGGTAAAAAAATTAAAAAAACTCTAATTTATAGTCAGCCCATTTAAGTATGTTATATTATGGAAATCTCAAGTAGAAATGTAGTAGAAGGAACAGCTAGAGCTCCCCATAGAGCAATGTACAAAGCCATGGGGCTAAATGATGATGATTTATCAAAACCATTCATTGGAGTTTGTCATACAGGAAATGAAGCTACACCATGTAATATTCATCTTCCAAAACTTGCACTTAAGGCAAAAGAAGGTGTTGCAGATGGCGGTGCAACACCACGTGAATTTAGTACAATAGCAGTGTCAGATGGAATTGCAATGGGTCATGAAGGAATGAAATCATCATTGGTATCTCGTGAAGTGATTGCAGACTCAATTGAACTAATGGTACGTGCACATCAATATGATGCGCTAGTAGGAATTGCTGGTTGTGATAAGAGCTTACCTGGTACAATGATGGCAATGGCTCGACTAAACTTACCATCAGTGTTTGTCTATGGTGGAACAATAATGCCAGGAATGCTGGATGGTCGTGAATTAACAGTAGTTGATGTATACGAAGCAGTTGGTCAATATGATGCTGGGAAAATTTCACTTGAGGAGCTCAAGAACATAGAAAATAATGCTTGCCCTAGCGCTGGTTCTTGTGGAGGAATGTTTACCGCAAATACTATGGCTTCCATTTCTGAAGCAATTGGTTTGGCATTGCCAGGCAGTGCTAGCCCACCAGCTGAGGATGATAGGAGAGAGAAAATAGTATACGATTCTGGTAAAGCATGTGTAAAACTATTGGAACAAAACATTCGTCCTCGGGATATTCTAACATTTGAGGCGTTTGAAAACGCTATTACTATGTTGAATGTGGTAGGAGGTTCTACAAATGGAATTTTACATTTGTTAGCATTAGCAAACGAAGTGGGGATAACATTAACCTATGATGATTTTGAAAGAGTAAGAAAAAAGACACCCCATCTGGCAGATATGAAACCAGGTGGAAATTACGTGATGAATAGTTTGGATAAGATAGGAGGAATTCCATTTATCTTGAAAAAATTGCTTGACAAGAACTTGATTCATGAAAATGCATTGACAGTGACAGGAAAATCAATTAAAGAAAATCTTGATTCAATTACAATTCCTGATATTTCTGATCAAAAAATTGTAAAGTCAGTTGAGGCGCCAATACATAGTGTCGGTACTGCAGTAATTTTGAAAGGAACGCTGGCACCAGATGGTGCTGTAATTAAAACATCAGGAGTAGAAATTACTAAATTTACTGGTAAAGCCAAAATCTTTGATAGAGAAGAAGACGCATTTGATGCAACAGCAAAAGGAGAAATTGAGGAAG
>JACZSC010000057.1 GCA_022574415.1 Nitrososphaerota archaeon | reverse complement strand
CGGATTTTAAAATAGATGCAATAAAGATTGGCATGGTTTACAATTCTTCGATAATCAAAGCAATAAAATCGAAATTACGCTATGTTAAGGTTCCAATCATCTTGGATCCAGTAATAAAATCTACAACGGGTGGTGAATTAATTGAAAAAAATGCCATAAAGTATTATAAAAAAATGTTAATGCCTTTGGCATTTGTGATTACTCCCAATACATTTGAAGCAGAGGTGTTAACTGGTACTAGGATAAAAAATGAAAAAGATTTACTTACTTCAGCAAAAAAAATAAAAAATTTTGGTACTAGAAATGTTGTTATAACTGGAAATAATTTTGGTAAACAAACAATTAGTGATTTTATTTTAGAAAATTTAAATCATTATTCTATTAAAAGTAAAAAAATACCAAAGAAGAATCATGGTAGTGGTTGTACTTTTTCTTCAGCGTTAACGGTATGTATTGCCAGGAAGATGAATTTTCGTGACTCTGTTGAATTTGCTAAAAAGTTCACTATTGATTCAATTAAAAATGCAAAAATAGTTGGTAAAGGAATTCCTGTTACTCAAGCAAATAATTATGATATAAATAAAAAAAATCTAAAAAAAGCCATTGATAAATTCATAAAAATTAAAAATGCATATTCATTAATTCCTGAATGTCAAACAAATTTTGTCTTTTCGAAACAAATTCCCATATCAATAAAAGATGTTGTGGGAGTTTCAGGAAGAATTGTCAAATCAGGTACATCAGTTATTGTTGCTGGAGATTTAGAATATGGAGGTTCAACACACGTTGCATCAGCAATTATTGCAATGAATAAAAAATTTAAAACAATTAGATCTGCTCTAAACATAAAATATAATAAAAAAATTCTTAAACAATTTAAAAAGGAAGGATTCAACATTACAAGTTATGATCGTAGTAAAGAGCCATCCATCGTTAAAAATAAAGAAAATTCATCAATCTCTTGGGGCATAAAAAAAGCTATTAAGGAAATATCTGAACCGCCAGACATTGTTTATCATAAAGGTGATTATGGAAAGGAGCCCATGATTTTGATTTTTGGAAAAAATCCTGACGAAGTTATTCAAAAGATTTCTAAACTAAGTTGAGTTGATTTTGGAAGAGAACAACTCTACACTGTAACATAAATAGTCATAATTTCAAATACAGTTTCGTGAAAGCGGTAATTCTTGCTGGTGGTTTAGGTACCAGATTGCAACCGTATACAACTTTTATGCCTAAACCTATGCTTCCTTTAGGTGAAAAACCACTATTAGAACATCTAATAGATTGGACTAGGAAAAATGGAGTGAAATCTATTGTATTGTGTGTAAGCTATCTTCGTAAAACAATTGAAGATTATTTTGAAGATGGAAGAAATTTTGGAGTAAATATTGAATATGCTGTTTCAAAAAGACCTCTTGCAACTGCTGGACAGTTAAAAACAGCTGAGAAATTTTTGAAGAATACATTTGTATGCATGTATGGTGATTCAATTTTTAATTTCAAATTAAAAGAGATGGTGAAACAGCATCAACGAAAAAAATCGTTTATTACAATTGGTCTATATGAATACAAAACTAATCTTCCATATGGAGTAATTGAAACTGCTAAGAGTGGGAAAGTTACAGCATGGAATGAAAAACCTGAAATTTATGCTAATATTAACATGGGTTGTTATATCATGGAGCCTCAAGTTTTTGATTGGATTCCAAAAAACAAACCGTATGGTATGGATGATTTAGTTAAAAAAGCCATGAGAAAAAGAAAAGCTATTAACAGTTTTACTACAAAAAAAGGATTCATAGACATCGGAGACAAATCATCTTACAGAAAAGCAAATAGTCAGTATTTAGCAAAATTAGGTAAAATCTAAAAAAAATGAATCAAGTTAAGATTAGACAAATACAAGAAAATGATCTTTTCCAAGGATTTTTAGAATCTTTAGATTCTTTGAGAAAGGCAAGTGGCTTGGAGGAAAACAATGCAAAACTAGTTCTTAAAAAAATCAGATCAAATCAGAATCATGTTATCATGGTGGCGGAATTGAATGGTCAGATTGTGGGGTCGATCACTCTTTTAATCGAGCCTAAATTCATTCATCAGGGTGGTCTAGTTGGACATATTGAAGATGTTGTTGTACGTTCTGAATTGCAAGGTAAGGGAATTGGAGAACAACTCGTTAATGCGACATTGGAATATGCCAAAAATCATGGCTGCTACAAAACAATCTTAGATTGTGATGATAATGTTAAGCCTTTTTATGAGAAAATTGGGTTTAAAAGAAATTCAAATGCTATGAGATTTAATCATAACTAAACAAAATCTTTTTTCTTTTTTCTTTTTTTAATCCTAAACAAAAGGCCACCTACAACCATAACTGGTATTGAAACCGCCATGAAAAGAGGTGGAGTGAATAGTACAGAGTCTGTCAAATATACTGATTCGATATTTGATACTAGTAAATTTGCATAATACATTCCAACTAACAAAATTGCACCACCTGCAATAATCAAAGTTCCAACTGGTTTTGAACCATATCCTTTTGACAGGGTGAAAGAAATTCCAGCTAAAATCGCAGCAGGGGCAACTCCGATTGAAATGTATTGGAATATTTTTGGATTAGGTTCTATCTGTAGTGCTCTACTTTCTGGTTCTTCTGACATATAATCATATATCGTGATTATTTCACCAACAAACATTACAAACAGACCAAGACTTGCAGCTGCGATGTATTTTTCTATTGCCATCTACAATTCACAATTTATTTTTACTAAATAAACTATTCTAGAAATTAAACTATACCAACAAGTCCTGCTAATTCTTTTCTACACGCAGCCCCTAATTTTTCTGCAGCCTCTTCGGGCGAAGTTTTATTCAAAAATACTCCATAACCTCTTTCTAAACCAGACCATGCATCAGTGATTGGATAAACTTCAATATGCCAATGAATCTGTCTACTGTTTTTCTTTTCTGGAGACAGATGAAATACAAAATTGTAAGATAGATTTTTGAAGCTCTTTGCAAGACCACCAAGTGTGGCTCGAAGAATCAAAGATAAATCATTAATTTCTTTTTGAGTGATTTTCGAAAAACTTGTTGTGTGTTTTTTTGGGCATATCCAAAATTCATATGAATATGAAGGAGCCCATGGACAAAATGCAATAAAACCTTCAGTTTGTAAAATCTGTCTAGGTCCTCCCACTTCAGCATTTACAGTTTGGCATAGTGGACATATGCCTTTTTCATTTAGAATTTTATGTGAAGCTTCTGCTTCAGATTCAATAACTGGCGGAATTGTTGAGAAGGTTACCATGTGCAGGTGGGGATGGGGATTGGTACTTCCAGCTGCTTCTCCATGATTTGCAAAAATTGAAACGTATGTTACACCTTTTTGAGTGTATAACCATCGAAGCCTATCTTGAATCACTACAAGTATGTTTGACCATTGTTCTGTATCAATAGTTGAAAAAGTATCTTTGGTTTTTGGAGTAGCAACAACGATATAATGATATCCATATGCAGGTTCGGTATAATGGGGCTTTTCAGTATAGGTATTTTCTGTGTTAATTGAAACTGCCGGGTTTTTACTTTCAAAAACTCTAATTAACCAACCCGTAACATAATCATCTTCAGTATCCTGTAAGCGCTGCAACATGCCTTCTTTTGCAACTAGAGATAAAACCGAAGGATTTGTCATAGATTCGTTTCCAGGGGCATATGGTGATTTTTTTGTATCTGAAATCGGATCTTCCTTTTTTGTTATGATCATAAAACGTTCTGCAACATAGTCTTTACGCATATTTCCCATTATCCATACTGGGAGATCAGGGGTGTTAAAACTTTTTCAGATCAATAGTAGATTTAAAATTAGATACAAGATTTAAAGTGGACAAGCTGAGTTTTGAACAAAGGAGTTGGCTAAAGATTTCAAAAAATTCTGATATTCATATGGTTTATGTTCTATTAGATGGTGTAGGAGATCTTCCACATCCTGACTTGAATGGGAGAACGCCGTTAGATGCAGCTATAACTCCAAATTTAGATGTTTTAGCAAAAAATGGAACAATGGGCCAAGTCATAACAGTTGGTAAAGGAATTGCTCCAGAATCAGATATTGCAGTATTCAATATGCTTGGATACAAATTTCAACATGCTGATTATGTTGGAAGAGGGGTTATCGAAGCGATTGGTGTTGGTACGGATTTTAAAGATGGGGACCTAGCACTAAGAGGTAATTTTGCTACCCTTAATGATGAAGGAACAATAATTGATAGACGTGCTGGAAGAAGAATTGAAAAAGATGATGCAAATGCAGTAGCTAAAGAAATAGAAGAACAAATTCAATTCTCACAATCAAACATATCTGTTGTGGTAGCACCAACTATAGATCATAGAGTTATTGTGAGAATAAGAGCTGAAGGTGAATCACTTTCATCTGAAATCACAAATACTGATCCAGCATATGTACGAGTGGATGGTATGGGAATTGCAAAAGCTGTAACGGATTTTATGAAAATAGAAAAATGCCTACCGCTTGACGAATCCCCCAATACAAAGATCACCGCACAATTAGTCAATGAATTTACTGATCAGTCCTTGCTAATTATGAAAAAAAGTGATGTAAATAAGAGAAGAAAAGAGCAGAAGAAAAAATTACTAAATAGTATTCTTTTACGAGATGCAGGGAACCGTTACCCCGTTGTTACACCAATAAATGAACTGTATTCAATGAATTTTTCTTGTGTTGTTGATATGCCTGTTGAACTAGGAATTGCTAAGGTCCTAAAAATGAAAACATTTGGGGCAGGTGGCTTAACAGATTATGAAGAGAAAGCACGAGTTGCAGCAAAAGCTATGGAAAGTCAAAATGCGATCTATGTACATCTTAAAGGGCCCGATGAATTTGGCCATGATGGAGATGCAAAAGGAAAAATGAAAAACATTGAAGAAATTGATCGAAGATTTTTTGGAACACTACTTGATAATATTGATACAAACAAAGTATCTATTGTGATTTCAGCAGATCATTCTACTCCATGTATCAACAAGGGGCATAGTGACGATCCTGTACCAATACTTATTTCTGGAGATTCTATCAAAGATGATACTACTATTAGAGTTACAGAAAATGAAGCAAAAAAAGGTGATATTGGATTAATTGAAGGTGCTCAAGTGGTGAAAACTGCTCTCGATTTAATTAAATCTGAAAAATAGTTAGTTCTTTAGTTTGTCGCATTTCTGTAATTTTTCTTCGAATTTTATCAACGTCAATATTGTTATATGTTCCAGAAAAATCACCGATTTTTTCTAATGCACGTCCGAATATTCCGAGCGCAATTCCATCGTCATTTTTTTGTGTATGAGCAAAGGCAGCTGCGACTAAAATGATTCCTTGTATTACTTCTCTTTCTTTTCCTTGGCATTTTTTCCAAACGCCTTCCCAAGCTTCATGAGATTCCCAAAATCGTTCATTATTAAAGTAAAAAATTCCATCTTTTATTCCATCTTCTTTTTCAATTTCTTCTTCAACTACATGTCTTACATTATCTAGTTTTCCGATTGGCTTTAACTTTTCAACTACAGCATCAAATTTTTCCTTTTCAACCGTTACATCAAACTCAACAAATTTGCTTGCTACACGAGCAACTCTAACTGAGGCCCCAATGTCAGAACAAAGTTTTCTTGCTTCGTTAACAAGATCACGAGAATTTATTGGCAAATATCCATTATTTTGAAGATGAATCATGTAACGTTCCATACAAATCATTTGATATGATTTCTTAAATTTCTTGTTTATTTTCAATTAAGATTTATATGAACTATGGAAAGGATTTGGGTACATGTCGCTTATTGAGACTGTTAGTGATGTAAATAACACATTCCTATCTAGAAGAGAGCTTACTTGTAATTTTGTTGGACTAGGAGGGAAACTCAAAAAATTGGAAGCGATAGAAATGATTTCAAAAGAATTCAAACTTGATGGAAAGATCGTAATTCCAATAAGGTTGGATAACCATGTTGGAAAGCCTATGATTACTGGCACTTTTTATGTTTATGATGATGAAGAATTAGCTAAAAAACATGTTAATCCAGCAATATTCTCTCGTTTAGATAAAGCAAAGAAATCAACTAAAGAAAATAAAGAGGAAAAACCTGCAGAAAAGAAAGCTGAAGAAGGAAAATCTAAAGATGAAAAACCTGAAGAGGGCGATAAAAAGACAGTAGAGGCTGCAAAACAAGAAAAAGTAAAGAATTCAAAAGAGGAAAAAGCAGATGCTAAACCTGAAGAGAAAAAAGATAAGGCTAAGTCTGAATAATGGCTGGGAAAAAAGGATTTAGTCCAAATGTATACAAGTATTACAAAATAGAAGGTGAAAAAGCTACTAGGTTGAGAAAAACCTGCTCTCGTTGTGGAAAAGGCGTGTTTATGTCGAAACATAAAAATCGACATACCTGTGGTAAATGTGGTTTAACTGAATTTATACAGTGAGTTTCTATTAATTAAATAAATTTTGATCTTCAATTCGTTGGGGTTAACAGTTCGTATCAAATGTAAATAAAAAAGAGGAGGTATTCAGAATAGATAAACAATAGACAGGTTTTAGCTAATAACAACCATAGTCTTCGAAGCTGTAAATGAGTCGTTTCCAAAAAGACGGAAGTTTTCTCTTGTCATCTCGAATCTTTCTGATTCTCCTTCCTATCTCTGGTATTCGAATCCTATGATGATCGTTGAGATGTGTCATCATACAATCCAGTCTACCTGTATATTTACAACCATCTTCAGTACACAGGCGTTTCTTTGATCTGTCTTCTTTATCGAAGCCGTACTTTTCCAATATTCTTGGCCTGAAAGGAAATAACATTCCGAATCCTAAGGTCTTGTCAGAATGTCCTACTTTCTTTGCTGCGTACCCAAGTGCGCAATAACTCATCTTTCCATTATCTTCCAATGCTAAATATCCAAAACACTGGTCCACTCCTTCTGCACCCAGTAAAACATTTGCAAGTTTATTCCACGCAGATTCATTTTTCTCTAACAGTTGGTTTAAAATGTTAATTACCGAACCCATTTTTCTTCTTGCCAATCTATTTCTTTGGCTCCAAAAGTGTGAAATTCGTTTTCAATAACTGGTTTACCTTTTTTGAATAAAGAATAACTGATAGAAACTATTACTGAGCCTACTATAAGACCCATTATGCCAAGATCCGTTAACCCGCAGGAAGTTATTTCTCCCATTGTATATTATTAGTATAAACAAGTACAAAAATTTTGAATCCAGCTAGCGACTAGTTAAAACAATCAATATTTGGTAACCACTTCATTCAAAAGATTAGGAAGTTAACAAGAGGGTTTGTTGACTATCAGCCGCACATATAGGATATTGATACCCTCTAATTATGGAAGTTGAATATCTAACGTTAGCTTCCGTTAGAAAAAGATCGTTTTACAGATAAAAACCGCACCTCTTTTCGTCTAAATTTATGACATTAACAGTTCGTATCAAATGTCGACATAATCCGTTAAGACAAGACCGTTTATGGGATTAATTTAGATTCTAATACAATTTCTCAAAATTAGTTAAATTCTGCTGTTATAGGATTTGTAAAATTAGTTTGATGCCATAACAATTTTTAGAAATTCATGTTTAATTTTAT
>JACZSC010000056.1 GCA_022574415.1 Nitrososphaerota archaeon | reverse complement strand
CTTTAAACCAATTATTGAGCCAGAAATTACTGTGACTAGCATTGTATTATCAAAATGTTCAGAATCTGTAATTACTGCTAAACTATCAACACCATTTTTATCTCTAAAATATATGATTCTATTTTCTTGAGCTAAATTTGAGACGGATGAATCATTAAGTGGAAACCACCTCCATGATTTCACATAGAAGAGATTTTGTGAAGATAATATAGTTGGTAATTTTTTTACATTTCTTACAAACTTAATATCAATTTTTGAATCAAATTTTTTTGGGGTTAAGGAATAGAAATTCCACGTTTCAAAATTTTCATATTTGAGTTTTTTTGCAAGTTCTAGTGAAGCTGTATTAGTAGATTCAATTAACATATACACAATAAGACAGTTAGATTTTTTTGAAATATTCTCTGCTTCTTGTACTAGGTGAGTTGCATATCCTTTTCTTCTAAAATTTGGGTGGACACGAATTCCTTCAATCCAAACTTGATTAGTTTGTGTAAAAATTGAAACATGACATACAGCAACCGGTGAATTATTTTGATGAACGACCAGAAGATTTCCTTCTTCCTTCCAATAGTCCCACACGTTAGATATGTAATCTCCCCAAGAGAAGGTTTTTGTACAAAAATCTAGAACTTGGTCTTTATCGCTATCGGTGGCATGTTTTACAATCACATATTGGTTAAAATCAGAAATATTATTAAGAATAGTTAAACGAATTTGATTAATGAGCAGGTTTAAAGTAGCAAAAACAGCAGATATTCCTCCTGGGCAACTTCACAAAGTTTCAGTTGAACAAAAAGAAATTGTTGTTGTAAACATTGATGGTAATTTTTTTGCTATGGATGATACTTGTACTCATGCTGGTGCTAGTATTTCAGATGGTAAACTGGATGGGTCAACTGTTACATGTGATTGGCATGGAGCTCAATTCGATTGCAAAACAGGCAAACTAGAAAAATTTCCAGCTAAGATTAATGATTTAAAATCATATCAAGTGATTATTGAATCTGATGACGTTTTTGTAGAGGTATAAATTTAGGATTACATTATTCAAGAAAAGGTGAAAAAAAATGGCTGATGAAAATCAAAATAAAGATACATTAAAGGAAGCTATAGAAACACTAGATCAAATAACTGCCAATTCATCTGCACCTAGAACAATTAAAAAAAGTATTATAGATTTAGTTACAGGGTTAAAAAGTACCGAATATTCGATGTCTGTAAGGGCTGCAAATGCAATAAGTGAGTTAGATGATATTACACAAGATCCAAATATGCCATCTTATGTTCGAGTTACACTTTGGCAAGCAGTCTCAAAATTGGAAGGTATAAGAGAATAAATTTTTAAAACTCGATTGAGAATATTGAAATTAGAAGAATATTTACAAACACTTCCTCAGGAAATTTTAAGTGGAGAGGATGTACAACTTCCAGACCATTCATTTAGGGAAATTTTTGAATTTGTTGCCTTAGGAAAAGACGATGTTTTCTATCACCTTGGTTGTGGCGATGGGAAGGGCATACAAATTGCATTAGAAGAATTTCATGTAAAAAAAGTAGTTGGCATTGATAACAATTCCAAAAAAATTGTCTCAGCTGATCAATTACTTAAAAAGAAAAATCTCCATGGAATACTTATTTGTGAAGATGTTCTTGATTCGGAACTTGATGATGCTACGGTAATTTTATTTTGGTTTACTGATTCCTCGATAATTGAAAAAATGATTCAAAAATTTGAAAAACTAAAAAGAGGTTGTAGGATTATTACAATTTGGGGACCGCTGTCCGGTTATATGCCACATAAGATTGAATTTCCATATATACTGAATCAGGTTCCTTTCAAACCTGCTAAAGATCTACGAGAGCAATTATTAGCTATTTTTGGTGTCAAATGCATTGATTTTGTAACGGCCTGGGAATTTGCGGAACGATACACAAAGGCTATTGGATCACCAGAAGCAGGGAATGATCGATTTCTAACTATTATGCAATCACTTGTGATATGGATTAATGCCAAGAATTTAGGGGTAGCATGCAGTGATGAAATTCCAGAACCAATAAAGGCCTACATGGGAATACTACGCAATTTTTTTAACATTGAGGTAAAGCATCTTTTAAAAGAGTAACTTGTTGTGTAATCCTTTTATTTTGAGAATGATCAAACTATTGTATGCAACAAAGAATTAGCATTAATGTTTCTGCAATAGACTACGATAAAACAAGTAAGGAGATTAACACACAATTAACCCTTCTTGAAGAAATGGTACATGCAGAAAATGATTTTGTGGTTACTGATTCAGAATTTGCATTCGGTTGGCATTTTTTTGTTGTTAGTATAAATAAAGAAATAATTCATAAACTTGCTGAACAAATGGGATCAGATTTTAATAAATTAAAAGGAAAAGGAATGGAAAAAAAATTTCTCACATGGTTAACAAAAAAAATGGAACAAAAAACTCCTAGGTTTAAACTGGCAATTAAAGAAGAGATGGAATCAAGTAAGTATGGTATTTTCTAAAATAGCCTCATCTTTTTAGGATCACTTTAAATACTTTTTTTGTGAGGCGATCAGAGAGATATGGAACCTAGTAGATCCGTAGAAAGTAAGAGAGACGACTATTCGTTAAGGGAAGAATTCATTGCAGTGATGGCTCACGAAATGAAAAACACACTTTCGTCTATTGTATCATTCTCAGAAATATTACTTACTCAGAAACTAGGAAAACTAAATGATCGTCAGAAAGTTAGACTAGAACACATTCTTGAGGGTGGCAGCCGTTTGAATTCAATGATTATTGATGTTTTAGATTTTCAAAAAATAGGATTAGGACAATTAAGAATTGAAAAGAGAAAATATGAACTTGAAGAAGTATGTCAAGAAGCCATATTAGATATTTCATCTCTCGCTGACTCAAAAAATATTACTGTAAATGCACATGTAGACCAAGTAGAAATTTATTGTGATTATTTTAGAATTCTTCAAGTTTTAAACAATATTCTAAATAATGGGATCAAGTTTTCGGATACCGGTTCAACGATAACTCTCAATGCCTTTTCGGATGGAAATGGGGTATTGTTTGAGGTGGTTGATGAAGGAGTAGGTATTGAGGAATCAGATTTAAACAAAGTTTTCCAGAAATTTAAGCAATCCGGTATTTCGAAAAGCCTTGAAAAAGGTTCTGGGTTAGGTTTGGCAATTTGTAAAGGAATTGTTGAACTGCATGGGGGGAAAATTTGGATTGAAAGTAATATGGGACGTGGGACCAAAGTTTCATTTACAGTTCCAGGCAGAAAGATTTTTTCAACTAAAAAGTAATTAGAGTAGAATTTTTTAAAAAATTTTATCTTTCTTTATTCTTAAAGAGTATAGAATGATTTGTATACTCCATGGATATCTTTTAGAAGGTTCTGGAAGTAATCTTTGGACACGATCAATCGTAAAATCACTATGTGAAAATGGAGAAACTGTTCATCTTGTATGCCAAGAAAATCATCCTGATCGATATGACTTCATAGCAGAATGCTACAAATACAATAAGGATAACTCAATCCAATCTCTTTTGAAACGAAGTGTTCCTTATAAGGGCAAATGCATCATGCACAAACCACAATTGGGGGATACTCTTCCCGTTTATGTTTGGGATAAGTATGAAGAATTCTCGAATGTTATTCCTATGGTTGATCTGCCAAATGATTCCATTGAAGAGTATCTAGAGCATAATACAAAAGTTGTGACAAAAATAGCAAGTGATTATAACTTGTCAGTGATTCTAGCTAATCATGCTGTGTTAATGTCGGTTGTAGCACAAAGAGTAAGTTCCTTAACATCAATTCCATTTTCAATAATGACACATGGGAGTGCTATCGAATATGCTGTTAAAAAAGATAAAAGGTTTTACAAATTTGCAAATGAGGCATTTAGTGCTGCAAAAAAAATATTTGTGGCAAGTGATGAAATGCAAACTAGAGTTAAGACTGTCTTTTCTTCGCCTTCAATTGAAAAAAAGATTACAATACTAAATTTGGGAGTTGATACAAAGTCATTCAAACTAACTCCCATCAATTTACGTCATAACAATATAGAAAAATTATGCAAAGTTCTTTCTGGAAAGAGAAGAGGTAAAAAGCCAGAACAATACCATGATATGATAAAGCAGCTCTATCCTGAAATACAAAAAGAAGAAATCTTGAAACTGGTAGCTGATTCAGTACCTCAAGATCTAAAATCCCCAGATTCAGATACAGAAACAAAACTTGAACAGGTTGATTGGAAAAATGATAAAATAATTCTTTTTGTAGGACGCTTCATCGCTAGTAAGGGTCTGCAGTCCATCATAGGTGTAATGCCATTAATCCTTGAAAAATATCATAATGCAAAGTTAATAATTGTTGGACATGGTCCACAGCGTGAAATAATTGAAGTGTTACTATGGGCACTAGAACATGGATACCGTGATTTGGTAGAAAATATAATTGTGTGGGGACAAACACTGGAGGGTTCAGGAAAAAATTCCTATGAAGAACTAAATAGATTCTATAAACATCTTCAAAATCAAAATCAGTTAGATAATTATTTTGAAAGTGCTAAAAAACACAACATCACAAACAAGGTTCTCTTTATGGGTTATTTGGTTCATCAAGAACTTTGTCATTTATTCCCATGCTGTGATGTTGCAATTTTTCCTTCAATTGTCAAAGAAGCAGGACCATTAGTTTTTCTAGAATCATTGGCGTCTGGTTGTTTTCCATTAGGAACTTATTTTGGTGGAATGGCAGCAAGCATCGATATTGTAGCAAAAAGTTTACCATCAAACATTTCAGATCTGATGAAAATAAGTGTGAAAGAGGATCAAATGGTTTCTGATATATTAGAACATACTTTACAAGTGCTGACGTTAGATGAGAGATTTAAAGAAACTCTCAGAAAAATTGCCATAGATCTTTATGATTGGCAAGGAGTTAGCAAGAAACTGATTTTAGAGCTTCAAACATAAGGTAAACCATTCAACGATCTGTCATTTTTGTTATAAACCTAAAATGGGCCTTCGAGGGGAATCGAACTCCTGTCCGGGGATCCACAGTCCCCTATACTACCATTATACTACGAAGGCCACAAAAATCGAATGAATTTTTTCTAGTATTAATCTTTGATGCCCAAAATTGAGTATTGATATGATAATCAGCGTCTAACTTTATTATTGACTTAGCAAATTTTTTTGTATGCAGCATAAATTGTGGTGGATTGGAATGATAATTGCATCTGCAATTACCTACTATGGAGCCACCTATTTCATGCCTTGGAAATAATTATTGTAATTTCACAAAATCCACTTAAAACAATTCAATTACTTTAGGACTTGACTGCCTGAAAATAATCAGCTTTAAATTTGCAACGTCAGCAAAATTTGCAACTTGAAGCATGAATTCATAACCAAAAGACTTCATTCAGGAAAGAAATCCGTAGAGCAAACTATAGAGAAAAAAATGACAATCGTAGAGGGCGGCAAGTTTCCTTGGATAGATCTTCAAAACCCGGACAGAAGTGATGTTGAAAAGCTTGCGGCAAAGTATCATTTCAATGAATTAAACGTTGAAGACTGTATGACAAAATTTGAGTTGCCAAAATTGGACAGTTATGATGACCACATATTCTTCATATTGCATTTTCCGCCATTAGCTTCAAAGAAGGCATTGGCAAAATATAGCCAGCTTTCAATCTTTGTTGGGACAGATTTTCTTGTTACAATACATCAGGGAGAGCTGAAACCATTAGTCGACTTGGTAAACAGCTGTGCGGAAAACAGTGATCCTGAAAGAAAGCACCGTCTCATGGATCGATCAACAGGCACTTTACTTCATGAGATAATTGATGTTCTTGTAGATGACTTGATGCACACAATGCGAAGAATAATTGCAAATCTAGATGACATAGAAGACGCAGTGTTTGATGAAACAAAATCAGTCGCTCGAGGTATATCTCTCCTGCGCAGGGAAATCAATATGCTTAGAAGAATAGTTCACGCCATGAAAAGAATTACATTAGAAATTAACAAAAATGTAGAGAAATTTTCAAAAAAAGAAGAGAGTAATCTTACACTTTATTTTGATGATGTAATAGACCACATTGACAAGGTACTTGACTCTCTTGAAGAATCACAAGAAACAATGGAAATCTACAAAGATACTGATTTCATGTTAAGCACTGAAAAAACTAACAAAGTTTTGGCAGTTCTTACAATTATCTTTACACTTGCAATTCCTGCAACGGTGATTGGTACATTTTATGGAATGAATGTCAATCTTCCTGGAGGAATAGAGGATGACATGACGCTGTTGGGTCCTTTCTCAACTTTCATTTTTGTAATACTAGCATCTGCAATACCTGCAGGCACAATGTTTGCATATTTCAGAAAATTAGGATGGATTGGTTAGGGAATACTGTGTGGAGTCACTTTTCTCTCTAATTTTTTAAAAACGCTCTCAGTTAATAGATAAAACCATTTTTCTAATTAAATACGTAAACCATACAATTTTTTTCACGAACAATTTAAGTAAATGATAAAAAAACAAGAGTCATGAGTTGTTCTGGTGAAGTAGTTCAAGAAGAGGAACTAATTCAAATTAAACCTGGTGTTTTGCAACAGCTAAAAAAAGCAAAGTATGGAGTAGCAGATCATTCTACTGTACAACTATGCCACTGGACAAAAAAATCCTTCAAAAATGATGGTGATTGTTACAAACACAAGTTTTATGGAATATCTACTCATCGATGTATGGAGTTTTCGCCAGCAGGTATGTATTGTGAAAATAGATGTGTTTACTGCTGGAGGCCGATGGAGTTTTATGATTCATTAAAAATGGAACCTGAAAGAGTGACAGAGCCTGAAGAGATTTTGACAAAGCTCATGGAAGAAAGAAGAAAACTAATCATGGGACATTATGGTGACATAAAAAGCGATAAACAAAAGCTAGATGAATCTTTGTCCCCTAGTCATTATTCAATTTCACTTTCTGGAGAACCGACAATGTATCCAAAGTTACCAGAGCTAATCAAATATCTCAAATCACTAAAGGCAACAAAATCAACATTTCTTGTTACCAACGGTCAAGAACCTGACATGATAAAGAGACTAAGTGATGAAGATGCTTTACCTACTCAACTTTATCTTTCAACAAATGCCGCAGATTATGAATCATTTTTGAAAATTAACAGACCGCGCTACAAAGATTCTTGGGAAAGATGGAATACTACACTTGAGATGCTCAAGGAATTAGACACAAGGACTGTTCTTAGAATTACTTTGATTAGAAATTACAATACTAGTGATGAAATGATTCCAGCTTTAGCTTCAATGATTAAGCGCTCTAGTCCTCATTTTATTGAAGTAAAATCCTACATGCACATTGGTCGTTCCACAAATAGATTGGAACGGACACATATGCTAGAATTTGATGAGGTGAAACGCTTTGCATCGGAATTAGCTTCACAAAGTGAAATATTTTCAGTGATGGATGAGAGTGAAATTTCAAGAATTGTAGTTTTACAAAACCAAGAAAGATTCATCGATAGGTGGATACCCGCTTATTTAGAAACCAACTAGCAAACTTCTTCAATGCTCTATAACGATGGGATAACTCATTTTTGTTAGATAGTTCTGCGAAAGTTTTTAATTTTCCTGAAGGAACAAAGATTGGATCGTA
>JACZSC010000055.1 GCA_022574415.1 Nitrososphaerota archaeon | reverse complement strand
TTGGTGAAAAAACTGGAATTCCAACACCTGTTGTTGGTAGGGATGCATGTATTGAAGCTGCACAGCGACTTGCTCTTGAAGATCCTGAAGATGCTGACTCTAATTCAATTTTTTCCGCGATCAAAACTTACGAGGATCTGATTAGCAAAGGATATGTTGCGCAAGTAATTACAGTTACTGGAGTTAAGAATAGAGGAGTTCGGGCCGATGAAAAAATTGCTTCTGAAATAAAATCAGTTTTACAAACATTCTCTGCTAATGGTGCAGTAATTGTTTCTGATGGCGAAGATGACGAAAGTGTAATTCCGGTAATTCAAAACGTACTTCCTGTTATTTCAGTTCAAAGAGTAGTAATGAAAGTCAGTAGAAGTGTAGAGTATTCCTATGCAGTTTTTGGCAAATATTTGAAAATGATTGCTTATGATTCTAAATATTCAAAATTCTTTTTAGGTGTACCTGGAATTCTGTTGTTAATTGGAGGTATAGCTACTGTATTTGGTTATACAGCAGAAATTTTTGCAATACTTGTGAGTATTTTAGGAGGAGCATTTTTGATAAGAGCATTTGATATTGATAGAGCTTGGTCACATTGGACAAAACCTACTCCGTCTGGATTCATTAGGATGTTTACTGTGATAGCGGGAATAATTTTTATTTTGTCTTCAATCTCCGCAGGAGTCATAGCTGTTGATACAAGTTTGATTAGTTCTGAAATTCAGCTGATCAATATTGTATCAAATAAAGTTATAATGGGACAATTCTTTGCAGGCTCATTACCAATTTTATGGATTGGAATTGGCACAATATTTGGAGGAATACTACTAAGTAATTGGCTAGGAGGAATTCATAGGCGAATCAGTGATTCCTTAAGGTTGATCGTACTGGCTGCTCTGTATCCTACCGTATCACAATTTACAAATATCTTAATCAACGATGAAAGTTCGTTTACTCTTATTCTCCCACTTCTTGTTGGTTTGACTGTCACGCTTGTTTCTGCCATAATTTTGTTTAAAAAATTCAGAAAACAAAAAGACGAGGAATTGCTTTCAGACTAGAAATCTTTTACCCAAATTCTTACATTTGAGTAAAAACAATCATATCTATATTCCTAGTTTTAATTAGAAAAGGTGATCAAATATTAAATTCATAAATACCGCGTTTCATCTTTTAGGACTCTATAATCTTTATTCTAAAAAATTAGAAAAAGAGATTTTTAACGGTCCGATGCCAAATCACATTGCCATAATTTTAGATGGCAATCGAAGATGGGCAAAAAGAAATCTTAGCCTACCTAAAGAAGGGCATTTTAAGGGAGCCGATGCAGTTGAAAATCTTCTTGATTGGTGTGAAGAATTTGATATTAAAATTATCACATTGTATGTGTTATCAGCAGAAAATCTAAGCAGAAAAGATTTAGAGTTAGAATATCTTTTTGAGATTATAAGAATCAGGCTTGAAAAGCTGTTCAACGACCCGCGTATTCACAAAAATCAGATGAGGGTTAAAGCAATTGGTAGAGTTGAGTTACTTCCAGACTCAATCAAGAATGTTTTAAAAAGATTAGATGATGCCACCAAAAATTATGAAAGGCATTTTCTCAATATTGCTATCGCTTATGGAGGACAAGATGAATTAATTGATGCTATTAAAAAAATTGTGGATAAAATAAAAGATGGGGTTTTGAAGATTGATGATATTAATAAAAAAGAAATTGAAGCTAACCTTTACACTTCACATTTACCACAATCATCACCAGATATGATTCTCAGAACATCAGGTGAAAAGAGATTAAGTGGATTTTTGTTGTGGCAAAGTGCATATAGTGAATTAGTTTTTATGGATGTTTTCTGGCCAGGTTTTAGAAAAATAGATCTAATGAGAGCAATTAGGACTTTCCAAAAAAGAAAACGGCGAATAGGAAAATAATTAATTTTTAAAATGTCAGAAATTAAAATAAATGAAAAATCAGCAGGTGCGGTTATATTTAGAAAAGAGCAAAATGAGGCTCTTTTTCTTTTACTACATTATCCCTCAGGGCATTGGGATTTTGTAAAAGGAAAAATTGAGCCTGAAGAGAATCTACGTCAAACAATACTAAGAGAAACTCAGGAAGAAACTGGAATTACCGATTTGGATTTTTTAGATGGGTTTGCAGAAAGTGTTGAATATGATTTTCAGTATGATGGTAAATTGATCCACAAAAAAGTGATTTTTTACCTAGCAAAAACCAATACTAAAAAAATTACAATTTCACATGAACATTTGGATTTTGTGTGGTTAGATTTCGAAAAAGCATTTGAAAAGACAACATATCAAAATGCTAAATTAATTTTATCAAAAGCTAACCAATTAATTAATAGATTGTAATTGTAATTTTTTTGCTGTTTCGATGGGATTTTTTGAATTTAAGATAGTTCTACCAACAATTAGAAAATCAGAACCTGCAGATAAAACCTCCTTAATTTTTCCTCCTTGTGTTCCAACTCCTGGAGAATAAATTGCTAGATCTTTTCCAGTGTTTTGCTTACAATATTTTATAATTTTAGGAAAAGTTGCACCAGCGATTATGCCATCAGCTTTTAGTGAAACGGCCCAATCTAAAAATAATTGATACAGTTTTATTTGTTTTTTTGTTGGTAAATTTACATTCATTTCATATGTTAATTTGGCTTCAGGTGTACTCATATGACAAAGTGTAATAACACCTTTCTCGTTTTTGTGGGCTGATGATATGATATTTCTCAAACTTGATTGCCCCATAATTGGATTAACTATTACAGCATCAAAACCAAGTTTCCAAAGAATTTCAGTTGTATTTTGATTTGTCGTACCTATGTCATTGAGTTTTATATCTGCAATGGTTTGTAAGTTATATTGATGAGCGGTTTTGTTAATTTTGGTTATTTCTTTACTCCCTAGACGGAGTAAAAGATGAAAGTTTAATTTTAAACCACAGAGATGTTGGTTTAATTTTTTAATGTTTGATATGGTTTTTGATTCTATACCATTTAATGAGGATGGATAATCATTTGCAAGAATGATCTTACCTTTCTTTTTAGAAATTTGTTTAATTCTAGTTTTGAATTTGGTCATAATCGACCAATGGATGAGTTTCTTTTAATTTTACTATTTTGATATACGAATAACCATGCTGACTAGGACTATCAACTAGAGAGGGATCAATTCCATTATTAGTAGAGTATTTCAAAAAGGGTTTTTTTGGTTCTTCCTCCATGATAATGTGACAGAAATAAGAGATTCCTTCCTCATTAAAATTCATGAATACCCCCATTAACCATTTACCGTTAAATGGGAAAGAAAATAGAGGAAAAGGCGTTTCTTCAAAGCCAAAACTTAGTTTTGCAAGGCTAGCCATATCCTCCAGTTCAATTGGATGGTATTTGTCAACAGTACCGTTTCCACTTTTTAGAGAGGCTGGAAGTGATTTTATTTTAACAATAGGAGAATACAATCGTGCTGAATCAGTAGCGGAGTTTACCATAGACGATTCTTCCTTGCCAGCCTTAAAACCATAGCAAAGATAGTGACCAAGAGTATCTACGGGTGTGAAATAAATTATTGGTTTTTCTTTCAATAAATCCATTTGCACTGAAAGAACCTTCTTGCCTTCATGATCATGAAGAAAAGATACTCGTGGTACTCTCTCTAACGCACAAACTAGTCTAGAAAACTCCATTGCAGATTCAACTTCAATGTATCTTGGTAATTTATCCACATGATTTGTGTAATAACAACCAACTTAAACTTAACCGAAAAAATTTGAAATTATTTTCTTCTGTCTATGATTGCATCTTTGTCTGGGCCGGTGCCTAAGATTGTCACAGGGACCTTAAGAGTGTCTTCGATATTTTTGATGAATGATTTTGCATCATGATTTAGTTCTTCATACAAGGTTTTGCCTGCACAATCTGGAAAACGTATATCTAATTTTGTTATGGCGATCTGAGTGGCACTGTTGAGGCTAATTGCCCTTTTAGCTAACTCAAAATTAAAATCAGATGCACGTCTAGGTCTTCCAGTAACAGTTCCAAATTCAGACCAGCCCCTCTCAGAAATATCTTCAGGCTCGAGTTCATTATCCATGGGTCCAGTGCCTACCCTTGTCACGTATGATTTGAAAACAACAATGACTTCATCCACGTTTGTTGGTCCCAAACCCACATCGGCACATATGCCTGAGGCTGTTACTTCTTTTGAGGTAACATAAGGATACGTCCCATGCCATAGTGATAGAAAAGTTCCTTGCGTACCCTCAACGAGAACGTTCTCATTAGATTCCAAGGCTGAGTGGATTAGGTGTGGAACATCAACAATAAACTTTGAGAGTGATGGTATATCCTTTGCAAGTTTTAGAGTTCTCATTGCCCGATCAGCATTTGCTGGGCCTGTACCAGAACCTGTGCTGCCAATTTTTTCTTTAAGATCTCCACATGAATCTCGTTGAATATGTGTTTCTTCTATTATTCCACAATGTCTGTCAACAAATGCCCTTCCAGAGGCTCCAAATTCCTTAATCTCTTTTAGTAATACTTCAGGATTTATTACAACGCCAGGACCAATCAGGACTTTAGCATTTTTATTTAAAAACCCGCTTGGCAACATTCGAATTTTATAAATTTTGTCGCCGTCCACAACAGTATGACCAGCATTTGGACCAGCCCCCCCTCTAACTACAATTGTTGGATTATCTTTCATTGTTAGATAGGAGATAATTTTTCCCTTACCTTCATCACCAAAAAAACCACCAACTACTACTGTCGAAGGCATATTGATGATCTTGAGAATCACGTATTTTAACGTAGAGCGTTTTTTGAACGATTTAATACTGAATTTTATGGAACCACAATATTGACAGAACCAAACTATGCAGGAAATATTATTGTCAACCTTGCTAGTCTACCTGATTTTCTTAGAAAACCAATTTTAAAGAAAAGATTGATAGAGTTTTTTTCAATGTCAGATCCGGACAAAAAAGAGGTAATTAGCAATGCCTTAGAGGCTGGTCCTACAATTCCATTTCCTAGTTTTTCCAAACTTTTCAAAACTTGGCTTCAAGTCTTGGCTACTTTCAGTGAAGAGCAAAGAAATGAATTATTCTCAAAATATGTATTTGAAATCATAAATTCTCCTGAAAAATTTATTGCTTTCAATTTGGATGGCATTCTTGAGATTTTCTTATCTTTGAATGAAAATGAAAAATTAATTCTTACAAAATCAGTAAATAATATAATTGAAAATTTAGTTGAAGATAGGAAAAAAAAATTGTTACTTTTACTTCCAGATAATGCTAAAGCTAAGATTGGGGTTTAGTTTCTGGACTTCGATTATCCTCATTAGAATAATCTACTATATCTCCTTCAGGAGTTAAAACCCCAACGAATATTTTTTCATGTTTTTTCAGTACCTTTCTATGATCAGCCACGGACATATCCAATCTCATTTCATTCATAACCATAATTCTATACTCTTTCCATTCTGCCCAACATTTGTTGCAGCAAGGATATTTTTCTGCAGGAGGTTCGAGTTGTGTGTCTTCAGGAATTGAATTTTTACATTTTGTGCAAGTTTTACTCATTGATATTCAACCCCAAAAACCCCTTTTATCTTTTTCATTCTAAACCAATAATAGTGAACTAGCTCATAGAATATTATGAAAATAATATGTCCTAAATGTAAAAAAGGGGCCAATCTTTCTCCTGATTTCTCGATGGTAAGGTGTGAGAATTGTGATCTTGAGATGAGCTATGGAGAATATGTCAAGTTTGTTGCTCATAATGATTTAGTATATTCAGATATTCTTGGAGATTATACTGGCAGTACAGAAGGGGAAACTGCAGGTACTTTAGATGATTGGGATTCACAATCTGGTTAAATGATTCATCATGTTAAAATAATTAGTTCCAAAGATTGTTTATCGTAGTTGGAGTTCCTCTTTGAAAATATCCTTAATTTGATTGGATTTCTTGTGGGTCTAACCATAGGTTCAATGTCCTATATTGGTTTTAAAAATACAGGAAGCCCAACTTTATTTCGTTTATCAATTGCATTTTTTTCAATTTGTGTTGGTTTTTTTGTAATTTGGACAGGATTTATGGTAGAAGATTTTATAATAAAATCTGGACACATTGAAAGAGGGGTACAGGCGTTGGGAATTGGAATTCAAACAGTTGGTTACTTCTTTATTGCATTCTCACACGGTATCAAATCATTTTTCCCAAAATCACGTTACTTTAGATCAGTTGGCATATTTCCACTGTTTTTAGTTTCTGTAATTCACATTGAAAATATTTTTAGATCAATTTCATTTATCTTATTGGCTTATGGTGCCATCGAAACAATGTTGTCATATCTTGAAAGTAAAAAGAAGGGAGCAATTTTTGTTACACTTGGTTTATCATTGCTTGCTTTTGGTGAATTTATTGGATGGTATTCCTTTGTGTTTCCAGAATCGATTTTGTATTATCTTTCTATATCCATTAAGATTAGTGGCTTGATTTCATTATTTATTCCAGTGAGTCGAGTGCCTCTAAGGAAGATCAAATTTGATGAATTGTAAGAATTTCTAAAAGTTTAGGCTCAATTTTTCTCTAATTTTTGTTAAAGATTCATGGTCAAAATCTTTTATCTCATTTGTATAATGCAAAATATCTTATCACTATCATATTGATTATGAGGACTATTAGTGGCTATAATATGGTAGAGTATCGAACTCATATGAAAATCATTGGCGACATTTTAACCACTACAAGAGATGAGCTAGCAGATGATGATGGTGCTACAGTCACTTTTCTGATAAGGAAGGCAAACATCTCTCATGTAAGAATCTCCAGAATTTTGACTAATCTAGTTTCACAAGGTCTTCTAGAACAAGATAGTTCACAGGGAGCTTGTCGATATAGAATTAGTCATTCAGGAAGAGAGTTTCTACATGCATATCAAACATTTAGCAAATTTGCTGAGAATTTCGGTCTAGCTATCTAATCAGTCTCGTCTTCATAATCTCCTAAATCATCATCAAAATCATCTTCAAAATCATTATCTTCAAAATCAGAATGAAATTTTTTCATAAATTTCAAATCGCTAATGAATCAAATTATTATTAAAGATATGTTTACACAATTTCGAAAACTTTGAAAATGAAATGTGACATAGAAGGAATCAGGTTAGCGAGTGAAACAATCAAGCGAGGAGGGATTGTGGTGTTTCCAACAGATACTGTTTACGGTATAGGTTGTGATCCATACAATAAAGATGCTGTTACATCAATATGCAGAATTAAAAGTCGAGATACAAAAAAACAATTTCCAATTCTGGGAGCTTCAAAGGCTGATCTTTCTAAAATTGCCATTTTTGATAAAAGATCGAGTAAGATTGCTGAAAAATTTTGGCCAGGACCAATTACTTTAATTTTAAAATTAAAAGATAAAAAATTAAAAGAATCATTGGGTCTTGAAAACAAAGTTGCTGTAAGAGTTCCAAATAATCAATGTGTGTTATCTCTTTTGAAACAATGCAATTTACTAGTTGGAACTAGTGCAAATATCTCTGATTCATCTCCACATACAGATCCAGAAGAATGTGCCAAAAGGCTTACAGGATACGACTTGTTATTAGATGGTGGAACCATCACTAATACTATTGAATCAACAATAGTTGAAATTAAAGAAAATGAAATCAATGTTCTCAGAAAAGGTGACATTACAAAAGAGGAGATTTTGAACATATTTTGAATTTAATAATTACTTGCTCGA
>JACZSC010000054.1:3178-7831 GCA_022574415.1 Nitrososphaerota archaeon | reverse complement strand
GCACCGCCAATTCGCAGATTAAGGATTCCTGAGTTAGAATCACTGGTGTCCAGCACTAATTTTGAGATTTTTGAAACTAAAATTCAGTATGAAAAGTATTCGGTTCAATGGATTGTAGCGAGGAAAGTGTAGAAATGATATGAGCCATAGATTCTATCTTAATCCTGAAAATTCTTAATTCATTAAATAGCCATCTATGATTCTTTCATCGCTTTCCAATAGCCACGAAGTATGCTACACCACGTCGACGGTTTACGTTCAGTATTTTCTCTGTCACCACATAATTTACAAATCACTGCACCATCTACAACTTTCCACGAATGGGGGCATGACTTCGAGTCATAAGGAAGAGATTTTTTCGTAATTAACTTAGGTTAACATTCTAGATAAATCGGATCTTAATCCTGAAAATTCTTAATTCTCAGTGTTTACCTGAAAGGTAATAAAACAGAGGCTGCAATGAACACTACGACAGCAGCAATTGCCATTCCAATACAGTAACGAGCACCCTTCATGCGCAAGTAATATGGTAGTACTTTCAGATAAATCGGATCTTAATCCTGAAAATTCTTAATTCTTAGATTAGACAAGAGAAAACATGGTAAAATCATCATTCTATGTTTGTGAAAAATTTGGGTCTCATATTTACACTGTAAAGGATTACTGGCAAAGTTCAGATATGCCAGAAGGGATGACTAAAAACAATGACTGATCCAACTGAAATCAATTCTGTGTATTGGAACGGAGAAAAAAAATCATGGGAACACAAGATGATTCAAGTTGAAGAATATCATGGGTTTGTAGAATGTCAACAATGTGGTGAACCAATGTCACACAATATCAAAACAGGTGGAGAGTTCAAAGTGGTTTATGTGGAATGTAGATGTTCTAGTCGACAATCTCGTTAAACCTACGAGTGTTGAAAAACTCATAGAACGGGTTTGGGCTGTACATGTTTTACCAGATGATGAAAATTCTTAATTCTTAGTTTGATACTAACAGTTGCCGAGTCTTTTTATCTTTGAAATAGCTATTTGAAACACGGAAGCTGACAGCGTGTTTTGAATAATGCGATTCATTTATTCTTACACGTCCTTTGGAACTCCCTTCCATGCCTTGTTGGCTTCCGTCTACACTGATGCAAATTGTTAATCCTGAAAATTCTTAATTCTTAGACTCGAATTATTTTATTCTGTATCGGAGTATCGCTAAAACTGAATCATGAATTTTCAGTTTTTCAATAATTTTAGGTGAAGCTGCAAACTCTATCTTACATGAGGTATTTTTTGCAATCTCTAGCATTTTCATTATTTTGGTAAATTGGGAATTGGTATGATAATCTACAGAAACAATTAACGTATCTACGGCTCCAATTTCCAGTGCCTTGTAAATAACATCATTTCTTTTGGCAGTTAATCCATTTTTGACTAGCTCCTCGTATTGTGCAATGATTCCAGTAACATGTTTTCTTCTATGAATATACAAATGATGGATTATTTTCTTGTAAACATCATTGATTCCAGTAGAAAAGTTCAAGTTTTGTACAAATCGACATTTTTTTGCTAATTCTGAATCAAGCACATCATAAAATTCTGTTTTTGCATGACCATCTCCGCCTAAAAGTATCAGCTCGGAATTTGAATCCAAATTTCTGACTTTGTTTGCAACTTTTTTAAAGAAAACATGAATTTTTGTTTGTCTTGCCCTCAGGAATCTGCCCTGACTCTGTCCACCTTTTCGATGTCTCCCCCGTAAGTCAATTCGAAGTGTAGCTTCTTGGATTATCTTACTTCCATGAAATTTCTGTATTCTTGCAGATTTTTGATCAAGCGTTACTAACAATACATCATAATTGGTTTTGAGAATGTCACGAAATGGTTTGATGTATGGTTTTTTGCTTACCATATACACAAAAGGCAGTTTTTTTGAAGTTCCAATTTCTTTGGTGTGTACTTTGCCGTTCTTTATCCATCCAAAAATACATAGAGTTTTTGTAAACTTGCCTGCAGAAGAGGGATTCTCTTTGAGTTTTGTGATTCTTTTTTCAATTTCTGATTCTATTTTTTCAAATGGCTCCTTTCTCTTTGTGTCCTGTAGTAAAGATATGGTTTGTTGTCCCTTGCCGTATGGATAATAGACTGATACACATGCAGCATCAATCTGTTTTACTTCATAGAGGAACTGGTTTAGTGATAACCATTCTGCTGAGGAGATCTCTGGATTGTTTTTCACTAGTTTTGCTTTTTTTCTTTGGTAAATAACCAATGCCTTTCTAAATTCTTAAATTTGATACGAACTGTTAATCCTGAAAATTCTTAGATTTTGAAGAGATAGGAAGTGAATAAAGCACCCAATAAAACGAGTTCTAGGACGTAATTAGAAACATTTTGGTTTGCTTCATTCACCTATTATTCTATAGCACACCTTTGTACATTACAAGTATGGAAAAATAGCCTTGAACAATGTTCCAAAACGGAAAATTCTTAATTCTTAGAATGTTGTGAATGTATTATGTCAGATAAACCATCTGCTGCTTGGTATCTAACTCCCATTTTTTTGGGAATTATTTTAGTAATGTCAGCCTCACTGGCAATTAACCATCCTTCCTTCGGTTATGGTGGAGGAGGTGGTGGAGGCGGTGGAGGTGGCGGTTGGGGTACAATGGATCCTAGAGTTTGCGGTGATAAATTATGTTCAGAAATCCCTGGTGGTAGAGATGCATTTGAAGCTGGAACAGTTCCTGCTGAAGAATCAACTACTTCCATAATTATTCCATCTGGCAGTAGCGCTCAGGGTTGTAAAATAACAAACTCCTGTTTCATTCCTTATTCTATTTCTGTTAATACTGGACAAACTGTCACGTGGACAAATAAGGATACTTATGCTCACACTGTAACATCAGGATACGCAGATAAGGGTCCAGATGATAACTTTGATGGCAATTTGTTTATGACGGGTGCAACATTTTCATGGACAGCAAAAACAGCTGGTGAATACCCATACTTTTGTGTGATTCATCCTTGGATGGCAGGAACTGTAATTGTAAAAGGAACCCCTTCTAGTGGGATTATCGATACTGTAAACTCCCCAGATGTTTTAATTCCAAGTTGGATTAAAGACGTTGCAGGATTCTGGTGTGGAGATGAAATTGATAACGCTTCTTTCATTGAAGCAATTCAATATTTGATTAATAACGATGTGATTATAGTTCCAGCAACAGCATCTAGTGGTTCAGCCACACAAGAAATTCCTGATTGGATTAAAAGTAATGCTTGTTGGTGGTCCCAAAACCTAATCTCAGATGAGGACTTTGCAGGTGGTCTTCAATATTTGATTACAGAAGGAATAATCAGAATCTAAGATCTGATTTAGACTGACGTTTTTTCTTTGTAATTCTTAATTCTTAGTGTTTACGTGAAAGGTAATAAAATAGAGGCTGCAATGTACACTACAATGGCAGTAATTGCCATTGCAATACAGTAACCAGCACCCTTCATGCGCAAGTAATATGGTAATACTTTCAGATAAATCGGATCTTAATCCTGAAAATTCTTAATTCTTAGTTAGTTAAGAAAAATAATTAAGATTACTGATTTTTTAAAGTAAAGATTTTGTAGTACTTGTTTTCATACACTAAAGAATAATGTTGTTCAAGCTCATTCATTCTTTGTTGCCAATAATCTACTGCACTAATTGAATCAGAATCTGGTTCTAATCCCATAACAACCCACTTGTCATATAACCAAGGTTCTTTAAACGCAGGTTTATACAGATACGCTTCTATCATCTCATCAAACTGTATTAAGTGAATTCCTGACACTTGCATTATTCTATGAGCTTGGGCCGATCCTGTCATAATCATCACCTTTCCATTATCATACTCTGACTTTAGAAATTCAGCAGCTTTGATTGTGTCTGGGGTTTTTTGATAAACCCAACCTGATTCTGCATCAACAAATGTGATCACCTCAAAAGTTGGTGTTAATAACTGAAATGCAAATAATGAAATTATTATTACCGCAATAATTGGACGGCTTTGTTTAATCTTTGGTATTAATTTTGCAATTGCAAACGAAGCCAATATTATAACAAGTGGTGATAGAAATGTTGCAAATCTCGCATTAAACCACCATTGACTCATTTCTCCAATTCCGACATATAATGAAATCAAGGTAAACGCAGCAGGTAGGCACAAAAATCCATAGATTTTTGCTCTTTTGTTTCTGTTTTTGTCTTTCAAATGAAATACAAAACCAATCGCAGCCATAGAAAGTAGAATTGGTCCAGAAATCATTGTTAACGCCATTCCATAAATTGTAATGTCGTTTAGAGGTTGAAGATACAAAAAGTCTCTATATGGTCTATCAACTGCCTGTGACGATGCCGCATAAAATTCGGCGTTTGCAAACTCTAATGGGTCATCATAATAATATTGATTCCACATTAACCAAAACAATATTCCTGAAAACGCAATTAATGAAATTAGTATCATAGCAAATTTGAATTTTGGAATATTATTCCATTTGATAATTACAAAGACTAGAACATATGGAATAAAAAATAATGAGACAATCCATGCTTCATATCTACACAAAGTGGCTAAAGAGATAAAAAACGACGCAAGGGCAAGATGTTTTAAATTATTTTTAAATT
>JACZSC010000054.1:0-3078 GCA_022574415.1 Nitrososphaerota archaeon | reverse complement strand
ATAATTACAAAGACTAGAACATATGGAATAAAAAATAATGAGACAATCCATGCTTCATATCTACACAAAGTGGCTAAAGAGATAAAAAACGACGCAAGGGCAAGATGTTTTAAATTATTTTTAAATTTATTAAATCCATCGTCCCATTTTTGGAAATAATATACAAAGGCAATAAAAAATAACAAAAATGGCGCTTCCGTCATTGCGGTAATCCCTAGATAGATTAGATTTGGATTAGATGCATAAAGGAATCCTCCTATCATTGCAACATATGTTATGCCAACCTGTTTTCGAATAATTTTGTAAATTAAAACTGAAGTAATAGCATGGCATGGAAGAGAAATCATCATGCCAGCTATTCCACTTGTAAACAATTGATCCACTAAAGAAAATGGTAAAAACATCAAATGTGGAAGTGGAAGCCAAACAGTACCGATCTGATCAATCCCTGGTAATTCAGAATCAACAATTTTTCTTGCACCAAAAAGATGAGATACCGCATCACCATAGTAATTCAAAGAATAATTATCAATCAAATAAAGTACAGTAAATGAGATTAGCCCCATTCCAATAGCAGCTAAAAATATAATCAGAGGAATTTTTGAGCTAATTCTCTCTTCTAAAGAAACTGACAACTAAATCACGAGATCCAAGCCTATTATGTGATTCAATCATGAGACACTAAAAAATAGTGCTACTATTCATGAATAGCCGAAGAAATGTGTCAGAAAACCAGATTTCAATAATTATCCCAACATATAATGAAGCAGAAAACATCTGCCCAATTCTTGAATCAATATCAGAAAATCTACCAAAAAATTCTCAAACCGAGGTAATTATCATTGATGATGATTCTCCAGATGGAACATCATCATTAATTGAAAACTACAAAAAATTAATTCAGATTCCTCATTATTCTGTTTCTTTGATAAAGAGAAAGGGTGAACGTGGCCTTAGTACTGCAATATTGAGTGGAATTGAAAAGGCAACTGGTAACTTGATAGTTATAATGGATAGTGACTTGTCACATCCACCACATGTTATTCCACAAATGATTGAAACATTACACAACACAAAATGTGACATTGTTATAGCTTCCCGGTATATCAAAGGAGCTGTAATCAAAGGCTGGCCAATAAAACGTAGAATGATTAGTAAGGGTGCAAGAAAAATTGCACAAACTGGCTTAGGAATTAAAACAAATGATCCAATGTCAGGATTTTTTGCGTTTAGACGTCACATACTAAATGGTATAAAATTTGATGCGATAGGATACAAAATTCTCTTGGAGATACTCGTTAAAGTAAAGGGAGTTAAGATTGAAGAGATCCCTTACACTTTCATAGATAGAAAGTATGGTTCTAGCAAACTTGATGCTTCAATAATTTTTGATTATTGTAGAGCAGTTTGGAAGTTGTATAGATATGGTAAATCAAAACGAGCCATAGAAAAACAAACTTCGGTTCGTTTTCTTTCAAAGGCAGCTAGATTTTTTACAGTTGGTGCAAGTGGCGTATTAGTAAATATCATTATATCCATGTTTTTTGAAACTGAAATTGTCAATTTTTGGTATCTTCATGCAAACGTCGTTGGAATTCTGGTTTCAATGACCTCGAATTTTTTTCTAAATAAAATTTGGACATTTGAGGATAAAATTTTCACATTCCAGAGAACATCTTTCCAGTATGGGAAATTCATATTTTTTAGTTCTTTGGGAGCACTTGTACAGCTATCTGTGGTGTTTTACTTAGTAGAAGAACACACCCTTTGGTATCCGCTTGCCCTTATTCTAGGTGTTATGATAGCAGCTATGAGTAATTTCATTCTAAACAAAAAGTGGACATTTAATGAAAAAATTTGGGATTAATCATTGCTCTCAGAATTTTTTAGAATGGTTTTGGATAAAATTGGTTAATCCTGAAAATTCTTAATTCTTAGTCTTACGGTATCATCGTAATACACAGAACAATAAAATCATACTTCCGTTAGGATAATTGCTATGTCATCTTCAAAGAAATTAGGAGTAAACAGGAACAAGATCATCACTTGGTTACAAGAAGATAAGATTCCATTCAAAGAAGTAGATGTATCAAAAATGCCTAAACTTGCTTGGGATCTATCAGTTGATAATAATCATGTATTAGTATATTCAATAACAAACCTACCCGATAGGGTATACATCCAAAGAGATATTCGGCTTGGAAAAATACTACAGAAAATAGTAAACAAAGATTGGAAAAAATCAAAACTAAATGGTTTACTAATCGATACTGAATCTGCACTTACAAACTTGAATGTTAGACACCAAATTCTATTCAATGACAAGAAAGAGTTTACTGGTATCAGGATGTTCTTGATTCTAATCGACAGTCTGAATAAAGACACGTTTCTAAACTCCCATCTAAGAATCAGCGAAGTCTTTGCTACAATGTTGCAAGGTTTGAGTTCTTTCTTAGGTGTAGAAATAAAAAAGTTGAAACAAGCAGAAAAAGAGTCTAGCGAAAATCCACTTGCATCTTAATTGTTTACAGTTAATCCTGAAAATTCTTAATTCGTTTAATAACCATCTTTTATGGTTTTTTCATTGCGTCCCAATATCCACGAAGTATGCTACACCACGTCGACGGTTTACGTTCAGTATTTTCTCTGTCACCACATAATTTGCAAATCACTGCACCATCTACAACTTTCCACGAATGGGGGCATGACTTTGAGTCATTAGGAAGAGATTTTTTCGTAATTAACTGAGGTTAACATTCTAGATAAATCAGATCTTAATCCTGAAAATTCTTAATTCTTAGTTCAGGCTGTACGATTTTTTTTGTGCTTCCTGATATGCTTTGATTGCATCAAGCAATCTTTCTTTTGAGATCAATCCATCAGAAAGTATTTTCTGGTAGAGCTGTGGATAAATGAATTCCCTGTCTGAATATTTAATTATTTTATGATACTCCTTTTGGTAATAGTGAAGAGTTTCACCTGAACCAAGCGTATTTTTGACTGGAAAACCATACGCTTTTGCCAAGACATCGTGTTTTAGACCCTTTGTTTTAAGGTCATTTAGTGGCAAATGCAGCT
>JACZSC010000053.1 GCA_022574415.1 Nitrososphaerota archaeon | reverse complement strand
AAGTAAAATTAAAAAATAAGAAAGGTGTTTTGGAGAATCTTCATGCTATCTGGTTAGAACATAAAGATGAATGGGATAACTTTGACAATGAAGAGATAACTAGGTATATTTGTGAAAAAATTGCCCTGGGGGAAGCAGAATTCTTGTCAGATAAGACCAAAGATCAATTTAGATCATTATACCGGCTTATAGCGGAGCGCATTCGACAACATCAAAATTTTGTTTCTAAATATGATACAGATAAAGCTCCCAAGCCTAGGGTTTAATTTCATGGTAATTAATGAAGTTTACTTACAAATCTTACAGAAATGAAAAATACTTTTTTGTGAAAAAACTGATTAAGGTTAAGTGGGAGAATGAAATCGTTGAATAATATGTATGGTTCATTGCCAAAAGGTATTTTTCTTTTTCTCATATTGGCTTCATCCATTTTTACTACAACAACGTTTGTTGTAGCGCAAGAAAAAGTTGTTGAAGCTAAAAGTATTGGATTTGAAAAAACAACTATTATTGAATTTGAAAACAAAGGAACAACTGAAATTCAAACAATAAGAATGTGGCTTGGTGAAGATAATGCTTTCAAATATTTTAAAACAGAAAAAGGGTGGACCGGAAAGAAATCTCTACAGGGGGTTCTTGTTTTTACAACCTCTGAATCAATTAAACTTGGACAATCAGTAAAGTTTGGGATAAAAACTGATGAATCTATGCCTGGAATTAATTGGAAGGTTGTTGATACAAACGATAACCAACTCCAAATTGGAAAAACTTTGGTTTCTGAATATCCCTCTAAACCATCACAAGATGTGAAAACAATTTCTCCCGATGGAGATTCTTCTATTCTAACTGACTCTACTTTTAGATTAGTTCCAGAAAAACCAAACGTGGGATCCACGATTAGAGTTATTGGAGAAAAATTTGTATCAAATCAAGAATTCGATTTTTACATTGGCAACAGATTGTTAGAATCATTTGAAACCAATCAAGATGGTCACTTTATGTTTACTGTTAAAATTCCAGATAACGAAAAAGCGGAACGGGTAAACTTTATAGTTAAAGATAAGCAAGGTTTTGAAAAATCCCTAAGCCTGAGAATAGGGGAATCAACAGGCGAAATGGTTTTCACAGAAGAGAGACCATTAACAATTAGTGAAATTCCTCCGGTACTCCATAGAAATGATGAAATTAAAGTCGCTGGAACTGCTTCGCCAGGAGGAACTGTAACTGCTACTATCAAAGATTTCAACGGTAATGTTGTTTCAACCATTGCGGTTGATGTAGATTCTAAAGGAAACTGGGAGTATAGTACAACTGTTGCTGTAGACACCCTATTTGGAAAATATTCAGCAGAGGTTACTGATGGCAAAAATACGATTTTAAGAGCATGGGAGGTCAAATCGGATAAGAAAATTCAGGTTTTTCCAGCTCAAGTAAGATATGAGCCTGGAGATATCATAGTATTTAATGGTACAGCAATTCCTGATCAGCAATTAGAAGTTATTATTGAAGATCCGACCGGAAAGGAAGTTTACTATGAGGTTTTGGATGTAGGAATGTCTGGTCAAGTTTACTTGGAATTTTCTACTGAACTTTCTTCGGTTAAGGGAACGTATGTTCTCTATGCATCCCAAATAGAAGAAAATGAAATCATTCTGGTAGGTCTTGGACAATTACCGCAACAAGTCATCATTGTAAAACTTGACAGGCGGAATTATTCAGATGGAGATATTGCAAAAATTACAATACAGGGAGAATCTTCTACAAATATCAGTTTCTTAATAATAGATCCAGCAGACAAGGAAAAACTTAGTGAAATCATTACTTTGGGGCCTGATGGAAATTATGTTTATGAATTAGACCTTTCGGGATATGCTTCTGGAGTTTATACAGTCGTAGTAAAAAGAGGAAATTCTCAGGGTTCAGATGTCTTTTCCATTGGGTTACAGACGGGTTCGGGTCCAATAGAAGTAAAAACAATTAAACAAACTTTTCTTTCTGGAGATACAATTTTAATTCTTGGGAAATCTGGAAATAATATTTTACTAACATTAAGTTTGAGAGATCCTGAAGGACTGATAATTAAAGAAAAAGAAATCTTTACTGATAGAGAGGGATTATTCTCAGAAACTTCCTTTAGAATACCTGCTGATGCTACAGAAGGAGTTTGGATTCTTAGGGTTCAGAGTGGTCTGAACTTTAAAGAATTAGAACTTGAAGTTATTGGGGATCTTGCTGAAGGTTTGATTTTTACTTCTCTTGAAGTTAAGCAATATGAGGGACAAGAAGGATTACATATTTCTGGTACAGGTGCAGAAGGATCTAGAGTTTTTATAGAAATTTTTGATCCTGAAGGAGAAAAAATTGAGTCGCTAAACACTCCTATTTCTGGGGGAGGAGATTTTACTACCTTGTGGTTTATTCCCAAGGAGATAAATCCGGGAGCATACACCATTGAAGCTAGTGATAATTTTAATACAGTAACAACAACATATGCTTTAGGTTAATTAAGTAACAAAAAACAAAATTTTTAGATACGATTTTTATTCTTCATCTTTTGGCTGGTTATCATGAAGCTTAAAGAAAAAATAAATGAGTATCATGATTTCCCAAAAAAAGGTATATTATTTCGAGATTTTAGTCCAATCCTTAAAGATCCGTCAGCGTTATCATATGTTGTTGATGAATTGTCAAAGCATTTTCATCCAAAAAATATTGATCTTGTTGCAGGAATTGAGTCAAGAGGGTTTCTTCTCGCAAGTGCTATGGCTGTAAGATACAATAAAGGAATGATCATGATTAGAAAAGCAGGAAAACTCCCTGGTAAAACTGTTAAACAATCTTACTCAGTTGAATATGGAAATGATACAATAGAAATTCAAAATAATTCTATAACAAAAGGAGATAGAATTCTCATTTGTGATGATTTGCTAGCAACTGGAGGAACTGCAAAAGCTTCAGGAAAATTAATTGAAAAGATGGGAGGTAAAATTACTGGTTTCGCTTTTATTATTGAGTTAACAGGACTAAATGGGATTAAGGAAATTAGCAAATACAATTGTAAATCATTGGTGAAGTACTAATGGAGCAAAAGGCAGAAATTGGAATTTTTGGCGGCACAGGAATTTATGATTCTAGTTTATTAGAAGATGCTAAAGAAATTACTCTAGATACGCCATATGGGAAAACCTCTGACCCCATAACAGTTGGGACGTTTCAAGGTAGAAATATTGCATTCTTACCAAGACATGGCAAAAAACATTCCATCCCACCCCATATGATAAACTTTAGAGCTAATATCTGGGCATTCAAAGAGCTTGGAGTTAAAAGAATCATAGCGCCATCTGCGGTGGGAAGCTTAAAAGAAGAAATAAAACCAAGTCACTTTGTCCTTCCTTCACAATTTTTAGATTTTACAAAATCTCGTGAAGGTTCATTCTCAAAAGATGGTAAAGTTATTCACATTTCTGTTGCCAATCCGTTTTGCCCAGAACTTCAAAATATAGTAATAAAGATAGTCACAGAGCAAAATGTCACGATTCACAAGGACTGTACCTATGTTTGTATAGAAGGGCCTAGGTTCTCTACAAAGGCTGAATCCAAATTCTTCAGAAGTGCAGGAGCAGATATTATTGGTATGACTTTAGTTCCGGAATGTCAGTTAGCTAGAGAGGCTCAAATGTGTTATGTTTCCATCTCTACTGTTACGGATTATGATGTTTGGGCAGAAAAATCGGTTACTGCAAAAGAAGTAATTGAAACTCTCTCAAAGAATGTTGAAAAAATTAAAAAAATGCTATTTAAATTAATTGATGAAATTCCACAGCAAAGAGGATGTTCGTGTGATAAAGCTTTAGCCGAAGCAGAATACTAATCATCTACAAAGGATTCTTTTTTTAGTCCTTCTGGCAAAGTTAGGTTTCCTTGTAATAGGTTTTTTTGAATGGTTAAAATGACTTCTTCAGAATCATAGCCAAGTTTTTTCAATTCTTTTTCTGTTGTTTTTGAGATTTTTGCACCTACATTTTGGCCCCCAATTCTACCAAATGCAATGGCAGTGAACCTAAAAGAATGCTTGTCAATTGTAAACGTGCCAGTTATTTTTGCAGCCATTTGAGCGCCGCGAACATTGTTAATATAAATTTCAAGATTCATTTTAAAATCTAAATTTCAACAGCTTGGTTTCTGTATTCATCAATTAGAAAACTCCAATGTTTGTCATCCTCTACTTGAAAATTCTTTACTTTTAATGAAATTATTTGTTCATCCAAACATTCATGTTTTATTTCAAAATTTTCTTTAAGTTTAACCAATTTCCATTTATCTATTCCTTTTTGAAGTTTACAAACAGTGACACCCCACTTCTCATCAGAGTCAATTGCAGGCATTCCAACAATTTCTGTAATTGCTTCAATTCCCAGCTGTTTTTCTTCACAAAATCTTTTTTTACATTTTCCACATCTCCAAATATCCACAGAGCCGATTGTTCTTTCATCAATGTTTATGTTTATTACTCCGAAGTAAATTGGTTGATGTTTACAACTTTCTTGTTCAACTGTCAATGTTCATCACCAGAAAACAGTTCTATTTAGTTCTTGCAGCATCATATGCTTCTTCTAAGACCACACCAAAATTATCTACAATTTTATTTTGTTTGAATTTAATTCCTTCTCTTTCACACATTTTTCTATACATGTTTACTGCAGTAAACCTTGGATGCATTGCTTCAAATTCTGTTTCTGTGATGTCAATAAATGCTCCAAGCTCGATTAATTTTTTTGCAGTATTCAGTGCATCGTCCAGTGAAATGCCAAGTTTTTCTGAAATAATTTTTGCTGTCATTTTTCCTTCAGTTGTAACCAAAAGAAAAATCTTAGCTTGATTTGGGCTAAGTTTTATTTCTAAGATCAGATCGTTTTCAATTTTAGAAAAATCCAACAATCAATAAAGTTTTGACCAATTAATTAAAGGTCATTAGTTTCAGTAATTAGTAAAAATTTTCAACTTTTCTCTTTCAGAAAATTATAGATATATGATTTATTGTGAAAATCAAAAATACTTTATATTTGGTAACTTGGAATTTTTTATAATTGGCTAGCTATAAGGGAACTTATTCAAACGAACAGACATTAAATTTTATAATTCCTATAATCCTAATCTTGTTTGTGGGCATAGTCTACGTAATGACACAGCGTTCTGGCTCTGGCTTTGTAAGTTTTATTCTCATTGGTGTGGCAGCAATCACAATGATTTACTGGACAAAAGTTTTGAAAAAAATGACCAAAGAGCAGAAACCCAAATACATGATTAGAGAGCACGAATCCAAAAGTTGGGTATATGATCTTATTAAAGGTGAACAAGAATTTGTCTTCGTTGCTGAAGTTCCTAGTCCAGAAGATAAGATAGTAGTACGATTGATAGAAGGAATTCTTTATGTTCGTGGTTCGGGTGGCTTTTCAAAAGAGATTCCAATTGAGGGCTCTACTGATATGCAAATTTTTGATTTCAAATACCGAAATGGTGTTCTTACTCTGAAAATAAGAAAATTATAGACTTTTTGCTAATTCAAGTTTTTCTGGTAAATATTTGTCGGTAATGTTTGTTAATCCATATTTTGAAAATGCTTCTAACTCTGCTTTTCTTTTTATTTCTAAGAACTTTTCTAATTGTGTTTTCCAAATGCCTTTTTGATATCTTGGATCCTTTTGTAAATCATGACATCTTTTAATGTCTGTTTCGGTCATTGGAATTGTTGGGAGTTTGTATTTTTCAATATCTGTAGCCCAAACTCCTACCCACTTTGCATCTGGAACAGTAAGCTCTCTAAGGTGTGCAGCATTTGCGGAACCAGATTTGATCACCATTGCTATGTGTTCTCCATAAACATCACCGTCAGTTAGGATAATTACTGGAAGACCAAGTTCATCGTGTAGTCTTTTTAAAAGAGTTCTAGTTGATCTTGGTGCTTGACCACCAGTATCTACAATTATAGCTTTGAATTTCTTATCTACTTGTTCCTCTATAAATCTAGTAAAAAGGCCACCTTTCTCTACTGCAATTACAATCTCAGCACTAGTACCAACCAGTTCCGCACTGGTCAAACTAGGCCCTATAGCATAACCATCTGGATGGTTTGACAAATTCATTTTTTTACCTTCATATCCTGGAACAGTATATTCAATATCCAAATCACCAAAAACACTACTGCGTTCTTCAGGGAAAATATGGAAATCCTCCCTAGGTTTTGATAAAACAGCCTCTAGGTCAACTATAATATTATCAGATTCACCCTGATCTTCAAAATCAATAGCAAATGCTTGTGAAGAATAATAAACATCTCTCAGAGTTGAAGATTTTTTTTGTTTTGTTAATCTATTCGCAAAAAATGCCAACCACGTTAATTGAGTAAATGATCTAAGTTGGGAGGTATTTTTTGCATTTCTGATTGCAGCATTTTTTCCTAGAACATATTGGCGTAGTTTTTGATCATAAACAATATTACTTACTGATCTGCTTGGGATTGAGAATTTGGGATATTCTCCTTTATCAAGATCATAATAAATTTGGGAACCATAATTTTTTAGTGACTCTATTAGCGAATTGTGTTTTTCTTTTGCACTCGTACTACTTTGTTTCTTTGACTTTTTCAACTACAATTTCCTCCTCTTTTTGAACTTGTTTTGTGATTAGTGTCTCTTGTTTCTGTGATTGGCTTTCATCAATTGTGATTTCTTCTTTTAGCATCTTTTTGTAATCTGGTTCTTTCTTCTTTCCTGCTAGCTCAGTACAAAATTGTGCAATTAATGGAAGATATTTTGTATAGAGATTGGCTCTCTTCTTTGCCATTTCTGCCTGGCCTCGCTTATTCATAAAAATTTGGATTTTTCTTAAAATAAATTGTAAAGCCAGTCTTAATTCTCGTTCAATTTCTAGTCTATCAGCAACATTTTCTTTTCCAACTGTTTTGTAAGGAATGCGAGTCGAACATATGTGTGAGACTATTACCAAAGGTGAATCAGGATTCACTTTGTATCTTTTCCAATCTATTTCATTTACAACTTTTAGGACTACATCACTTCCTTCATCATAAAGAAGTGGAATTCGATTGGCAAATCTGTACACCTTAGAACCTCTTGACGAAATGTCACCACCGTAGGCTATTCCCATTTCTACAACGAATGGAAAGCCTGAATAGGCAGAAGCCGAGCGTTGTATAACTGCTAAAAAGTCAGGATTAAAGAACTGTTGAATTCCTTTTTCCAAGGGTTCCTCGCCTAATGGAGCAAGACAGCCAGGATCAGGAGACATAAAATCATCAAATTTTTGTAAGGAATCGCTGAGTTTTGCAAGTTGTTGGTTAGTCATATTTCCCAATCTAATTTCAGGTTTGAAACCAGCAAATTTTACAAATTTTTCGGCAGTGATACGTCCTACCCGTTGGAATCTTTTATTCAAAAATGTGACAAGTGTTTCTCCTTGAACAGTGTTTGCAAGTTGTTTATAGTAATCACTTGTTGGATCCATATCAATAACTATGGTTTGAGATTTACCAAAATCCCAATAAGATAATTTTTGGTTTGAGACATCAATATCATCAATTCTAATTTTACTCAATTTATCAAAATCCATTTTAATAAAAGACATCATAGCAATCACGACACGAACTTGCCGTGTTAAAGTTTTCCAACGTTTTTTAGATTTTAACATGATTTCAGTAAAATTAAGATTTTTTTTGCTTAAACCAAGTTCTTTTCTTATTTTTTCAATCATTATATCATCTACCCTAGGAATTGTAAATGATGTATCAGCAATCATTCTTCGGATAGTTTCAACATCAACACCATATGGATGTGGTCTTATGATTGTAGGGGGTTTAGGCATTGTTTTAATTATTCTAGAGTATCGAAATCTTTCTCCTTTAGGATCATCAAATGTAATTGTCGCATATGGTGTAATTAATGAAGTTTGGTAAACATAATCTCTAATTTTTGAACCAG
>JACZSC010000149.1 GCA_022574415.1 Nitrososphaerota archaeon | reverse complement strand
GAGGGCGGATCCAGCTGGGAAAAGGCAAAAGCTGATGGCCATAAGGTCATGTCAATTTCTGAAGCATGCAAAGCAGCTGACATCATTCAAGTTCTAATTCCTGACATGGTACAAGCTAAGGTGTACAAAGAAGAGATTGAACCTAATCTTTCAGAAGGAAACGCGTTATACTTTTCACACGCAGCAGCCATTCACTGGAAATGGATTGAGCCTCCAAAAAATGTCGATGTCATTATGGTAGCACCTAAAGGACCGGGTTCCAAAGTTCGTGAAACATATCAACAAGGATTTGGAACACCATCAATTGTTGCAGTACATCAAGATTACACTAAAAAAGCGTGGGATAGAACACTTGGAATTGCAAAAGCAATTGGAAGTACAAAAGCTGGAGTAATCAAGACAACATTTCAAGAAGAAGTAGAAACAGATTGGTTTGGAGAACAAGCTGATCTTTGTGGTGGTACTGCATCTATGGTGATTAATGCATTTGAAACACTTGTTGAAGCTGGATACCAACCAGAAATTGCATACTTTGAGGTTTTACACGAATTAAAATTAATTGTAGATTTGATTCAAAGATATGGAATCAATGGAATGTGGAGACGTGTCAGTGAAACAGCAAGATATGGCGGACTAACTCGTGGCCCAATGGTTATGAATCAAGACAATAAGGAACAAATGAAAAAGATTCTAAAAGAAATTCAAAACGGAACGTTCAATGAAGAATGGATTAGCGAGTATCAGAAGAACGGTAAAAATGCATTTGACAGATACATGAAGGAGTTAGACGCACATCAAGTTGAACAAGTTGGAAAACAAATGCGCAAAATGATGTGGCCAGATTCTACTGAATAAACTAAATCTTTCTTAACTTTGAAACGCCTTTTGTAATATGATCAATTACTGTTGGTAGTGGTGTTCCAGGACCAAAGACACCATCAATGCCAGCTTTTAGCAATCCTTTTTTATCAACATCAGGAATTACTCCACCACCAACAACAAGAACATCCTTAATTCCTTTCTTTTTGATAGCTTTTACAACTCTAGGGAAGATAGTGTTGTGTGCTCCATTGAGTAGGCTCATTGCAATGGCATCGACATCTTCATCTTCTGCAATTCGAGCAATTCTTTCTGGTGTGGCAAAAAGTCCTGAATAAATTACCTCCATTCCAGCATCTCGAAAGGCTCTACAAAGGACTAGAGCGCCCCTATCATGACCATCCAAGCCTAGTTTGGCTACTAGAATTTTGATTCGACGGGAGGCAACCCTCTGTTTCATATATTTTAGAGATCATTTTTCTATTTTAAAGGCTTTTTTTAATTTCTAGAATCGCACACTAAATCTACATAAAGGCCTACAAAAGAACCTCTGACGTGAAATCTGTTATCCCAATTCATTATGATCTAGAATTTGAACTAAATTTTAGAAATTTTACATTCAACGGTAAGGAACAGATTCAAATCAATTGTAAAAAACCAACAAACAAAATCATTCTAAATGCTGCAGAGTTAAAAATCAAAAGTTGTAATGTCCAAACAAAAAATGATTTATTAAAAGCAAAAACAAAACTTGATAAAAAAAATGAAGAATTACAAATCTCATTTACTAAAAAAATTAAAGGGAACGCTGTACTAGAAATTGATTTCGTTGGAATATTAAACGATAAGCTATTGGGATTCTATCGAAGTAAATACAAAGAAAAAGGAAAAACAAAGTATCTAGCCACAACACAATTTGAGGCTGCGGATGCAAGAAGAGCATTCCCCTGTTGGGACGAACCTGAAGCAAAAGCAACATTTGGAATCTCAATAATTGCCGACAAAAACTTTACAGCATTATCAAACATGCCTGAAGCTTCACATAAGAAAATTGGTAAAAAAATTCTTCACAAGTTTGCAAAAACTCCAATCATGTCAACATATTTGATCTATCTTGGAGTCGGTGAATTTGAATTTCTAAAAGGAAAAGCAGGAAGAATTCAAGTTAGGATAGTCACAACAAAAGGAAA
>JACZSC010000148.1 GCA_022574415.1 Nitrososphaerota archaeon | reverse complement strand
AGGGCTTGGGAGCAAGGTATGGCATCAAACTTAGAAAACAATATACTAAAATCCAATTGCAAATGAAATCCAAAAGATCATGTCCAGATTGTGGCTCTAAAAAATTTGGACGAGAATCAGTTGGAATCTGGACTTGTAAAAAATGTGGATTTAAAATAGCTGGCACAGCTTATGACATTAAACTTTAATGCAAAAATTACAGTAGACGCAAAAGAAAAAACCAAATCAATTTTTGAATCAATAAACACGGACAATAAATTTTATCCAGAAAACCCAACAAAAACTAAAATTTCTTTACAAGATTTTATTTTAATTTCTATTGAATCAAAACAACTTTCACATCTGAGAGCAAACTTAAATTCCACACTGCGATTGGTTCAAGCTAGCTATGATTCAATTGAATCGGTAAAGATTCGTTAGTGTACTAAACTAATTTTGTGATACCCTATAACGGAACCAAATTAGAACCAAAAACGGTGTGGGTCTTAAAAGATTCGAACTTGTTAATCCTGAAAATTTTTAAAATTAATTTGATAGTTCTGTTTTTAGATAATATTTTACCTAGTAAAGCATAGTAAGAATTATGGAATTTTTACGAGCTGAATCATGTTATTTGTCAAAGGATGGTTGTAGGTTAGTTTGGCAAGGCATTGATGAAGATGACCAGCATGTTATTGTTCTTGTAAAAAAAGAACTTGATCAACTATTGGGGCTATTAACAAAAGGGGCTGCAGGAAAAGTGGAGTTGGAAGATGAATTTAGTATCATTTTAGTTAATACGGATACCACTCAGTTCCAATTAAAAGAATACAAAACATTTGAAGTGAGAACTGGAGTTCTCAGAAAACATCTACTAGACTATAGGAAGATTCCTTATGCACCAAAGCCAATCAAAATTTACCCAAAAGAGTTCTACCCCTCAATCGAAATAGAAAAAGAAGATGAACAAATACAAAACCAACTTCTGAATGAAATTCTTTCCTACAAAGGACAAGCTGCTGTCTCTGAAGACCAGCTCTTCAGGGTTATGGCAACTCGCAGGTCTACCAGAAATTTTGATACATCAAGGCGTATTGAAGAATGGAAAGTTGAAAAGATATTGGCTGCAGGAGACACTGCACCTTCTGCTGGGAACTTTCAGGGATTCAAAGTGGTTTACGTGAAAAACCAAGAAATCAAAAAAAGATTGGTAGAGGCAGCAAACAATCAACCTTATGTGAACGCTCCACTTGTTCTAGTTTATTGTATGGATCCTTCCCGTGTTAAGATGAATTTTCCTTCTAAAATTCTCAAAAAATTTTCTCTTCAAGATGCAACTCTAACAGCTGCATATTCACAATTGGCTGCATCTGCTTTAGGACTAAGCTCAATATGGATTGGAATGATTGATGAAGAAAAAGTCAAAGAGATTATTGGTACAGATTTGCAGCCCTCTTCTATTCTATGTATCGGGTATCCCCATCAAAAACGTCCTCCAAAACCTAGAAGAAAACTAAAGGATCTAGTTCATGTTATTGAGTAAATTTGGTTTCCGTTTACATTTGATACGAACTAAAAGTTCTACGCTCTAATTCATAATACCATCTAAAATTCTGAAGTTTGGAAATTTTACGATACAATACAAAGGTGTATCAAATCCTCTGAGATTCAATACAATTTTAGGAACAAAAAATTGAATTTTCCTTTGAATCTCAAAATTGGACAATAGTGGCGCGGTTCGGTAAAGATATAAGAAAACTCTAATCTCTTACTCATCATGTCTTCTGGACAACAGATTCCACCCTGGTTACAAGAACAGTTAATGAAAATGCAACAAGCACAGCAAAGTCTTCAATCAATTCATTTACAAAAACAGCAATTAGAAATGGAACAGATTGAGGCCGACAAAGCACTTGAAGAACTAAAAAAAGCATCTGATGATAATACCGTTTACAAACATGCCGGCTCCATATTGATTAAATCTAACAAAACAGATCTTATTGCTGAATTAGAAGAGACAAAGGAGTTAGCCAAAACCCGTT
>JACZSC010000052.1 GCA_022574415.1 Nitrososphaerota archaeon | reverse complement strand
TCGGTGGCGATGAAAATAAAGAAAAATTATTGCCAACCGTTGCTCACCTCAAGAATCTAGGATTCAAAATACTTGCAACCGAGCATACAGCAGAATTTTTTGAAGAAAAAATTGGTGATGTTGAGATTGTCCATAAAATCAGTGAACCGGATAGAAAACCTAACATTGCTGATCTGCTCTATGAGGGAAAGATCAACTTCATCATTAATATCCCCAGCACATCGACTCTTGAGAAATATGTTGGCATGCTTTATGATGAATATCAGATTAGAAGGAAGGCTCTTGAATTGGGAATACCCGTCCTTACAACAACTGAGCTTGCTGAATCCTTTGTAAAAACACTTGACTGGTTACAAAAGAACGATACTACCAAGAACCCTATAGAACCATACGACATTATTTCTTATAGAACCTGATCAATTAATGACTCATTTCCAATCATTGCCCCATCTAATGTAATTATTTTAGCTGAGGAAATTTCTTTTATTTTTTCAATGATTGGCGAAATTGATTTTTTGTATTGTTTTTTATGGGTAGCATACAAGTATTTGTTAAAAGAAGGAATAATTGTAACTTCAATTTCACCAGAGCTTGATGGGAAAATCATTTGTTTTGCTGTTTTAATTGAAACCCAAACCCTATGACCATTTAAGACTGAATCTTGTTGAAAAAATACTGGGTGCACATGTCCCATAATAACCCTATCAACGTGTGCAAAGTTCTCTGATGGCATAGTATGTCCATGGGTTAGTAGGGAATTATCCACCACCATTCCTTTTGAACTAACAAGAGTAATTCCATCTGGTATTAATTTTTGAATATTAGAGTCGTGATTACCAGGAATTAGAGTAGTATCAATTTTATTTTCCATTTTTTCAAAAAATAAAGGAATATCATTCCATTCATTTTTAGAAATTGATTTTATGCTATATTTTACATCTCCTAACAAAATTAAAGAATCTGGTTTTGTAGTGTCAATAATTTTGTAAAGCTCAGAAATTATTTCATTCACTGATGTATTCTTACCAAGAAAGACATCATTTGAAGCAAAACTAGACTCAAATCCTATATGCATATCTGTTACTACGAGATTACGTGTTTTTCCTTCTAAAATCAATGCAGCTTGTGAAGGAACAATTTTTATCTGAACCATCAGAAATATACGAAACTTTTGGAATTAATTCCTTATGAACAAAGATTCGACAAAAATTGAATCAACGGTTTCTGAAAAACGAGTGAAATTGCATATGTTTGAACCAAGTAATAGGCAAATTTGGACTGTTGTTGGCAAAGGTAAAGAACACTGGCTTTTCCCAGAGATGGAATATTGCTCTTGCCCTGGATTTTATTTTGGAAAACTAAGTGGTAAAAAGGAATGTTATCATCTGGAATCAGTAAAACTTGCTAAAAAAGAGAACAAAATGGAGATTATAAAATTCTCGGATGATGAATATGGCGATTTTTTATCTAGTTTAATTATAGAACTTTGACTGTTCTCTATAGAACAAAAATTAAATGTTATATTTGTTTGAAAAGGTTGAAATTTAATTGACAAATAAAAGAGATGAGTTACTTAAACTTGCAGAACAAATTATCAAACTTAGTCCCAAAATGCGATTTGTTGGAATAATTGATTTACATGGTAATATTGTTGAAGGAATTATGAAAAAAGGGAAAACTTTACTTGAATCACAGAAAGGAATTGAACATTTTTGTAAACAGGTAGGACAGAGAAGAAAAATGAGAAAAGAATTTGATAAGAGTCTAGGTAAAGTCAGATTCGTTCATGTGGAGCGAGAAAATGTTTCCCAGTTAGCAATTTACACTAAAAAAAATACCATCTTTGTTACTGTCGAACCAGAATTGAGCATAAAAAAGAAAATCCAAATTGTAAATACTATTAAAAAATTAGCTATGAATATTTGATTTGGAATAATCCATTAAATGAATGAAAATTATTCATCAGCACTACTTTATTTGAAGTTTAAAAATTTAGATTCTCTAGATCCATTGCAATAAGAAAACAAATTTGGAGGAGGATTTAGTTAATTTTTCATTCAAAGAGGAATAGTAAACAAATCTTCTTTTGAAACTCCGTTCCACAATCCAGTTACTCCTTCTGGTTCTACGTCATCCACTTTTGTAATTTTTTGAATTTTGATATGATCAAGATTTGGCGGCATCCAAAGCATTGCCATATAATCATCAATATTACCTACTTTGTCTGGCATTGCATCAATGATTTTGTCTTTGGAAAATCCTTTTGATTCTAGCGCACTGATTGCTTTTTCCCGCAGATTCATTTGTCCATGGGTAAAAAGATAAACATCTTTTTCTGAATCGATTTCTGACATGATTTTGTATAATTATTGAACTAAATCAATGTTCCTGAATATTTTATACATTAAAAAATATCTCGAACTTTCAATACTGTCATTATCTGCTCAAATCTACTTATATTGAAAAAACCTGGTTTGTGTATGAAAGCCGCTTTTGTCAAAGACAAATCGGTCATATCTGTAGATGAGACAGAAAAACCAACTTTAGGCTCTACCAATATTCTTGTAAAAATGGAATCTTGTGGAATCTGTGGTTCTGATTTAGAAAAGGTATTTGGGAAGTATGGCCAACCTTCAATGAAGTTAGGACATGAACCGGCTGGTATAATTTCTGAAGTTGGTGAAAAAGTTACAAACTTCAAAAAAGGTGATAGAGTTTTTACACATCATCACGTCCCATGCTATTCATGTCATTTTTGTAAACACGGTAATGAAACAATGTGTCCAAAATACTATGAAACTAATCTATTTCCATGCGGGTTAGCCGAAGAGTATTTAGTTCCAGAATGGAATGTTTATCATGGCGGAGTCCTAAAAATTCCAGATTCTATGAGCTTTGATGAAGCAGCTATGATTGAACCTCTGGGTTGCTGTGTTAGATCATGGCATAAATTTTCTTTTCAAAAAGGCGACTCGATAGCAATTTTTGGGGTTGGCCCTACTGGTATAATGCACGTAATGTTAGCAAAAGACAAAGGTTTTGAAAAAATCTATTGTTTAGATATCAATAACTTTCGTTTAGAATTTGTAAAAAAGTTTGGAATAACTGATGCCATAAATTCAAACAATTCTACAAAAATAGAAAAAATCCTGAATGGTACAGATAATTGTGGCGTGGATATAGTAATTGTAGCTACCGGGAATTTGCAAGCTGTTGATACTGCAATTGATCTTGTGAGAAAAGGCGGAACCATAATGATGTTTGGTGTTCCATCCAAAGGTGATGCAATGAATATTGATATGAGTAAAATTTACTCCAAAGAAATTACATTAACAACAAGTTATGCAGCATCAGATTTCGATACTAAAGAAGCTCTACAATTAATAGAATCCAGTAGGATATCTGTCAAAGACTTGATCACGCATAAATATTCACTTACAGAAACCCAAAGAGCATTTGATCATGCTCATAATGGTTCAGACTCAATGAAAATAATAATCACAAAATGAGAAAGGCTTAAGAATGCAAACTATTTGTTTCAAAATCGATGAAAAATGGATTGGGGATTAAAAAATAGACTAGCAAAAATTATCAGACCAGCTGATGACAAAGCAGTAATGTTAGCTGTTGATCATGGATATTTTTTGGGGCCAACTGAAAGATTAGAAGTACCAAGAAACACCATTAGACCTTTGCTAAGGTATTGCGATTCTCTTATGTTGACGAGAGGTATTCTTAGAACTTGTGTTGATGCAAATTTCCCTGTGCCGGTTGTTTTACGTGTATCTGGTGGCACTAGTATAATTGGTGAAGATCTATCCAATGAACAAATCACAACTAGCCTCAAAGATGCAATTCGTGTGAATGCAAGTGCCCTTGCTATGTCTATTTTTGTGGGTGGAAAATATGAACATCAAACAATTGTAAATCTAGGTAAACTAGTGAGTGAAGCTGAAGAATACGGAATTCCTGTATTGGCAGTTACTGCTGTAGGAAAAGATATGGTAAGAGATTCTCGTTACTTTTCACTAGCGTGTAGAATTGCAGCTGAACAAGGTGCACATATAGTTAAGACATACTATTGTGAAAATTTTGAAGAAGTAGTAAATTCATGTCCAGTTCCAATAATAATTGCAGGAGGAAAAAAGATACCGGAACGTGATGCGTTAGCACTGGCTTATAACGCCATTAAAGCCGGCGCTGTTGGTGTAGACATGGGACGTAATATCTGGCAATCTGATTATCCTGTGCCCATGATTAAATCTGTAAGATCAATTGTTCATGGACATGCAACTGTTGATCAAGCATATGACATGTTCAAAAATCTTTCAAAAGAATCTTCTCCACAAAAAATCAGCAAGCTATCTGCTTCAAGTAAAAAACCTTCTGAACTAAGCAAAAAACAAAAAAAGGAAAAATAAACTTTAGCACTAAAAATAAGTTATCTCCAAAATTATTCTATTTTTGATAGATGTATGTGGACAATTTTCCACATTGGATTTTTTACTAATACGAATGTAGCTCTTCCATTTATTGAAATTAACTTCCCAGTGAAAGCTTTGTTATCCACCAGCATACCTTTTTGAAGCAACTCAAAGGCAACAATAGCCATGTCATCAAATATACTAATTTTAGGATTTTTAATTTGGTAATTGTAATCTGAAATACTCACAAATCTTAATTCTTCTAATGTTATAGTAGTTGCAAAGTCTTTTAGATCATATGGTGGAACATCACTAAAACTTGAAAATCTTGAATCATTAAGTTGAATTTCGCGCAGTATTGCCAAATTTTTACTCTTACCTATTTCAAAGAATTTTTCTATAACATTGATTATTTGTTCATTCTCTAACAAAATCAATATTGTTTGTTTGGTATTGTTAGTTTAAGTCTTCTGTGATTCTAAAAAAATTCAAGTGTGTTTCCTAAAAAATCACAGGTATTTTTCTAGCAATCTTTATTAATTATTATAAGGCAAAATTATTTGACCACAATGAATACCATTAAAAAAACTGGCGATTTGAGCATTGTATTGCTGGTTGTTCTGGTACTGTAAAGTGTGGTCCATTTTTAACAGTTAAAATTATGGACACAGGTTGATGATTAAAATGGAGAATATGATCGGCGCAAAGGCTTTGATGGTTGCATTGGAAAAAGAAGGCGTAAAACAAGTCTTCGGACTACCGGGAGGTGCGAATCTTCCATTGTATGACGAGTTATCTAAAAGTAATATTCGTCATATCCTAGCAAGACATGAACAATCAGCTGCTCACATGGCAGATTGTTTTGGTAGAGTTAGTAGAAAGCCCGGTGTCTGTTTTGCAACATCAGGACCAGGAGCAACAAACATTCTAACAGGACTTGCAACTGCTCAGGCAGACTCTGCACCAATGGTTGCAGTAGTTGGCCAAGTCCCCGTTGCAATGATTGGACGAGATGCATTTCAAGAAAGCGATATCATAGGAATGTCAAATCCGTGTGTAAAATATGCATTTCAACCAAGAGTTCCTGCAGAAATACCAGAAGTTGTAAAGAAAAGTTTCTACATTGCTGAGACCGGCAGACCCGGACCCGTACTAATTGATGTCCCAAAAGATGTACAACAAAATGAAGCAGAGATGACATTTCCTGATGTTGTAAAGATGAGGGGGTATCATCCTTGGACCGATCCTGACATTGCTAACGTTGAAAGAGCAATCCAGATGTTGCTTGGATCTGAAAAACCAATTATCTTGGCAGGTGGGGGCGTAATCATAGCATCTGCATTTGCTGAGCTTCAGGCCGTAGCTGAAATGTTAATGATTCCTGTGGTAACTACATTCAAAGGCAAGGGTTCGTTCCCAGAAAATCACACACTATCACTTGGACCCATAGGAATGCATGGACATGCAGAAGCAAACAAGCTAATGATTGAAGCAGACTGTGTTTTTGCTTTAGGCACTAGATTTTCAGATCGTTCGGTAGGAACATTTGAGGAATTTGAGAAGCGATTGAAGATTATTCACATGGATGTCGATCCTGCAGAAATTGGCAAAAACCAAACAGCTCAGGTAGCTGTGGTTGGAGATGTCAAGACCTCACTAAGGATTATGATAAAGATGCTTCAACAAAAGGCATTCAAAAAATCTGATGACAACAAGTGGCTAAAACATGTTGAGGAAACAAAAGACTATTGGAGAAAAAACTTGAAAATTCATCCTGGTGAGATGGGTGCTGCTAAAATATTACGAAAACTTAGAGAAATTCTACCACATGAGGCAATTTGTACAACTGAAGTTGGACAACATCAGATGTGGGCATCACTCTTCTTTGATGTAATTCAGCCTGGAACATTTTTTAGCTCTACAGGACTTGGAACAATGGGTTGGGGATTTCCAGCAGCAATTGGTGCTAAGGTTGCAAGGCCAGATGTTCCAGTTGTGGACATTGCAGGTGATGGAAGCTTTAACATGACTGAAAATTCTCTTGCAACATCTGTAACAGAAGATATTCCAGTGATCGTATTCTTGATAAACAACTACTCTTATGGAATGGTTGCACAGTGGCAGAGAACATTCTATGATAGAAGAATGATTGGTGTTGATCAAAAAGGTTGTCCAGATTATGTAAAAATTGCTGAATCTTACGGTGCACAGGGGATTAGAGCACAATCCCTTGACGAATTAGAAAAAGCAATCAAGGTTGGACTTAAGAGTGATGTTACCACAGTTATCGATATTCCAATTGATCCTGAAGAAGATGTATTACCTTTTGTGGCCCCCGGAACTCCATTGAAGGACATGATATTGCCATCGTGATGGATGATGTGGGCTATACTCTCAATTTTAGTTGAAAACAGACCCGGAATATTGTGGAAGGTGACAAATCTATTTCGTGCAAAAAACTTTAACATCGACAGCATTTCGGTTGGTACAACACCAGACCCAGATATCTCCAAAATGATAATTACAACAAATACTGATGAAAAACAAATACAGCAAATCGTAAAACAACTCGCTAAAATGATTGACACTATCGAGGTTAAACAGCTTGATGAACACAAAACCGTATACAGGGAGTTGATACTATTTAGAATCAAGATAAAATCGGCACAGGACACCATGGAAATTAATCGTATTGCAAATGCCTATGGTGGAAAGATTCATGATGCTAAAAAGGAATCAATTATGGTGGAATTGACTGCAACTCCAGACCACATCAAGTCATTTGAGGAATTGATAAAGCCATTTGGAATCATAGAAACTTCTAGAACAGGAATTGCCGCACTTCAGAGGGCTGGCACATGAGAGTGCGAATCTTTGATACAACACTAAGAGATGGAGAACAATCTCCTGGGGTATCATTGACACCTGAGCAGAAGCTAACCATTGCAAAAAAGCTGGATGATCTTGGAGTCGACGCGATAGAAGCTGGCTTTCCAATAGTTTCAGATGGAGAATGCAAAGCCATCAAAATGATTACTAGTGCGAACCTCTCAGCTGAGATTTGCGGTCTAGTAAGAACTAACAAAAAGGATATTGATGCTGCAATTGATGTTGGTCTAAAATACATTCACACCTTTATTGCTACATCTGATATTCATTTACAATACAAACTGAAACTCAGTCGAGATGAAGTACTTGCCAAAGCCATTGACGCTGTAGAATATGGGAAATCCCGCGGACTAGAAGTAGAGTTTTCTGCTGAAGATGCAACCAGATCTGATAGAGAATTCTTAAAAAAAGTATTTGGTGAAGTGGCGAAAGCAGGAGCTGATAGAATTGACATTCCTGATACTGTTGGTTATTCTACACCACAATATATGGCAGAAATTACAAAAGACGCAATTGAAGTAACAAAACTTCCTGTCAGTGTTCACTGTCACAATGACTTTGGTTTGGCTGTTGCAAATGCAATCTCTGGAATTCAAGCTGGCGCACAATGTGCTCATGTCACCATCAATGGAATTGGGGAACGAGCAGGCAATGCATCACTAGAGGAGTTTGTAATGTCATTACAGTGTTTACAGTTTGGTGAGAAATATGAAACTGGAATCAAAACCAAATTACTCTATGATACATCACGATTTGTTTCCAAACTAGTTGGAATGACCGTTCAACCAAACAAAGCGATAGTGGGAGAAAATGCATTTGGGCATGAATCAGGAATTCATACTCATGGTGTTCTCAGTAATCCATTAACCTATGAACCAATTAACCCAGAACTTGTTGGTCGTTCTCGATGGCTTCAGGTTGGAAAACATGCAGGTATACATGGTATGAATGCAATGTTGGAAGAATATGGATTGCGACCAGACAAAGAACAATCTAATCAGATTCTTGACAAAGTAAAAAATTTGGGTGA
>JACZSC010000004.1 GCA_022574415.1 Nitrososphaerota archaeon | reverse complement strand
TATCAAAATATAATCAATGACATTTGTTTCTGAGACTTGCTTCATTTTCAATAAAGATTTGAAAAGAACTTTCTCTACATAAGAAGGATATTTAGATAAAATCCTTTTTTTTAAAGAATCTCGGTTTTCTATGTAGTAGTTAACTAGTGGTCCATATACATTAGAGCCAATTTTTTGTATTTCAAGAATTCTTAACCCACAATCAGTAATAGATGATTTTATGAAATCAAAAGTATAATGTTCTGAAGGCCAGGTCATAGCTAATATTCCAAGTTTTATTTTCGTAGCTATTCTTCCATTAACAACAGGTACTGATAAAACCAAAATCCCATTATTTTTTAAAATTCTGTTTGATTCAGCAATAAAAATATCAAATGGTTTTATGTGTTGAGCAGATTCTAACACCAAAATCCTATCAAATGACTCATCTGCAAATGGAAGAGAGTTTGAAGTTGCATTTATGAGATATATTCCATAAAGGGAATCATGGTTTGTGTTACCAAGTATTTTTTTGATTATTTGGGACGATTGTTTTAATTGATCGAAGTTTATGTTTAAGCAAGCAATTTCTAGAGAACTAAATTGTGATTTCCATTGAATTGCTGGTGCAGAAAAGCCACTTCCTACATCTACTATTTTTTTGGCAGTTTCTAATTCTGCCAATCTTCCAAAAATTTTACAAAGTTTAATTTGGGCGTCAATAGGATTTTTGATTTCTTCATTCCAGTATCCAAAATTAAGCATATCACCAGTAGTAGCCAATCTCATTACATCTGAGAGGGCATTATAGAGATTTACTACATCTTTTTCATTTCTACGAAAGGTCCACAAAAATAATTGAAGTGGATTAATTTTTTTCAATTTTTTACACCTACGTTATCTATTCTATAAATTGAAAAGATAAAATCATTAAACAAGAATTATTCCTTGCTTTACAAGATATTTTATCGCGTTAACAAATTCGTCTTCAGAAATTTTATCGAGAGCCCACCAGTTAGCATTATTTCGAACCCAATTGGGAACTATCTTTTCTTCATAGACTTGAGACTCTGGTAAATTAGGAATTGTAATAATATTATTTTCAATCATGAATTGAATTCCTGAGACAAACTCCTCATCTGAAATTTTACCAGATGACCACCATTGTGCATTATTTTTGATCCAATTTGGAATAGAGATGGGATCAGGAAACCCTAAAACTTGGTAAATTGATTTATTTGGAAACTGAGAGTCAAACCAGTCTTTGTAATTTAGTTCATCGTTGTATCTGTTGATATAATATTGTGGAGATTTAGAATTATCCGGGAACCATTCTAGGTGAGTTTTTGTATAACCAACTACATTCTGTATAGATTTATTTGGAAACTGAGAGTCAAACCAGTCTTTGTAATTTAGTTCGTTGTTATATCTATCAAAATAATATTGTGGGGCTTTTTCTAAAGCTGGGAAGCTAGGAATGTGAGTTTTTGATTCTTGTTTAACTATACTAGAAATTGGTTCTGATTTGGTTTCTGGTTCAGACTCTAATTCTGAAGTGGTTCCCATTTGTCCTAGTTTAAGTTCTGGTTCTGGTTCAGGTTCTGGTTCAGGTTCTGGTTCAGGTTGAGAAGGTGGATTCATATTAAATTCAAATGTAGTTTGAAAACTTTCTCCATTGTAGAAAATCTTTAAAATATAAAATCCATCCATATTCCATCTTGGTCCTTCAGCTTTGTAGTTTCGCGAAAAAGAACCATCAGAATTGGGAGTAAATGTATCAATCTGAACTAAATCAGATTGAGAAGGATTCAAAATTTGAACAGAGACAAACTGGCCTGCTTCAACTGGAGCAACAAAACCACTAAGAACTATAATGTCACCATTTTCATAGGTTGATTTATCAACAGAAAAGGTAGTTGCAGATATTGGTGTTAAAAGAAAAATCCCAAGGACAAATCCAATAATGATTATAATACTATTCAATGTATTTTACCGCTAGATAGGAGTCATTGGTTATGCATTTATTCATTTAAGCATAATTTACCAAAATGGAATCATGAAAACAGAGTAATTTTCATAGCCAATATATCAAAAACAGCTGCATATGCTATCATGATGCAAAGAAGAATTGACTCTCAAATAAATAAGGAAATCCAACTTCCGTTGAATTGTTCTAGATGTGGAGGTAGAATGATTCTTCTAGGATATCATGAGCCCTTACAAGTTTTAAAAACACGATGTTGGCATTCCTGCAGACACTGTGGTTTTCAAAGAAGTGTGGATGAGTTCAAAAAAGCATTGTTAACAGTATAATGTAAAATGAGTCAAATTACAGAAGAAAGAATATTAGGAACATTGATACTGTTCGCAGATTATTGAAATAACATTTCATTATTAGAAATTATCAGTATCAGATAAGAAGAATATTTAATCAGGTTGAATGCAAGTCATTCAAGAATGAAGATATCAAGCAGTATGATAAAGGCCTTGAATGATCAAATAGCAATGGAAGCCTTTGCCTCTAATTACTATTTGGCGATGGGTTCGTGGTGTGAGATTACTGGTTATGAAGGAGCAGCAAATTTCTTCTATCAGCATGTGGATGAAGAAAGGTTACACATGATGAAGATTGTTCATTATCTAAATGGAGTGGGAATTCCAGCTGTAATCCCTCTAGTCAAAGCCCCACCAAAAACTTTCAAATCTCTTGAATCAGTCTGTAAAACTGCATTAAAAAATGAACAGGCTATCACTGCAGCTATAAACAAAATGGCCGAGCTTGCACAAAAACAAAAGGATCACAGTACTTTTGGATTTATTCAATGGTTCATTAATGAACAAATAGAAGAAGAGAAAATATTCGAAACCATCCTACAAAAGTTTGATCTTATTGGAAGAGATAAGCTAGCAATTAATGAAATTGACAAATCCTTGGCTAGCATGATCACTACAAATGCAAACTAGAAAATAGTACAAACTGTATTTAAAAAAAGTGGTTATAGTTTAAGAAAAACAAAGTGATCTTAAATCTAGAATCCTGAGAATGTTTATTCTACCTTTTTTACATTTACAGCATTTGGTCCTTTCTGGCCTTCACCAATTTCAAACTCGACTTTATCGCCATCTCGCAAAAATCCATCGATGTTTGATTTGTGTACAAACAGATCATCACCAGATTCTCGTTCGATAAAACCATAGCCCTTAGTGCGGTTGTACCATTTTACGGTGCCTTGTTCCATGTTACTGGTGTGGGATTACTTGGTGTAATATATTAACGTAGATTATGATGTCTTAATTATCACGACGTCCATCAGCTAGTTTCGATCTTTTTTTATCTTAAAATATTGGCAGTTGAACCAAGAATTATGAAAATTGTGTATCCCATTATTGGGATTACAGCATTTTTAGCAGTTAGTGTGTTAGCCTTAATTGCAATTTCACCAGATGCTGTTCCACAACCACGATCATTAGAATCTAAACCCGTGATAAAATCAATTACACCTACTCCAGAACCTGAGAAAAATGTTCCTGAAGTGATTATACAAGAACCAGAAACTGAACAACAAGAATTTACTTTGGAATTAAAAGAACAAGTTTCGATTGTTGAAAGTCAACAGTCTTTGGATGAGGTTTCAATGGAATCAGAAACATTACCTGAAATAATTGAGGTGAACATACCTGAAGGATCGGGGGTTCCAGGTTGTGAGGAAACAAATGAATGTTTTATTCCATATGAGATTGTAATTGCGGTTGGAGGGCAAGTAATTTGGAACAATGTTGATACTGCAGCTCATACAGTTACAAGTGGAAATCCTGCAGATGGAGCAGACGGAAAATTTGATAGCAGTATTTTCATGTCTGGAGCAACCTTTTCCAATACATTTGATGAAATTGGTGAATACGAGTACTTTTGTATGGTTCATCCTTGGATGAATGGAATTGTTCAAGTTTCATAGATAAAGAAAATCAACAATCAAAACAATAATTTTTTCGTATTTTTCCATTTTGGAACTGATTTATTACAAAAAATTCCAACCTACTTATGGTCTTTTCCTAGATAATATGGGTATGATTGGGAGTCGAACTAGAATGTATGTGCCTATCAGACCATGGAGGAGATCAGAAGATGAAGAAGAGAATGACAATATCGCTTGATGAGAAACTAATTTGGATGCTTAGAAATAGGCAAACAGAGATGATGTTAGACAAGAACAAACAGATTAGTATTTCGGCTGTTGTTAATTCGCTTCTTTTTAAATCCCTAAAAGCAGACGAAATGATTAATCGCGAATTAGATTCAGTATTTGTTCGTCAAAATTATTAATTATTTCGTTACCTATATTTTATAAAAAATTTGTACTAATTGTAATCTATTGTTTATTAATTTTTTTAGTCGCACCACATTCTTTGCATTTTAGTTTAGTATTATCCACCAAAGTCAGAATGCTACCACAATCAATACATATTCGAACACCTTGATTGATGGTTTGTCTCTTAAATTTTTTAATCATCTTACTTTTTAGATTATTCATTTCTGTAATTCTTTGAAATTTTTATCGTTATAGCTCCAAATAAAAACCAGCGTAAAATGAGCTTTGACTAAGTACTAAAATTTGAAGTGTGTTAATAATTTCTATTAAATATAATTATATAGTAAAAAATCACAATCAAGATCTGTATTTACAAAATTAATACTTGAAAATTCTAAAATATTTAAAAAATTACAAAGCAAATGAAGTACTTGCTGTCTTGCCATGTAAGTCGTCAACTGTTACAGAGTAAATTCCAGATACAGCGTCTTTTGGAATTTCCCATAACAGCCTAAACTCTCCATCTTTTGTTGTGATAATTTGTGATTTCCAAATATTTTGTCCTTCTGGGTCACTAACAATGATTTGGAAGGAATGTTCAGTATTCCCAACACCCTCTATGCTCACAAATTTTCCAGTTGGTGTAAAATAGATGTCAGCTACGCTAACCCAAATTTCTTCTTGTTCTAGAGTAATTTGAAATTCAATATTTGTAGAATAAGGACCACTTTCAGCTCGCAAAATCCATCTACCAGATGGGGCATCAAATGGGATCCAAATATTTTCCAAAAACAAGTTACCCTGTGAATTTGTGAATGATTCATTCTTTTTTATTAAATTACCTTCAGGATCAAATAAGAACAAATCAACTACTGAATTTGGTACAGATTTTCCCAGGAATAATATGGATTGACCGGGACTGTAAACTTTTTTTGCTATTTCTAAATCAACTTCAAGAAAGCTTGGTTGTAATCCAACTGTAAATACTTCTATTGTTTGATGGCCATTCATAGAAATTACGGCATTATAAATTCCTGGGGGAAATTCTAAGTTTAAGTGATAATTTTTCTTTCCATCAGATCCAAGCGTTATAGTTTCCTTAAACTGTTCAAATCTGGCTTGATCTTCAATTAAAAATTCTAAAGTTTCTGAAGGTTGTCCAGTTAGAGCAATCAATGCTGATTCTCCTATTTCATAATTTACTTTATCCATTTTTGCAGAAAGTTTATTTTTTGGAAATTCACCCAAACCTACAGTGACAATTTCTACTTCATTACTTTGAAATGCAAATAAAGTATAGGTTCCAGCAATACTTGTAGATTGAGTTTGATATTTTATTTCAAAATGATCGGAATCTAATACCTTAAAATTATCTGATAAAACAGTGCGTCCCTGAGGATCCTCTAAACTAATTCTAATATTTTCATTTAGATTAGCTGTTGCGTTGAATTTTATTACCTCGCCAAATGTGAATTTCTTTTTAGATGGAAAAATCTGGATCTTTTTTGCAAAATCTACACTCCAGTTTTTTTTGATTGTGTCAATTCCATCATTAATTTCTATTGTGTATTCACCAAGTGACATATCAAGTGGAATAATTAGGGAATAATGCCAATTTCCTTTAGAATCTACATTTGTGGTATCAGTTAAGAAAAATTCACCTACTAAATTCTTTATACTTAAGATAATTGTACTATCAGGTTTAGCAGTTCCAGAAATTTCAAGTTTTTCGTCTCTATAAAATTGATCAGAAATTAGTGAAGCTGTTAGATGAGAGATTTCCAAAATTGAAATTTTTTCTTTTGATTCATTTAATTGAAGGCTTAATGTTTTGTCTTTTCCTTGCTGATCTTTAACAATGAAATTTATTCGTTCAGGGTTTTGATTTTGTGAGATTTTTGTTGTTAACATAAAATGTCCGTTTTCATCAGTTTGGAAAGATTTGAGTTTATTTTCATTTAAAAATAATTCAAGATTCGAATTCGGTACAAAACTATCACCAGTAACACGTATTGTTGATCCAACACTTGGTTTTTCTGGAATTATTCTAAAATTGGATTCAGGAAGAATTCCTGATGAAAGAGTAGTTGAAATTGGTTCTTCAACATTTGTAGGTATTTGTGGTTCTGGCAATGCTTTGCCACCGATAATTGGGTTTCCCTCTTGATCTATTCCCTTCCAGTTGATATCTGGTTTTGGTTTATCAGTTTTAATTCCAAACTTTACTTTTTCGCCTGACTTGAGTGTCTCAATAGCAGTGAAAATAAGGACCTGCTCAGGTGTTTTTTGGGCTGACCAGCCAGTTTCAGATTTGAATGATTTGACTGAAAAATCTGTTAACCAGATCTTAAATGATTTAAGATCTTCAGTACCTTGGTTTGTAAATTGAATAATTGTTGTGTTTTCAAAAGAAAAAATTTTTGTAGAAATTTCTTTATCTTCAGCAAAAACTAGGTCAAAATTAAAACTAAGAATTAAAGCAGACGTCAAAAAGACAGATAAAAAAAAACACAGGAGTAATCTATCCATATGTTCTCCTAGCTTGTTTCTCAAATTTATCCTTGAAAAATTTCACCAAGATCAATATCCATATGCAGGATCTTTTTTTCGCTGAATCTCAACTATCTCATTGAGTAGATTGAATTGTTCAGAACTTAGCTTGTGTGAGTATTTTTTGAGAAGATATTTTACCTCATTTGATGTTGGAAGTGTGTAAAAGACATCCTCTTCAGAGATTTGTCTTCCAATGGTAACTCCTTTCACAGAACAAGCAACCTCCTTGCCAGTTTCAGCTGATTCAACTGTCTTTCCAGATTCTTGAAGCTGGTGGATCTTACCAATTTCTTTGCCATCCATTCTCATAAACCGAACCTTTTGTCGTAGTGTTCCAACATCAACTCTAATTCCAAAAACAGCAGGATCATTGTTCCTAAACACATACCCTTTGAGAAAGGTAAACTTGACAATAGGAGTAAATTCTACAAAAATTGCATCTTCTTCATGAGTAGTATCTTCTGTGACCCATTTTGTATAATTATCAATCAGATTATAGATCACATTTTCATCAAAAATTCTAATGTGATTGGTATCAGCTTCATCTCTTGCATCAGGCAGTATCTTTACATTAAATGACAAAATCACACCAAGATGTCTGTCTTTTTCTTTGATTACTTTTGCCCCAACAACATCCCTACGATTCACAGGGCCAATGTCTGCCTTTGCAACTGGAATTTGCTCACGCTTTAACATCTCGGTTATTGCTTCAAGGGAACCAATGGTATCACACTTTAAGGTAATACCAGAAGTTTCCTGATCTATAAAGACAGAAGCCATCTCTGCCTCAATTTCTTTTTTAAATTGTGCAATTTCTGATTCATTAGATGCGACATAAACTGTACTTCCTGGTAATACGCCCTCAAGATCTGGTGATGCAATTTTGACTCCTGCTGCAGCATGAACCTCTTCCACTGGTTTGAATTTGTCTCTAGGGTCTCGCATCTCATCTAGTGGTTTTGGAAGAAGGATTACCTTTGGCTTTGTTACAATGACACCATCTCTTTTTGCAACAAGAATTGTGTTATCCTTGTTTAGTGAGCCATCAACTAGGATGATGTTAGCTGTTGGGCCTAATCCAACCTCATCATTTACCTCTAGAACTATTCCGCGTGAAGGTTTTTGTTCCTGAGTCAGTTTTTTCTGCAGGTATTGTTGGGCTAGTCCAACTAGAACGGTAAGAAGTTCAGGAATTCCAACTCCAGTTCTGGCAGAAACTGGAACTATGGCAATCTCCTTTTTGTAATTTTTTACTCTCCAAAAGGCCTCAGATTGATATCCCAGAACAGACAGAGTTCCAACCACATTGTATATTTGCTCATCAAGAGTTGTTTGAATAAACTGGTCTTGTTCTTTGATGGCTTGGGAAATAAAATTAGTTTCAGTTGGTCTCCATCCAGAAATCTGATCAGTCTTGTTAAGTGCAACCATAAAGGGAACTTTACGACTTTCCAAAATCTTTAGACTTTCGTTTGTTTGTGGTTGAAACCCACGATTAACATCAACTACTAAAATTGCAATGTCGGCAGCAGAACCTCCTCTAGCTCGCAGATTGGTAAATATCTCATGTCCTGGAGTATCAATTACCAAGATGCCAGGAATATGATGTTCGGATTCTTCTAATTTTTTGTAAAGTGGTCCACATATTTTCTTCAAAGTTTCGATTGGAAGAAAACTTGCACCAATGTGTTGTGTTATTCCACCTGCTTCTCTTTCTTGAACTCCAGTTCCTCTAATTTTATCAAGAATTGATGTTTTTCCAGAATCTACGTGGCCAAGTACTACCACAATTGGTTGTCTTATTTTCAACACTGATCACGGAAATACTACTTTCACTTCCTTTTCAAAACTTTGCGGAGAGTCTGACGCGTGAACAGTATTTTTTGTAATGCTAACTCCAAAATCTCCACGAATTGAAGCTTTTGCGGCTTTTTCTGGATCTGTAGCACCGTTAATTTCACGAATTTTTTCTATGACATTTTCTCCCTCAAGTACTGCAACGATAACTGGACCTGAGGAGATATAGGATACAAGTTCACTAAAAAAGGGTTTTTCTTTGTGGACAGAATAAAATGATTCGGCCATCTCTTTAGAATAATTCAGCTTTTGTAGTTTAACAATTGACAAATTTAATTTTTCAAATCGTGATAAAATTTCACCGATGAGATTTCGTTCTACTGCATCTGGTTTTAATACTATCAATGTTTGTTCTGGCAAGGCTATTTCTTTCTAATTCCGCCTTTGACATATTTTTTTGTCCACTTTAATTTCCTAGGGTCTCGTTTGAGTACAAGCATATTTTTTTTACATTTTGATGAACAAAACCAGAAAACTGTACCATCATTTTTCACAAGCATGGAACCAGAACCTTTGGAAACTGGCCTATCACAAAAACTGCACGGTTTTACTAAAAGACTCATACTCAATCACCTTATCTTCTTGGCTTCTCGTTCTGTTTCTCTAAGCATGAGGATGTCATTCATTCGAATTGAGCCTTTAACATTTCGTGTAAGAATTCGTCCTTTGTCGTTTCCTTCTAGAATTTTTACTCTAACCTGAATTACTTCACCAGCAATGCCAGTTCTACCAACTATTTGTATTACCTCAGCTTTGGTCACTGTTGCAGTTTTGGTGCTCATTGATCAGACTTGCCACCTTTGATTTTAGAGATAGATGATATAACTTGATCAACAATATGCTGTGCATCGCCAGAATCCAAAATTGCAGCAGCTGCAGATGTAATATCAATACCTAAGGCTTTTCCAAGTTCTTGTTTGCTTGGAACAAATACGTAAGCTGTATTTTGTTCGTCACACAGAATTGGAAGATGGGCAACGACCTCCGGTGGTTCAACATCTTCAGCAATAACAATTAGTTTGCTTGTACCACGTTCAATGGCTTTTGTAGCTTCATTTGTTCCCTTTCGAACCTTACCACTTTGTGTTGCAACTCTAAGAGCCTCATAAATTGGGCTTACAAGTTCCTCTGGAGTTTGGAATTTTACATAGTAAGGCTTAGCCATTTTCATCACCATGTGGGATTATCCTCATTCCTTCCATGCTTCCAATTGGTCTTAAATATGTTATCTGGAAATAATTAATTTTATTTTTTGAATGTATTCTGACATGAGCTCATCAAGTCTTTTTTGTGAATTAGCTTCAGCATAAATTCTTACAATTGGTTCTGTTCCACTAGGTCTGATCATAACCCAATTTTTTTCGTCAAATGTAATTTTGATTCCATCAAAAGTATCAGCGTTTGGATATTGTTGTTTTAGAGTGTCAATAATTTTTTTTGCTTCATCCACCGAACACGAAATTTTATCTTTTGTTGTAAATGATGGAGGAAGTGATTCAACTTCTTCTGACATTGTTTTTCCAGTTGTAGCCAACAAGTCAAAAATCAAGGCCAAAGTCATTATACCATCCCTAACTTGATTATGTCTTCCATACATGAAACCCCCATTTTCCTCAAAACCAATCAAAGCGTCAATCGAAATCATCTTTTTAGAAACTTCAACACTACCCACTTTGGTTCTGATAACTTTGCCATTGTTTTTTTCAGCCAGACTCTCAATGTTAGAACTAGAATTCAGACAAGTAACAATGGTTGAACCAGGGTTTTTTCCCAAAATATAATTTGATAAAAGTGATGCAGATTTGTCACCTGTCAAAATTTGTCCGTTGTTATCACAAAACAAACTTCGATCGCCATCTCCATCAAAAGCTATACCAAGATCTGCGTGATTATTCAAAACAGCTTTGGATAACTCTCCTAGATTCTCAGGGGTTGGTTCAGAACCACGGCCAGAAAAATTGCCATCAATTTTTTCATTAATGGTTTCCACATCACAGCCTAATTCTTGACAAAATTTTGGTGCGACATCTACCTGCGCTCCGTTTCCTAAATCCAAGACAATTTTGAATTTTTTTGAAATTATTCTATCAACATCAACTTGAGATTTAACTCCATTCAGGTAGATTTCGAGGGCCTTATCTTCAATTGTAGTAGTACCAAACTTTTGAGTTGAATTTTGCCATTTTTTGTTAAAATAAATGTCTTCAACTAGTAATTCATCCTCATGAGAGATCTCAACACCATTACTTGCAACAGGTTTGATGCCATTATATTCTGGTGGATTATGTGATGCAGTGATCATAATTCCTCCTTTGTAACCAAGACTTTTTGCTGCGAATTCTAAACATGGTGTTGGAACAAGTCCAGCATTTTTACAATCTAATCCATAATAATTCAATGCAGAACAAACAACTTTGGCAATTGTATGACTAGAATGACGACCATCATATCCTACAATGATTGGTCCTTGTTTGAAAAATGTTGCAATAGACAAAGTAATGTCATGAATAAAATCTAAAGTTAAATCATCGCCAAAAACTCCACGAATTCCATTTGTTCCAAATAGTTTTGCCATGATGTCTATCAACAATAGATAAATTTGTGTTTAATGGCAGTTGCGTTGCGGAAGTTGCCAAGCCTGGTCAAAGGCGCAGGGCTTAGGACCCTGTCTCTTAGGGGTTCGTGGGTTCGAATCCCACCTTCCGCATAACCCCATGAAATTTTCTACAGAATATTTTAAGCATTAATAAGGTATGATCATCAAAAACCGTCGTGAAAAAGACAATCGTTGGAATCACTATAGTTGGAAAAGATAGAGAAGGAATAGTTGCCACTTTTACAAATTTTGTATTTCAAAATGGAGCTAACATTGAAAAAGTAAATCAAAATGTTATGAAAGGACTTTTCGGAATGTATCTTGAAGTTTCATTTACAAAAAGTATCAATGTAAAAAAATTTGATAGTGATTTACAAAAGATAGCAAAGAAACAACGAATGGAGGTTAGCATACATCACGAGTTTAGTGCTCAAAAAAATATCGCCATATTTGTAACAAAAGAGGCTCATTGTCTTGAAACAATTCTAAAATCAAAAAAATCATTAAAAGGAAAAATCTCTGTCATTGTAGGCACTGAAAAAACGCTTTCAACTACTACAAAAAAAGCAAAAATTCCTTTTGTTCTAGTACGGGAACAGAATCAGGATAAAGCTGAAAAAAGTCTCATCAAAATTTGCAAAAAATATGATATTGACCTAATTGTTCTTGCACGATACATGAGGATTCTTACCCCTAACTTTGTTTGGCGCTACCCAGAAAGAATCATCAACATTCATCCTTCTCTTCTCCCGGCATTTCCTGGGGCACTAGCTTATGCACAAGCATATGAAAGAGGAACTAAAATTATTGGTGTAACGGCTCATTATGTTACCGAAAATCTTGATCAAGGACCAATAATTTTCCAAGATTCATTCAAAGTTGATCCTAACGATACAATTGATGACATTGGGAGATGTGGTCAAAAGCTCGAAGCTCAAACTTTGTTAAAGGCAGTAAAGATGCATCTTGAGAATAAGTTGGATGTTCGCTGGAGAAAAGTTCACCTAAAATCCAAGTGAAATCATGGTAGTAGTTAAAGATCAATTAGATCCCAATCTCAGAAAAATTATCAAAAATAAAAAACAGGTAGCAGTAATTCCCATAGGCTCACTTGAGCAGCATGGTCCCCACCTTCCGGTATCTACCGACTCGGACCTAGTTACTGAGATTGCATTGAGGCTAACAGAGAAAAAGAATTTTTTGCTATTTCCCACAATAGACTATGGGGTCTCTTTTGAACATGTTCCTTTCTTTAATGTAAGTATCAAGTCATCAACGTTACAAAAATTGCTAATTGACATGTGCGTGTCACTATCTAGTAATGGAATTAAAACGGTTTTTATTATAAATGGTCATTATGGGAATCAAAAGGCTCTCATTAATCTTGGTAAGAAAGTAAAGAAGGTTTCAAAGGGAAAAATACGTGTGTTTGTTCTCTCATATTGGAATTTTATGAAAAGTCGTTTTGATCATGCAGGATTATCAGAAACTAGTCTAATGCTTGCTGTGTCAAATAAGGCAAAAATGAGGTTTGCAAAAAAAGGGCTCGTGACTAAGGGATTAAATGAAAAAGAAATTTCTAAACTAAAAAAATTAGCCACAAAATCCTTTCCTGCTGCTACAAAAAATGGTGTATGGGGTGATCCTAGAAAATCAACGAAAAGACAAGGTGAAAAAATGTTATCAGAAATCGTGAATAACCTTGCAAAAAAGTGTCAAACTTGCCTTACTACTAAAAATCCTAATTTACACCAATAAAATTTTAATATAATCCCCTATTACTCACGCTAATAAGTGAAGTAAATGTCCGTAGATATGGCAGTAAAAGTATTGGATGAGAGCATTAACGAAGTTGTCTTGATCAAGCTCAAAGGTAACAAGACAATTAGAGGAAAATTGCTGGGTTTTGACCAGCACATGAACCTGCTACTCGATCAATCAGAAGAGATCCCTTCTGAGGGCGATTCAAAAAGTCTTGGCACCATTGTTGTACGAGGAGATAATGTGGTGATGATATCACCACCACCACCAAAGTGAGTGATTAGACATGGTGAAAGGAACAACTTCGATGGGTGGTTTTACAAGGAAAAGTGTTCACATCAGATGTAGAAGATGTGGGAAAAACTCTTTTCACAAGCGTCATCATCGATGTGCAAGTTGTGGTTTTCCCGAGGCTAAAATTAGAAAGTACTCATGGATCAAATGGTATACCTAAATGCAAGAAATTGTACTTTTTCTTAGCTCGATTGCAGGTGTGTGTACAGCAGCAGCAATTAAAAAATTTCCTAGAAATAAGCCACAACTTGCAAGCCTAGGTGCAAATTCCAGCATCAAAAATCAAATTAATTCCTTACAAATTGAAAGAGAGGTTCTTACAAAAACAATAACCCGTCTTTATCAAAATGATACTGGCCTTGGTAAAATTCAGCGAGATAAATTACTATCAAGATATCAATATCAACTGGGGATAATTCTGGCCAAAATCGATAAGCTGGAAGCTGCAAGCAAACACCCTGACCTTGGTCCTGTAGGAGAAGGGTTGATCACACTAATGGATCAAAAATTGTCACAGCTTGACAAGAGTTTGTATGAACTATCATCAAAGATTACAATTGCTAATTCACAAATTCCAGAAAAAGAACCGCCCAAACCAAAGCAAGAAAGTAAAGAAAAAGTTGCAATTGAAGAAAAGGCTCCAGAAAAACCAAGACCGCAAATCATTGTTCCAACAGTCCAGATCCCTCCGGCAAACCCTGTAGAATTAATAACACTTACTGAAATATCAGCAAAAACACCACAATTCCCATTCTTTGAATCAAAACCAACTCAACCAAAAACTGAGATTGTTGAAGAGGTTTCAAAGCCAGAACAAAAAGTTCCAGAAAAAATTGAAATTATTCAAACAACTTCATCCATCCCTGAAATGAAGTCAGAAACACCTAGTCAACAAGTTATTCCAGTGTTCACATCACCTACACCACAAGAAAGTGCGCCAAAACTAGTGGTAGAGTTACCTGATGAAGAAAAAATTGAAGACGAAGATGATCTTATTAAAATTAAAGCAGAGATAACGAAGGCTCTCTCCAGATTAGAACAAGCTGAGGTGGAGTGATTGTCATTTGATAATGCCATATCGGCATTGTCAACTGACGCATTAAAGTATGTAAAAGATGGATATGTTTTGGGTCTTGGTAGTGGAAGAGCAGCAACTGCATTTGTAAAATCACTTTCATCGTTTATCAAATCAAAAAAAATTCAGATTAAAGGTGTGCCCACATCACTTCAAATAAAACTGGTTGCAGAAGAATGCAGAATTCCATTGCTTGGTGCTGATCAAGTTGATCACATCGATGTAGTATTTGATGGCGCAGACCAAATTGATTCACAAAAAAATTTGATTAAAGGAGGTGGTGGTGCACTACTTCGAGAAAACATTCTGATAAACTCGGCAAAAAAGGTTGTAATCATGGCTGACAAATCTAAATTTGTAAAATATTTCAACAGACCAGTTCCTGTAGAGGTACATCCTCTTGCAAGAAATACTGTTATCAGGTCAATCAAAATGCTCAAAGGAAAACCAAAGTTGCGTACGCTAGATAGGGGCTATCCGTTCCATACAGAAAATGGAAATGTCATTTTAGATTGTGATTTTGGAATCATAAAATCGCCAAAAACACTCGCACAAAAAATTATACAAATACCAGGGGTGATGGAGGTTGGAATTTTTACTCGAAAGCCTGACGTTATTTACAAGGCAAAAACAAACGGCAAGTTTGAGATTATAACTTAGTTGGAAGTTTTATTGTAAAAGTGGTTGGATTATTTTTAAGTTTTAAAACTTGATATTCGCTCAGCCAATTTTCCATATCCAAGCTTACCAACCACCTCAAAATCATCTGATACTAATTTACCACGTACAATTGTTTTAACTGGCCAACCTTTCAGATTCCAGCCATCATACACAACATAATCTGAATAGCCACCAAAAAGATCAGTTGTAACTTTCTTTTCTTTTTTCAAATCAATTAAAGTGATATCGGCATCTGATCCTTTCTCGAGAGTGCCTTTTTTGGGATACATGCCAAAAATTTTAGCAGCATTCATGCTTGTGAGTCGAATTAATTGAAATAATGTAATTCTGTCTTTATTGACTCCTTCGCTCAACAGAATAGGCAAACTAGTTCCAATTCCTGGAAACCCTGCTAGAGCGCCCCAAACATCATCTCCTCCAAGTTTCAACTCAAGTTGATTTGCAACGTGATCAGTACCAATAGTATCCACTTGATTTGCCTTTACTGCCTGCCAAACAGAAGAAATATCAGCTAATGTTCGAATTGGAGGCATAACCTTTGCCAGATATCCTTCTTGCTTTTCATATGATAATGTCAAATAATGAGGGCAGGTTTCCACGAAGATTTTAGTCCCATTTTGCCTCTCTTGTTTGATCTGTTCTAGTGCAATAGCAGAACCAATATGAGCAAAATATAGTGTACAGTTGTAATCTCTTGCAATTTTTGAAACTGTTTGTATTGCCTTTACTTCAGAGTCTGGAGATCTGCTCTGGGACCATGCAGAAAGACCATCCTTTTTCTTTTCTTTTGCAGTTTTAATTCCACAAGAACATGATTCATAATCTTCTGCGTGAACTAGAACAGGACAGCCAAGCTTGGCAGCATTTTCTACAACGTTTCGAACAATTTCTTCATTAACCTCAACCTTAACCTCTTTCAATATTGATTTCCCTGGATCCATGTCCATGTAGACATGTCCAACATCAGAACCCAAATTCATGTATAACTTGAAAGAGGTAATTCCTTTTTCAACACAAAATTGCATCTCATCTGCTTGTTGTTTTGTAAATATGGATGCGTGAATTGCATAATCTATATAGTGAGAGTTTGAGCTTGCCAAAAGTTGCGAGTCTAAAGATTTTTTATAAGAATCACCTAATCTTAGCATCCTCATCATTGTTGTTATTCCACCAATTGCTGCGGCATGGGATTCAGTCGTTGCGGCTTTATCAATTGGTGAGTATACTCCATAATGAACGTGGGTATCTATTGGTCCAGGAATTGATACTAGGCCTTGACCATTAATTTTTGTATCACATGATGGAGTGTCATTTGTAAAACCAATAACTTTACCATCGTCAACAATGATATTTTTGTTAAGAATTCCTTGAGGCAATATGACATGAGAGTTAGTTATCAATACGTCATATGTCATCAAGAGGTTTCATGTCTAGTGGGCTATTATGCGTTGAGTAAATGAATAAAAACTGAATCGATTGTGTAAGGGAAGGGCCGATGGTTTAGTGGTATAATGCCGCGTTCGCAACGCGGATGTCGAGGGTTCAATTCCCTCTCGGTCCACTACCTAGAAACTATTATACATAAACTAGAATTATGAGATTGCATGAAAGTTTTCACCGGAAAACAAGCAGCAGAGGATTATATGTCAACTCATACACTTGCATTTTCAACTCCTGAATTAACATTAATGCGATATTCATTTTGGTTAGGAGATATGGTTCCAGATCCTGAAGACAAAGAAAAATCTATGCCAAGACTTTACAAATTTGTTGAAGAAAAAGACTTTGAGCCGGTTCAAATCATTGATGATGACAAATATGAACCATCAGGAGCTGTAAGAGTTTCTGGAATGTATGGTAATCAAGATAGTATAACGGGTTCAGATACAAAATTTTGTTCGGAATGTGGGAGTAAAATATCAACGGCTGCTAAATTCTGTACTGAGTGTGGCTCAACTCAAGATTAGTTTTTGTAATTTTTCTAAACTTTATTTCCACATTTTGTGCAAAACTTTGCATTAGGACGTAATTCTGATCCACATGATGAACAAGATTTTCCACTGGATGATCTAGGAATTAATGCGGGATCTGGAGATGGTAAGTTCCCAGCCTGACTAAATGTTTCTTGCGCAGATACAATGGATGGTGGTTGTCCAACAGGATTTTCTGCAGTTCCTGCTCTTGCAGCTTGTGGGATTCCCATTCCTCCTCCCGTCATTCCAGGTGAACCCATTCCAGGCATTAGACCAGGAGATTGTGTTGTACCTGTTGCCATTCCACCAGCCAATTTATCCATTGATTTTTTCATTTCAAAAATAACTTTGATTGCAAGAAATTCTAATGCGGAATATGCAACAACATAATCACCTAACTTTTCAAAAAATTCTTTGTCAGCAATTTTTCCAGATTTATACATCTTGTTAGTATCAAGAAATGTTTCGTAGTATCCCTGAGATTCATCAAATAAATTATTTAGTTTTTCATAAAGAAGATTGAGTGTGTCTACTTCGCCGAATGACATGGGCTGATTTCCTCCACGTAATATTAATTACTTTAGATCAAAAAATGAAAAACGAAGGATGTGTTTACGCGGTTTGTAGTGCCTTATCAATCATATTTTTGTATGATTCTTTTGATGCAGCGCCAACTTGTTGACCAACTAACTGGCCTTTGTTGAATATTGCCAAGGTTGGAATGCTAAAAACATTGTATTTTGATGCTAATTCGTTTGCCTCATCTACATTGACTTTGACGAATTTAATTTTGCCATCATAGTCGTTGGCAAGTTCTTCAACAACTGGTGAAACCATTCTACATGGACCACACCACTCTGCCCAAAAGTCAACAAATACTGGGAGATCGGAGTTCATTACATCAATTTCCCATGATTTTGCGTCTGAGATTTTAGTTACTGCCATTTCTGTTGGTTATTTCTTGGAACATCCCTAAAAATGTTGACCATAATTATATCCAAATATTTCATTTCTTTTTCAACCTAAAATTTGATGATCAGAAGTAACTGAAATATACTTAAATGACCTTTGGATGAATCTGAGTTATGAGTTCTGAGCTTAGACTAAAGAAGTTACGCGGTTCGGGAGGTTACATTATGGCCAATGTAACTGATGAACAACAACAGAAAGGTAATTTAGGTGGTCCTGATCTCTTTTTAGCTTCAATTGGTAGGTTAGATTCCGAAAAAATTTCCAAATATTTTTGCAACACTTGTGAAAAAGAATATGAATCTAGTCCTAAAATAGAATATGAGAATCCAAATGAAGTGGTATCAGAGAATCTAACTTTAGTTGAAAAAGGACAGTACATTTGCACTACGTGTAGTTCAGTTTTAGCAGAATACAGAGAATTTCAAAAGCCGGATGAACAACGTGGTATTGGTAGCGCTAAACCCATATCCACAGATCAAGACACTTTACTTCCACCACCAACTGGCGAGGTCCCCATTACAATGCCAGATTTTTCTCAAATAGGGACTGAAACTCCTGTTTCTAGTCAAACTCAACCTATTGACACAACATTTAGTGCTATTTCTGGGATGGCAGTGTATGATGAAAACGCAAAAAGAATTGGTACTGCGAAACAGGTAGGTGTAGATTCATCTCAGAAGATAGTACTAGTTATTACAAATAATGAAGGAAATGATGTAACTATTCCTTGGGATAAGATTGGTAAAGTGGGAGAAATTGTCTTACTAGGAACTTCAGCAGGAACAGCTTCTCAATCTGGACAGTGTTCTAGCTGTGATTTTGTAAATAAGACTGGTTCAAAATTCTGTGAGCAGTGTGGAACAACTCTTTAGAGTGTGAAATTCAAGCAGGTTAACGTATAAGATAAGGATGAAAGTAGTTTGACAGTTGGTAAAATTTCAAAAGGAATAGTCAAAGATATCATAATTGTTGTTGTAGGTGTATTAATAATTTGGATTGGTTTGCAAATAATTTTTGGAACACAAAATCCATTTTTTGTTGTTTCAAGCGGAAGTATGGTTCCAGAATTAGAAGTATTTGATGTATTAATAGTTCAAGGAAACACGCCTTTTGAAGAGGTAAAGGTTGGTGACATCATTGTTTTTGATCGTCCGTCTGGACATGATAGAGTAATAGTTCATAGAGTTGTTGCAATTATTGATGAGGATCCCTTAACTCTAAGGACAAAAGGAGATGCAAACCCAGCCTCGATTCCTGGAACAGATTTCCCTATAACTGAGGAAGAATACATCGGACAAGTTGAATATGTGATTCCACAAGTTGGGTATATCACAAGAATTCTAAGTCCGCCCATAAACTATATCGTAATTGCAATAATTGTCGGAGTCATGATTGTCAAACAAATTTTAAAAAGCAAGAAAGAGAAAGTTTTTCGTCTTGATGAATTAGGTTTGGACAATGGTACCGTGAAACAATCCTCAATTAAATTGGATGAACTAGCCGAAATTCCAAAAGATGATGCCTATACGAGTTCTGAAAGTAAAGAAATTCAAGACAAACATGATCAAGGCGACACCGAGTTAAAGACTGATTCAAAAGATAACTCAGACTATACTGAAAAAAAAGATTAGGTTTATTCTTCTTTGTTACTAATTTTGAAAACTCGTTTAAAGTAGTCAGATGGTTCTACGGGTTCTATGAAGTCATCTTTAACTTTTGCAAGATTCTTTGCCAAGTTCATCTTGTAACCTAACTGCATTTGTCGCGCGATCTGAATTCTTTGGGCTTGTGGCGAACCTGCACCATGCATAGACTCTGTCAAATATCCTACAGCATTTCTACCCATAGTCATGTTTTCAATCAATCTCAAAATTCTCATTCTGTTTTCTACATCAACGCCCTTTCTTCCTGCCAAGTATTTTCGAAGCATAGGGCCGGTTTCTGGATTTTTAAAATCTTTTTCTGAAGGCATTGTTACCATAAGACCGCCTGCAATATCTTGAGCTAATCGAGCAATCTCATATGGAAATCTAGTAACGTTGTGTTTACACACATTTGCTAACATTTCCTCATTCATCCAAACTCCTGATTTCATCTTGTGTGATTGATAAGATGAGGCAATTCCAGCGGCGAAAATTGATTCGTTGAGATGAGTCATTTCAATCAATTTATCTTTAATATGAGAAACATTTGGAATTCCGTTATAGTCTGCAATTGTTGCAGCTGCACCAATTAATACATCACCAAGTCCAGTCTTACACACATAACTTCTTCTGTGATAACAAGTGAATCTTTCAACTAACATTGCTGCAAATTCGTATTCACCGTTCATGAAAACTTTGTCCCATGGAATGAAGACGTTATCTAAGACAATCATTGCTTCTTGGCCAGAATATTGTGAGTTTCCTGTATCAATATCACCTTCTTCCATACTTCTAGTATCACATGATTGTCTGCCATAGATGTAGGTAATACCTTCGGCGTCAGCTGGAATGGCACCTACAATAGCATATTCTTTATCATTTTCAGTTAATCGCATGGTTGGCATAATTATAATCCAGTGCGAATTAATACATCCTGTTTGATGAGCCTTTGCACCTGTTATGTAAATACCCTTATCGTCTTTTTTAGCAACGTGTACAAACATGTCAGGATCAACTTGTTCAGCAGGTCCTTTACTTCGGTCGCCCTTTGGATCAGTCATTGCACCACCAATGACAAAGTTCTCTATTTGCAACATTTTGATAAAATCTAACAATCTCTTATGATAATTGGTTCCGTGTTTCTCATCCATTTCAAAAGTAGTTGAATGGAGTGAGTTCAATGCATCCATTCCCACACAGCGTTGAAAACACGTTCCCGTGTTTTGGCCCAATTTCCTCTGCATTTTATTTTGTAAAACTACGTCTTGTACATTCTCAGCGATATGTAAAAATCGGTTTACACGTTGACCGGTTATTGAGGATTGAGCAGTAGCAAGTTCTTCTTCTCTAATAGCAATATCATAGGTTTCAGCTACTGCATTAATGGATGGACGAATCAGAGGATGATCTACGGGTTCTTCAACTATTTCGCCAAACAGGTAGACCTTCATTTTTCTACCACGAAGACTTTGTATGTACTCTTCCCCTGTTCTAATACCCATACGCACAGTCCATCGAAGTTGTATAAATATTCTAAATTATATCCAGTAGGGAATTAATATTAGAGACCAATCCTAACATCAAGGATTTTGCATCCTTTCCCTTTTTCCATCACCAGAACTGGATTCATATCAAGTTCTTTAATTTCTTTAAAGTCAGTTATAAGTTGTGAAAGTCTTTGAATACATTCCACTAACTTGTTAAGATCAGATGGTTTTTCGCCTCTTACACCTTCAAGTAGTTTTTTAGTTTTGATTGATGAGATCATGTCATATGCTTCACGGTCCGTCACAGGAGCTAATCGGAATGTTACATCTTTCAAAACTTCAACATAGATACCTCCCATTCCAAGCATAATTACTGATCCAAATCCTGGCTCGAGTTTAGAACCAATGATCATTTCTTTTCCCCCCTTAACCATTTCAACAACTAAGACTCCTTTGATTACAGCTTTCTTGTTGTATTTTTTGGCGTTTTTTACAATTTCTTTAAAGGCAGTTTTTACTTCGTTATCATTAGTTAGATTGACTTTAACTCCACCAGCATCAGATTTGTGAATAATTTGTGGTGAAGCAATTTTCATTACAACAGGATAACCAATCTTTTTTGCAATCTTTGCAGCTTCATTTTCATTTTCAGCTAAGGAACTTTTTGGGAGTGGAAACCCATATGCCCTAAGAATTTCTTGTCCTTCTTCTTCAAGAAGGTTTGGTCTTCCGTCTCTTTTTACTTTATCAAAAACTCTCTTGGCTTTTGCTTTGTCCACTTTTAGTTTTGCAATTTTTCCTGGTGTAGATTGAATCCAATTTGCGAATCTAAGCATTGCGTTAAGAGTTCTGATGGCCCCTTCTGCATAGGTATAGAATGGAACCCCTCCCTCTGACAGGATCTTTCTATTTTGTATGCCTTCATCTAGTCCCATCAAGCTTGCAAGCATTGTTTTTTTGTACTTTTTTGAGTTTTTTACGACAACTTCAGCAAGTTTATCATAATCAAGAGTTCCTGAAGGAGTACACATAGTAATTACTGATCCGACATTTTTGTGCTGTAGAACTTCAGACAATACATTATCAAAGCGATTAAAGTCAGCATCGCCAACAATGTCAACAGGATTCCTAGAACTTCCCCATGGTGGAATTACCGCATCAATTTTTGGTCTTATACTAGTGATGTCTGCCATTTTAATTCCATATTTTTCACATGCGTCGGTTGTGATAATAGCTGGTCCACCTGCATTAGACACTATTACAAAGTCTCCATTTAGTGGAAGTGGTTGTTTTGAAAATGCAGTAGCATAATCAAATAATTCTTCCATGGTATCTACCCTAATTGCACCTGATTGTTTTAGTAAGGCGTCATAAATTTTTTCAGAGCCCATAAGAGCCCCAGTATGTGACATTGCAGCTTTTGCTCCAGCTTCGCTACGTCCTGACTTTAAAACAAAGATTGGTTTTTTTAGTTTTCGTGTTATATTTTTACAAACTTTTAGAAACTCTTGTCCGTCTCCCATATCTTCAAGGTACATCACAATAACTTTGGTTTGTTTGTGATTTGCTAAGATCTTTAATACATCAATTTCATTAGTGTCTGCTTTGTTTCCCATGCTAATTACTGCTGAAAACCCTATTCCTTGTGCACTTGCATCCTCACAGAGTGCAGCACAGATCGCACCGCTCTGTGACACAAGTGCAATTTCTCCAGATTTTGGTGTAATTTTAAGAAAAGTAGAATTCATCATTGTCTTTGGGTCTAGATTCATGACCCCCAAACAATTAGGTCCGATGATTCTAAGATTATATTTTTTGGCGATGTCCTTGAGTTTTTGTTCTAATTTCTTCCCTTCTTCATCGACTTCTTTGAATCCAGCGGTGATTACAATTGCCCCTTTGATCTTTTTCTTTCCACATTCTTCTAGAACCAATGGAACTATGGTATTTTTGATAATAATCACTGCCAGATCAATTGGTGATGGAACGTCCAAGACACTCTTGTATGCTTTTTTGTAGAATACTGTGGATCTAGTGGGACTAATTGGAAAAACTGTGCCCTTGAAACCATTCATAATGTTTGATGTGATGGTACGTCCAACACTACCTCTTTTGTCAGATGCGCCAATTATTGCAATTGATTTAGGAGAAAGAAAAACTGACTCTGCCATTTTAACGAATTTTGATCAAATGAATTTGTATAATAAAGTATTCATGAAAATTACAGATCTCTAGCTACCAAGCATCTTGCCAGCAAAGTTCTCACTTCTTGGTATCCACTGTAATTTTAGTTTGGAGAATTTTGCAATTAGTGACCATGCTTCACGTGCCAGCATACGTAATTCTTCTTTATTGATTGCAAAGTCATGATTGAGCTGGGAGACAGTATTTTTTGAATCACTGAAAATTATTACCTCTTCATTGGAATCAATAAATTTTTTTAGAGCAGCAATGATTGCCAAGTATTCTGCTTGGTTATTCGTGATATTAGGTTTCTTTTCATAAAATGATTCGCCAGTTTCTTTTACAAAAAAACCGTAACCAGGATCACTTCCACCTGAACCATCAACATAAATGCTCTTTACCATTTTTTCTTTCTCGTATTGTTGTGTATTCTTACAAATAAACTAAATCTAATCCAATGTAATCTTTAGAAAGATCAATAGTCCAGCAAGTTCAGCAATTCCAACTCCAAGCATGTATGGGAATATCTCATGTGAAAATAATTGGTCCATAGAAAAGTAAGCAAATGCACCAATTACGTTATGAAGAAGTAACATTGAAGAAACAAGAATCATTCCTATTGGCAATTGTGCTTTTGTTTTGGAATACATTTTTCCAAATGTACATATCAATATGCCTAAAACTACAATGTTTGCAATCGAAACAGCAGATAGAATTGCTGACGTTGGTTCCATTTAGTTGACTCCACCTTTACTCTGTTTATTTACTTTTTTCCAATTTGTTAGCAATTTCATTAAATGTCTCCATATTGACTTCTAAAAATGTTGAAATGAAAAAAGTGATTCCATATTTTTCTCCTTCCTTTGAGATAAGATTATTTTTTTTAAGGACATTGATATGATGTTGAATAGCTTTGTAATCCAAATCCAACTCATTCGCAAGCTGGTTTGTATTTTGTGGTTTTTCTTTTAGAACAGTGATAATTCTAAGTCGATTTAATCCTCCTCGTGAACCAGCAAAAACAAACCACAAAAGTCTTCTTGCATGTGGATCATTTACCATATCTAAACAAGCTTTCTAGTTTTATTGTGTACTTTAGCCATTATACAAAATTTACTCGCAAATTGTTTTTTTCAATTCAGAAAGGTAAAAAAGTAAAAAACTACTGATAAAGTGTGAATCAACATGATGGCATTAAACTATGAGTATCCATTGTATAGACCGCCCTCCGAAGCTAATTCCTTAATTTTTCAGGTAACGGTAGGATGCTCATTTAACGAATGTTCATTTTGTGATATGTATAGATCTAAGGAATATTCTGAAAAGCCATGGGATGAAGTAAAGTTAGAAATGGACATGATGGTAAAACAGTTACCAGATACACGTAGGATTTTTTTGGCAGATGGGGATGCCTTGAATTTAGAAACTGATTATATGATAAAAATTGTCGAGTATCTTTACAAAAGCTTTCCAAACTTGGAAAGAATTTCATGTTATGCAATGCCAATGAATCTACTAAAGAAAACTCCTGAAGAATTGAAGAAAATGCATGATGCCGGACTAGACATGTTATATCTTGGAATTGAAAGCGGTTCTGATCTAATTTTGAAAAAAGTCACTAAAGGTGCTGTTGCAGATACAATAGTAAAAGCTTGCAACAAGGCAAAGGATGCCGGATACATTTTGTCTTGCATGATTATTTTGGGCCTTGGTGGAAAAACTCACTCTAAAGAACACATTAAAGGCACTGCAAGACTAATCAACAGATCACCCCCCCATTTTTTAGGTGCACTGACATTATACTTGGAAAATGGAATTAAAGATGAATTTTTAACAAAATTTGAAGAGCCATTTATTCCAATATCTGATCCTGAAGCACTAGATGAATTGGAAGATCTGATTGATCAAATCGATGTCAAAGAAGAGATTGTGTTTAGAGTAAACCATGGTTCTAATGCATATACAATCAAAGGAACTTTTCCACAAGACAAACAAGCAATGCTCAAAAAAATTGCATGGATGAGACGGCATCCAGAAGTAGTTAGGCCAAAAGGGTTAAGAGGATTTTAGAAATCTAAACTGAATAATTCTAGTCTACACAAAAAGCATTACATGAGTTTAGCAACAAGCTCTTCTTTTTTTGGAATGCCGGTAAATTCAAGTTTATCATTAATTACAAGTCCTGGAGCAGTAAATATTGGAAATTTTTTAAGATATTCAGGTTTTTCAGTTACGTCAATGACTTGATATGGAATCTTCATCTCATCTAATATCTTCTCAACTATACTGCAATTTGTACAGCCAGGAGTTGTTAGAATTTCAACTTTAGTCATTTTTAATAAATTGTTCTGGATTCTTTTCAAATGCCCATCTGCAACTAGCACAGCAAAATCTGTATTCTTTACCATTGTGAGTAATGGATTCTCCTTTATTGCTAATTTCCATACCACATACTGGATCCTTCATGCTGATACCTCTAACTTTTTACGAGCAAAATAGAAAAGGATTGGAATCACTATCAAACTAATTAGCACTATAGGAATGTAATTTTTTAAAGATTTCACCTCATCTCGTTCATGTCCATGTGCATCCATCTCAAACTCTGCCGGAATGGGTGTTAGTTCAACCAGCCGATTCCATCCCTCATGAACAAATGTTTCCTCATACCACTCATGTCCTTGTGGAAGACCATTAATTATTAGAAACGCACCGATAACAATCAGCATCCAGCCTGTTACTTTCTCTATTGAAACTCTCTTTTGTGTCAAAGTCTTTGTTGCGTTAATTCCAATAATAGCTAGTGCTGACATTAGAATAAGCGGTATTGCTCTCCCAACCCCATGTACCAATCCTAGTGAAGCGCCCACCTCAATACTTCCAGTTCCTGCAATGTAGATTAACAACCAATAGAATAATGGATTTGGACATCCAACCCCAGCATTTCCCAAAAGAAGCCCCATAAAGAAAGACTTTGTGTAATCTCCACGATTTTGTATGAATTTTGGTGTTCCAGAATATGAGGGCATCTTTAGAGAAATCAGTTTTAGTTGTGACAAGCCAAAAACAAATGCGGCAATTCCTGCAATCAAAAACATTATTGTTGATATTTGATCTAAAGATGCAGTTTTTCCTATTGTCGCAACTGCCATTCCATAAGAGGCAATTGTAATTGTTAAACCAGCGCCAAAAAGCAATGCCATTGAAAGACCTTTCTTACCGCCTTTTCCCATGCTAAGTGGAATTATTATGAAAACTAGTGGTAGTGTACATGGAAGAATAATCATTGAGAGTCCAGCAAGATATGCGATGATTAACCAAGAGGGATATGACAGTTCTTGACCTGCGCCAACTGCAATTTCATTTGTTGCGGCAAACACACCACCAACAAAAATTAATGAAAATAGTACAAATATAGATACAATTAGAGATTTTTTTGCTGCAATTTGGTTTAGCATAATTTGTTTTAATATTCCAAATATTTAATTAGACTTAAAATTTTTGAGCCTAAAAATGGGCCCACGGGGATTTGAACCCCGGATCTTCGCCGTGTAAGGGCGACGTCATAACCGATCTGGACTATGGGCCCAGCAAACTACTTTGCTAAAATCCATTTAAACTTTAAGAGAAAAAAAATCAAAAAAATCTTTATCCATATAGAAAAACATCATGGTTAAAACCAATGCTTAATAGATGACTTTGAACTTTTCATACGTCATGACAAATCTAATAATAGCAAAATTTGGTGGTAGCGCAATTGGTGCAGACGGTCTATCGATTCCCATTATCATTCAAAGAGTAAACGAATTAAAAAAAAATGCGAAGGTAATTACAGTTTTTTCTGCACCTCTTACAATTCAAAATGGGAAAGCTCGATCACTAACTGATATTGTTTTGGATTTAGGAAGAAAAGCTGAAAATGGAGAGGAACCTAATCTTGTTGAGGTAAAACACGCTTATGATAAAATTTTAGAATTGGTAAGTTCTGAGTATCAAGAAGATTGTTCCAAAGTTATCCAGAATCATTTGGAAAATGCAAAAAAAGCATTAGATGATGCAAAGCAAAAAGGGGAGTTTGCTGATGAAATTCGTTCAAAAGCATTAGCATATTCTGGAGAAATACTCATGTCTCAAATGATGAATTTTATCCTGAAAGGACAAGGAATCAAGTCCGAAGCAATTGGTTTGGATAATTGGCCTATCATTACAGACAACAACATTGAATCCACTAATTTCCTTGTAACTGAATCATTAGAGAAAATCCAACCACTTCAAAAAATGCTTGAAGAAAATGAAGTTGTCTCTATAGGCGGTTTTATTGGAAAAACGTCGGATGGAGTAATTACTACATATGAGCGAGGGGGATCTGATCGAACAGCTGCTGATTTAGGAATTCTTTTTTATAAAAAATATGACACCACAATTGATTTTGAAAAGGATAGCTCTGTTGTTTCAGCAGATCCAAAAATAGTTGGAGATGGGCTAAGTCAAATAGAACAGCTATCATACAACGAGGCAAGGTTAGCTGGTATGTTTGGAATGAAGATCCTTGATCCAATAGCTATCAAAGAGATTTTGGAACATGGTGCAGATATGCCGATTATTATCACAAATATGAAAAACCCCGAAAAAACTACTACAATTAAACGAGTAGCAGATTCTAAAAATGGTCATCCTTTGAAAATAGTAACTGGAAAGAAAAATTGCGCGATTTTTAGGATTGAAACTAAATCAGCAGAAAGATTACTAGATTCCCTTGAAAATGATAAAAGATACAGTGAATTCATAATACTCTCACCGTATACAAAGGATGGAATTGAATTTACTAGGATTTTGTTCTTAGATGGGGATTATGTTAAAAGAAATGAAAAATACCTACTTGGATTTGATTCTCTTGCTACAATTAGGTATAATCGTGGAGTAGTAACATTGATTGGCGATGAAATGTGGAGGGTTCAACAGGTTGCATCTAAAACTAGTGCAAAAATTGGTGAAGCTGGTTTAAACATTCTAAATATGGATGCGCAAGAAGAAACATCTAGAATAATAATTGTTTTAGAAGATTCATCAAATAATATAGAAAAAGCAATTAGCGTAATACATTCAGAAAGATCAGAAATTAAATTCGTTTAAAAAATTTTTTAAAATATTTCACATGGCGCTACAGGTATTAAACCAGTAGTGCCAAGGTGGGTTTTTTCTTGGACCTTTATCTAGATTCAGTCCGGCGTTACCCAAAACACGCTTAATGATACTATGATTTTCTAGTATTTAGAGTTGATCTATATAGTTTATTGAGGAGTGCGCCCAGCGAGATACCAAATTACAATTCCTCCGCCAATCATTACATACCATTTGAAATTTTTTTTATTCATGAAAATTTTTGATGAGGCTAGCTCTTCGTCTCTATAAGTAGAAATACGAATTTTTCTCATTTCAAAAGCTTGCCCAACAAGTCCCATAATTAATAATGCAATAGCAATTCCGCCTAAAATCCAATTCATGATTATAACTTTTTTTCAGATAATATTTAGTTTGCAGATCACTGAGGGCATTATTATGCTATTCTTTAAATTGCTATAATTTTTCAATTCAACTATGAAGTATGGTAAGAAAGTTTGGATGAACGGAAAGCTTGTTCCTTTCAAGAATGCCAATGTGCATGTCTTAACACATGCATTACATTATTCGACTGCAGTATTTGAAGGAATTAGGTGTTATAACACCTCTAATGGCTCTGCTATTTTTCGATTACAGGAACATGTTGATAGATTTTTCAATTCAGCTAAATTGTATTCAATGAAGATGAAATACTCTAAAAAAAAGATCTCAGACGCAATAATCAAAACAGTAAAGTTAAGTGGCCTCAAAGAATGTTATATTAGACCAATTGCTTATTGTGGTGTTGGTGCAGTTGGATTAACTCCACCTCTCAATAACATTGATGTAGCTATCGCATGTTGGGAATGGAAAATGGGCGAATCAAAGGCTGGAAAAGTCTCAGGGGCAAAATGTAAGATTTCAAAGTGGATTAGAATTGATTCTAGATCACAGCCAATGGAATCAAAAGCGGCAGCAAATTATTCCAATGCTGCATTAGCAAGAGTTGATGCATTGAAGAGTGGATATGATGAAGCTATTATGTTGAATTATGAAGGTAAAATTGCAGAAGGTAGTGCAGAGAACATTTTCATTGTAAGAGATGCTCAAATTAAGACGCCACCGCTAGAATCAGGTGTTCTAGCAGGGATAACGCGTGATAGTATTATTCAGATTATCAAAGAAAATGGAGGATGTGTAGTTGAAACAGATTTAGAAAAAAAAGATCTATTTTCTGCAGAAGAAGTCTTTATGACAGGTACCGCAGCGGAGGTAAAATCTGTAACTCAAATTGATAAAAAAAGGATAGGTAATGGCAAACCTGGGAATATTACTCAAGCACTGCAAAAATCCTTCAAGGATGTTTCCATGGGAAATGATAATAGGTTTCTTTCATGGTTGACGTATGTATAAAGTGAAAGATGATGGAATCTGGCTCAACAAATCATTCAGAAATTTGTTGGTTCTGCCAAAAGGGAAGACATGAAGATTGTATGAAAGAAATTCCAGTAGATATGAGGTCAGATGGACCTCACGACTGTACTTTTGACACTAAACTAATTCCTTGTAAATGTAATCACTAATCCAAATTAAAAATTCAAACAAAATTTTCATGCGGGTCTAGAGGGATATCTTTTGTTGTGGATGTTTGATGTGGATTCATCACGTATGAATTTAGGAAAAATGAATCCATAGTAGTGTTACGACAAGCTCTAATTTATGATTTTATTTTTTAAAAAAATTATTTTTTTAAAAAGAAAATTTTAAAAAATGAAGTCAGAAAATATTGTCTCAATTTTTTTCTTTTATTTTAGATCTGGATTTAGAGTGACTAGGTACGTTATTTGGTCTTATTTTGGACCCATTAACAGTTCGTATCAAATGTCAACCACATCTACTGAAAGTAAAAGTGGCACAGAAAGTGCATCAGGATTATTCACACTTTCCCAAACAAAAATCTGAATCGCATATGTACCAGCAGAGATTGGAGTCCATGAAAGGGCTGGAGAAAAGCTCTGACCTGGAGTGAGGCTGCCTGTAATCCAAGAAAGTGACGTCACCACGCCATTTTCATCTCGAATTTGTACAATGTAAGCAAATTTTTGATCTTGGTCTTGACCATTTGAGAGGTCAGCCATTATCATTACTTGTTTATCTACAGTTATCTTGCCTTCATCTTGGGAAACAAGCTGTGCATTTTGTATGGTGGTATCATCATAGACTACAGCAAATGCTGCATTATTTAGTAGGAGGAATATCGGAAGGAGAGTAAGAAGATAACTATTCAATGTAATCATTTAGTGTTGGTGAGATAAGTATTTTGAATTTACAGTTCGTATCAAATAAAAAAACTTCTGAATTGTTAAAAGTGATTTTCATGTATTGATAATATGGTGACTGAACCTCGTAAACCAAAAGAAGGGGATGAAATCTGTCCCATGTGTAGAAGACCAAAAAATAAACATTCTCCCGAAGAATTACTTACATGCTCTCATAAGATGGAAGAGTTTAAGAAAAATACTACAGGTGGGGCTGGAATTGAATGAATATTTGCAAACTGTTAATGGAACTATTAAGACCCAGCAGAATTTAGATAACTACTAATTCCAAAATAAATAACTCCTAAAATTACCAAAATAAAACCAATTCTTATAATCCATTTTATCAGCATTTTGAACTATTATTACGTTAATCAGATACAAAAAGAACTAACAACAGATTCGTATCAAATGTTAATGCCTAGATGTCTAGTAACTTCAGACCGTGACACCTGTTTCGGACCGTTACCTCAGTTATATCAGCTGCCTGAGCTATAATCTTCTGCGAGCATTTCATTCCCATCCTAGTGTTTGAAATGTATAGAGCAGATGCTGCCAGTCCCATTGGATCTTTTCCTGCTGAAATGTTATTTTCTTTGGCTTTTTTGAGAATCTTTACTGCATAGCGTTTTGTTTTTTCAGAAAGTCCCGCCTTGCTGGCAATTCTGGCAACACACTGTACTGAATCTACCACTGGCATCTTAAGACCTAATTCCTTTACCAAAATCCTGTAGCAGAGAGTTAGGTCTTTTCTTTTAATGTTAATTGCTGCTGTAATATCGTTCAAAGTTCTTGGGGTCTCTGTGTCACGACATGCTGCATATAACGCTGCACCAATCATAGCAGGAATTGATCTGCCTCTCACCAGTTTTTTTTCAAGAGCCTTTCTGTAGATGTATGCAGCTTTTTCAATTACTGCGTCTGAAATTGCAAGTTTGTCCTTTAATCTATATAATTCACTAAAAGCTTGTCTAAAGTTCCTATCCATTCGTTCATTTTGAGTTCTACTATCCCATATTCTTAGACGCTTGAGAGTCTTTTTCATAGAATAAGAAAGAGGTTTTCCTGTGGAATCTCTGTTTGTTGGGTTGATTACTGTTGACAGACCCTGATCATGTATTGCTAAAGATGTACCAACTCCCGTCCTTTCTCTATTGATTCTGTCATCAGGAAATGAGCGCCTCTCAGGACCAGTACTTTCTACACGTTCAGATGATACATAACCACAACCACCACAAAAAATCTCACCTGTTTCGGTATCTGTGATTAGTTCCTTCTTCCCACATCTTGAACAACTTTGTTTGATGTTAGGAATTAGTTTAATCATGTCTCATTCAAGTGTGTGAGGTCTTAAACTTGGTGATTAAATTAATTATCTAATAACAGGTAGAAAGGAAACCTAGATTATTTTCATTCATATCGTCAGGATTAGTTGTAAGAAACCATCGCTTACTTTCAGGATGTTGCTTCTTGTAAACTACTGCCCTTTGGTAATTTTCTAGGGTGTAGAATGTATGTCCTAGCCCTCTGTTACCATCAGCGTAAGCGTTGACCTTACCCTGTTTAATTTTCTAATTTTCCAGGTAATTGTATCCCTTAGATTTTCTGCACTATCTGACTCTACCTTTGTAAGGATATCATATACACCAAAAACTCCGTGGACTTCTTTGACATTATCAAGATGTTTTAGCTTATCAATTATTGCTTTCTCACATCCCAAATCACAATTAATCAAAACATAAGCTATTTCCATAACACAATTACGCAAACATCATATTTCAAGTCTTGAAAGAAAACGGAAGCCAACGGAGGGGTGTTCCAATAGCGGTACAGGAACAAGTAAATCTCATAATAGTATTTGTTAGCTTCCGCATTGTTCCATTGCCATTTCAAACATAAAAAGCGCTCAGGTTTCTCTTTTTATTAGATGTGGATCAAAGTAGAATTGTGGTTCTGGAAGAAAAATTTCATGATAAAATCACATCCCTTATTCATAAAACTCTGAAATCAAACGAGATCTCTAGTCCCGAATTAAAACAGAAGGTTTGGGGATATCAGTATGATGATGATTTCAAGTATGGTCACAAGGCAGGTTTCCTAATTGGTTTAATCATTGGTGATTACATGAATACATACGAAAGATTTCCATCATCTGGCGAACTGATCGAAATAAGAAAAATTTTGGAATCTTATCTGGACGAAATTAAGGACAGCGTTCTAGATCATTTTTTCTTTTACAAGGAATAACCACACTTTGCGAGTTCGGTTAACAGTTCGTATCAAATGTAAATTAAACAAGTTTTTGGGACAAATTCTTTCAGAAATTTATTGTTCTTCTGTCTCTTCTAATTCATCTAATTCTTCGTTTCTTCTACTTGGTCTGATTGGAACAAAAATGATTGTCATTTTACTTCAAATAAAACCTAGAGAATTCAGTATAAGGGTATTTCGAACAAATGGTTCACAATTCATTTTATTAAGGTTTTTTATGTGTTCCAAGTGTACAGTGAATGCAAATATCATAAAACACATTTGATATTGTTTTAGTGCAACCACATTTGCATGGACATTTCTTATATTGCAAAATTCTAATCAGAAGATAGTGATCTCTGCTTTTTATATCGTTTCAAAATTAGAGAGGAACCACACGTATGGTAAATCCTATGATGATTGTGTCCCCTCTAGTCTCTTTTGTTACTGACCTTTGATGACATTCAAAGTCATTGTAAAACGAATTTTGTCCAACTTACGAATTTTCAAAGTTACTGTTTTGCTTATTTCATCTAACGGCCCAGCTTCTAGTTTGACTATAATATCGTAGGTACCAAGAACTCCCCTAACCTCCTTTACAGTTTCGATTTCTTTGAGTTCTGAAATAACGAACTCCTTTGCCCCTAATTCACAGTTGATTAACACGAATGCCATCGCCATTTTCTAAAAAACCGTTTTCAGATATGGGCACATTTTACCTACCAGAAAAAAATGACTCGGCAAAAAATAATTTTATTATCACAAGTGAAAATACCAGTATTATAAGAATGCTAGCAGCCTTGTTTTCCTTAATAGAGAGTTTAATGTTCATGATTTTATAATTCCAAGGTCAGCTAGATTTTCAATATTTCCAAGTCCCTTGCATCTATTGCTTATTCTTATTCCTGACCTTCTATCCCCATCAGCGTTAGGGTAGACCTCACACGACCCATTTTTCGAATTTTCCACATTATTGTTTCTCTTAGAGTTTCTACATTAGCTGACTCAACCTTTGCAAGAATGTCATAGGCGCCAAAAGTTCCATGCGTCTCTTTAACATCTGAAAGATGCTTCAGCTCTTCAATGATTTGTTCCTCATAACCTAAATCACAATTAATTAACACATACGCTATTGTCATGGTATAACTACACAATTATCGTATTTCAAGCCTCTTTAATGAAACTTGGATTTGTAAATTCTTTGGTATTTCGTTTAACAGTTCGGATCAAATCTTTTCATGTTTGAAAATTGAATTAATCTAGAGTTTTTCTAAAGATATCTTATGATGGTTTTTTTCTCTGTTTTGGATATGTCTGGTATCAATGCAAAATGATGCAAAGGATAGGATTTTTTGTACTGCTTCATAAAACTCCATGCTACGTCATGAGTCTTAAACTCTGTACGCAATCCATCAATTTTTGATTCTTGTCCAAAAACATCAAAACTGAATATGGAATAATTTTTTGGCCTGTTGTGGGGAATTGTTCTCCAGAACCACGTGATTGCAAAGATAAGAGCCGCTGCTAAAACTATGACAAAGCCCACCTCTTTGAAAAACGACCAGACAATATTAGGAATGGTTTGACCAAACAGCACTACCATAAAATGAGAAAATGAGACTATTGCTATGGCGGGAATAAACACGAATTTAAAATTGGTAAAAACATCCAATTTTTTCATAGCCATCATTTGTAGTTTCAAACTTGTTATTGTGTCTTACCAGAATAATTTTCATCGTCTTCTTTTACTTTATTTTGTTCATCAGGTTCTTGATGAGAGACAGATTCCCAATATTCTAACTTCCAGATTTTTTCATTGTTTTTCATTGCTGGTGTTCTTTTCATGTCAGGAGAGTTTATTCAATTTTATGAGTGGTGGCCTTTGAGGCAATGGTCACAAATTGAAACTACGAGTGGAACAATTGTCTTACAGTTACACTTTGTATACATACAACCAATTTCTGTCTCTTGGTTCTCAGACAACGTGCTTTCTAAACTTTTGACACAATATAACCCATTGTTGATTATCAGTTTTGAGAAAAGTGTCATACCACCTGTTGTAAAAACACCGTCTCATTTTTCACAACAGTTATAGTATATTTTGGTGAAAATTTTATCATGAGAACCAGGTATTTCTTACACCGAAAAATGAGCTAATGTTCTTCCTGCGGCAATTTGTTTATTAGCTTGAATGAAGAGTTAACAAAATGTGACAAGTGTAGAAAGTGGTTAGTCAAAAGTGACTTGAGAAAATAATCCCTCCTAATTTTCAGTATTAGTTTTATCCATGCTTCCTCAAAATAAACTGCATCAAGGCCTCTTTGGAATATTCTATTCCATGTTCATCACAGGAATGTTTTCCATATTCCTCTATTACCTTTGCAATATTGTCTCCTTCGGCAATAAAATCACAATCAAAACCATAATCTCGGCAGGTGAATTTTGCCATAATAATGATATTGTAGAACGAAAATAACTATTTTTCTAAATTACGTCACAATCCGAAATAATTGATCATTAACAGTTAGTATCAAATGTTAATCAATTTGATTTCATAAATCTATGCAAGACTTAAGTATCTTATATTGAATAATATGTAGAAGGTGGCCTTAATCCAATTTGGTTCAGTTGCCATACTTACTGTTCCATGATTGATAGAGCATACAAACTGTTCTAAACCCTGGTCACCTTCACCCTACCTTTGAAATCTTTTACCTCCCCCCCAATTTCCATTTATGCACTTTAGCCATTTTTACAAATTTTGCTGGGGGAATATCTTTATGATCTTTTTTTACGACTTGCCTCATAGTTACAAAAAGTACAAGAATCCTCATAATGCCAATGATGTTTTTTGCAGTAAAGCACCATAGTGGTAGGAAATTATAAAATTTAAGATTGAATTGTAATTATCAAATCTGATAATAGTATCATGTTCCCCATTCATTCTTGTTATGTCCTAGATCAGATTCCTTATCCTTCAGTTTCTTTGCTTGTTTGTAACAAGTTCTAGCCTCTTCAAATCTTTCTAAGAAGTAAAGGGAATACGCTTTGTATTTTAGAGCTGTTTATTGTTAAACAAAATTTACAGCATCTTTCTAAATAGGATCAAGTTTAGGATTAGTTGTTATGACAACAGGATACTGTGTAAAATGCAGAGCAAAAAGAGAGATAAAGAATCCAAAATCTGTCACCATGAAAAATGGTAGGCCTGCAACAAAAGGTACCTGTCCTACCTGTAGTACCAAAATGTACAGAATAGGAAAAGGCTAATCCATCCAATGATTACCTTGTTTTCCTATGTCTTCTAAAAAATCACTTAATTCCTTCACCATTGCATCCTAAGAACCTTAAGAAATTAATCCAACATTAGTTATTTTCTTAATAATGGTAGATCAATATTTTGTTCAAACTGCTAGTTTTTTAGATTTTGCAAGACTTGTTTGTGCTTTTAGAGAATATCCTCTAAGAGTGTATTCATTTGAGTATAAAGAGAAAAAG